>JANMMJ010000051.1:0-35741 GCA_031373255.1 Hyphomicrobiales bacterium
TATTCACCCGTTGCGTTATGCGCTGATGCTGCTGGGGCTGGCGGAAGTGGATGGGGCGCAGGTGTATGAGAGTTCCCTCGCTGTAGCGGTTGCGAAGACCGGAGCGGGTTTCAGCGTGCGGACCTCTGAGGGCGAGGTCACCGCCCAGCATGTTGTGCATTGTGTTTCGGCACTCGACCGGCGCATCCACGCGGCAACCGGAAAAGCAGTATTGCCGATTGCGACTTACATCATCGCAACGGAACGGTTGCAGCAGGACTCGATCATCACCCGTTCATTTATTTCCGATACCCGCCGTTCCGGCGATTACTACCGGCAGAGCAATGACGGGCGCATCCTGTGGGGTGGGCGGATTACGACGCGGCAGAGTGCGCCGCTTCGTCTTGGCCAGCTGTTGCGTGGCGACATGGTGTCGGTATTTCCGCAACTGGGCGACCCCCTGATCGACTTCGCGTGGGCCGGGCTGATGGGTTATGCGCCTCACAAGATGCCGTTGATCGGCCGCGATGCGGATGGGCAGTGGTATGCCACGGCGTTTGGCGGACACGGTCTCAACACAACAGCGATGGCCGGCAATTTGTTGGCGCGCGCCATTGCCGACGGGGATGACGAATATCGCCGCTTCGGCATCTTCACGCCACGCTGGGCCGGGGGACTACTTGGGCGTGCCGGGGTTCAGGGCAGCTACTGGTGGATGCAGCTTCGCGACCGGGTGGACGAGAGCAAGGCTCTGAAAACCGGGAACGTGCATGCCGGCTAGTGCAGCAGTTACGCCGGATTGCTCGTTTGATCCTTATTGGTGGCGGGCAGCGCCGCAAGAACACACCCAGGTGCAAACGATTGCCCGAGCCGTGGACGTTGCCATTGTCGGCTCGGGCTATACCGGACTTGTGGCGGCACTGCATCTGGCGCGGGGTGGACGGCAGGTCACGGTTTTCGAAGCGCATGAACTGGGCTATGGCGCCAGTACGCGCAATGCAGGCTATGTCGGACGAACCCTGAAGCACGGTTTTGGCGAGTTGATCGACAGGCACGGGCTCGCATTTGCCAAGGCCATTTACGGCGAGTTGATGGAAGCGTTTATCGCTGTGAAGGAGACGGTCGAAAATGAACGTATCGCCTGTCACTATCGGCAACAGGGACGGCTTCTGCTCGCCACGAGCCCCGGCATGTATGATGCAATGGCGCGCGAGTTTGCGCTGCGCGAGAAACATCTGGGCGAGTCCTTTGCCGCTGTGCCCCGGACCGAACAGCACCTTGAAATTGGCACGGACTATTATTCTGGCGGCGTGAAGATTGCAGACCATGCCGGGCTGCATCCCGGGCTCTATCACAAGGGATTGCTCGATGCGGCGCGTGCCGCGGGCGCGGTGGTCGCTTCACATACGCCGGTTCTATCGATTGGGCGCACGGATTCCGGATATTCGCTCGCCACTTCGCAGGGTGTGGTGACGGCGCGCGATGTGATCGTCGCCACCAACGGTTACTCCGGCAATGCGTTTCCCTGGCTGAAGCAACGCATCATCCCCTTCGATGCCTATCAAACCGTATCGGAGCCTTTGGGCGAGGAGCGGGTGCGGCAAATCCTTCCCAGTGACCGCACCTATATCGACTGGAATTTCAATGTGGACTGGATGCGCCGTGCCCCCGGCGATCCAGCGCGCATTATTTTTGGCGGATTGACCGGCGGGCGCAACCAGGACCTCGCAACCATGGCGAAGCGGCTGCATGTGCGGCTGACGCGCATTTTTCCCGATCTCAATGACCTGCGTTTTGCCCATGTGTGGACCGGCAAATGCGGCGGCACACTCGACCTCTATCCTCATATTGGCCAGCACGATGGCATTCATTTTGCCGCGGGTTATTGTTTTGCCGGCTTGCCGATGGGCACGCTGTTCGGTCAGAAGCTGGCGCGGCGTATCCTTGGGCAGAAGGGCGGCGAAAGCGCCTTTGACCGGCCGGTTCCATCGTCACCGCTCTATTGGGGCAATCCGTGGTTCGTGCCGGGCGCCATCAAATGGTTAAGCCGGCACGATCGATAGCAGCTATTTGGCGCCGGCATTTTCCAGCATGCGCACCATTTCGGCAAAGCCCCGTGATTTGGCGTGGGCGAGCGGACTGACACCTTCTCCATCGGCAAGATTCACATTCGCTCCCGCAGCAATCAGTTGTTTCATGATGTCCTGATGGGTGGGACCGCCGTCCGACAGGATGACGGTTTCGAGCAGTGCGGTCCAGCCCAGCCGGTTGACGTGGTCCACTGCAATATCTGTCTTGAGCAACTCGCGCACGGTATCGGGATGGCCGTGGTGCGACGCTGGGATAAGTGCGTTACCGCCATAGCGGTTGGTGTCCTTGAGATTGGCGCCGGCCTTCAGTGTCATACGCAGGATTTCTAGGCGCCCTTCGGCACCGGCATAGAGGAATGGCGTGTCGCGGATGTTATCCTTGGCGTTTACATCCGCACCAGCTGCAATCAACTCGCGGGCGGCGTCCACGGCGTTGGCGCGCGTTGCCACGAGCAGGGCGGTGCGCTGTGCCTTGTCGCGGGCATCAACTTTTGCCCCGGCCGCAATCAGCTTCCGCAACCTCGCTAAGTCATTTGCGGCAGCAGCTTTGTGCAATGACAGGTCTATCGGCATCTCGTCAGCTCCAGCCAAGCTTGTGACAATGCAGGCCAATGTCGCCGCCAGGAAGAAGCGCCGGGTGCCGTTCACTTTTAGTCTCCTCCACCATCGCCACCACCACCATCGCCTGAATCAAAACCGCCGCCTCCATCGGCACTGCTGTTCCTTCCCCAGGCCAGCCATATCAACACGGCCGCAACACCGACAACCACCACATATTGATACTGCCCGAACATCTAACGCCCTTCGCGCCTTGCCATGAACGCCAGTCTTTCGAACAGCATTACATCCTGCTCGTTCTTGAGCAAGGCGCCGTGCAGTGGCGGGATGATCTTCCGCGGGTCGCGCTCGCGGAGGGTCTCAGGAGATATATCCTCATTGAGAAGCAGTTTGATCCAGTCGAGCAGTTCGGACGTGGATGGCTTTTTCTTGAGTCCCGGTACGCCGCGGATTTCGAAGAAGATGTTCAGTGCTTCGCTGACCAGCTTTTTCTTGAGGCCGGGAAAATGCACATCGACAATGGCCTGCATCGTCTCTGCATCGGGGAACTTGATGTAGTGGAAGAAACAGCGGCGCAGGAATGCGTCCGGAAGTTCCTTTTCATTGTTCGAGGTAATGATGACGATCGGGCGGCGGATGGCCTTGATGGTTTCTCCGGTTTCGTAGACAAAGAATTCCATGCGATCGAGTTCAAGCAAGAGATCGTTGGGAAACTCGATATCGGCCTTGTCGATTTCATCGATCAGCAGCACCGGGCGCGCGGCGTGGGTGAAGGCATCCCAGAGCTTGCCGCGCCTGATGTAGTTGCGAATGTCGTGGACGCGTTCGTCGCCAAGCTGCGAGTCGCGCAAGCGGCTGACGGCGTCATATTCGTAAAGACCCTGCTGCGCCTTGGTGGTTGACTTGATATGCCATTCGATGATCGGCACATCCAGGGATCTGGCG
Organism: Hyphomicrobiales bacterium; assembly: GCA_031373255.1. GTDB lineage: Bacteria > Pseudomonadota > Alphaproteobacteria > Rhizobiales > Aestuariivirgaceae > JANMMJ01. The sequence continues at coordinate 3,573 of JANMMJ010000051.1, forward strand.
ATTTCATGCGCCAGCACGGTTTTGCCGGTGCCGGGTTCGCCCTTTACCAGCAGCGGGCGCTCGAGCACGATGGCAGCATTGACGGCAATGCGGAGATCGTCCGTTGCCACGTAATCGGCGGTTCCTTCAAAGCGCATGCTTGCCCCGGTTCATTTCAGATCTGGCCGTTTCACTTCATAAAGCATGAGAGCGGTCGCTATGGCCAGATTAAGGGATTCGGCCTTTCCGGCCATCGGTATCCGAACTTCTGCGGTGCACAGGCCGGCAATTGCCGGAGAAAGTCCCGTGCCCTCGCTGCCCATGACGATCAGGGCAGGATAGCGAAAGGCGCTGCGGTAGTCGCGCTCTGCCTGCATTTGAGTGGCAATGACGTCACCCGGCCACTTTGAACAGAGCGCTGCAAACGCCTTCACATCCATACGGACGAGAGGCACCTGAAAGATTGAGCCCATGGAGGCACGGACGCATTCGCGCGAGAACGGATCGCAGGATTGGCCTACAAGAATCACACCGCTGGCGCCTGCGGCGTCGGTGGTGCGGACAATCGTGCCAAGATTGCCGGGATCGCGAATATCCTCCAGGGCAACCCAGACGTCCTCAGAAGCGGGCTGCCGCGGCGGCTGCGACATCTGCTGCTGGAATATCCCGACGCAATCAGGGGGATTTCCCTGCGGGCTCAAGGCCGCCATCACACTTTCCGTGGCGGAGATGAGCCTCGCATTGTGCTCGCTGGCCCAACCGGTCAATTCGTGGTCATTTTGGTTTGGGCCGACAAATACCGTATGTGGCTTCCAGCCCGCCCGACGCGCCATTTCGAGTACCAAACTACCTTCCGCCACGAACAGGCCCGTCTCGGCACGGTGTTTTTTCAGGGCAAGCGAGCGGGCCAGTTTGACGGTTGGATTTTGGGGCGAGGAGATCACTTCCATGGCAGTTTCCTAGCAGGACAGGCCACTGAAGGCGAGTTGCGGGATCGGCCGTAAACGACTATGCGTTAGCCCATGCGGACAGGATTCTATCCCGGTTCATTCGATCCGGTTACCTTTGGGCACCTCGACATCATCGCGCGCTGCGCGCGGATCGTGGACAAGCTCGTCCTCGGGGTAGGCACCCACGCAAGCAAGCAGGCGCTGCTTGATCCCAACCACCGCATAAGTCTGCTCGAATCGGTGACAAAGCCGGTGGCGGAGCACAGCGGCCTCAAAATCGCGATTGTCACCTTTGATGGCCTCGCGGTGGATGCAGCACGGCGCCATCATGCCGGCGTGATCATTCGTGGCCTCAGAGACGCCACAGACTTCGACTACGAGGTCCAGATGGGACAGATGAATGGGGCGATGGCGCCCGATATCGAAACCGTGTTCTTGGCAGCTTCTCCGGCCACCCGGATGATCGCTTCCTCACTGGTCAAGCAGATTGCCCGCATGGGGGGCGATATCTCGCTCTTCGTTCCCCCGGAAGCTCAGGCGGCGATTGCAGCCGCGCTCAAACCAACACACTGATTTCTGTTCAAAAAAGGAGACTGACAGATGATTTTCCGATCTGGCCGCAGGGCCCTGTTTGCCGCGGCGGCACTGTTGCTTTTGGGAGGATCGGCCATGGCGGCAGACAGCCTCAAGGTGGAAACCAGCAAGGGCTGTTCCTTTGCCATCAAGTTGCGCGCCGACCTGGCGCCCAAGCACGTGGCGCAGATCTCCAAACTGGCCTCGGCCAGATTCTACGATGGCATCGTCTTCCATCGCGTTATCGACGGGTTCATGGCGCAGACGGGCGATCCGACAGGGACCGGCACCGGCGGTTCGCAAGAACCCGATCTGGCAGCCGAGTTCACGCCTGAACATTATGCGCGTGGCGTGGTCGGCATGGCGCGGACCCAGGACCCCAACTCCGCCAACAGCCAGTTCTTCATCATGTTCGCCGACGGCGGGTTTCTCGACGGCCAGTACACGGTGTGGGGCAATGTGGATGAAGAAGGCATGAAATGCGTGGACCAGATCGCCAAGGGTGAGCCACCGGCCGCCCCGGACAAGATGACGAAAGTGACGGTGCAATAATGGCTGACCTCGAGAACACGCTGTACGTCGATCTGGACAAAGGCCGGGTGGAAATCGAACTGCTGCCGAAGCTGGCTCCGGGCCATGTTGCCCGCATCAAGGAGTTGGCACGTGAAGGCTTCTATGATGGAACGCCGTTTCACCGGGTGATCGAAGGCTTCATGGCACAGGGCGGCGACCCGACCGGGACCGGCACAGGGGGCTCCAAGAAGCCAAACCTTCAGGCCGAGTTTTCCAAGGAGCCGCATGTGCGCGGCATTTGTTCCATGGCGCGCTCTTCCAGTCCCAACTCGGCAAACAGCCAATTTTTCATCTGCTTCGACGACGCGTCGTTCCTTGACGGGCAGTACACCGTCTGGGGCCGGGTCACGTCGGGCATGGACGTCGTGGACAAGATCAAGCGCGGCGAGCCGGCGCGTGATCCGGACCGTATCGTGAAGATGCAGGTTGCGGCTGACGCCAGTTGAGGCGGTTTCTTACCATTGGACTAACCCTCATGGCTCTGTCGCTGCCAGCGGCGGCGACGGAGACCATGGTGTGTTCCAGCGGAAACGAGGTTTCAATCTCGGTTCTACTTGGCGCCATGGATGTTATTTCAGTCGTGAAGGCCGACCTCGAAGCCGCTGGAAAGACGTGGTCGACGGCGGGTGAAGGTGCAAGCCGCATCGCCATCGGTCAGGCTTTCGAAACGGCCGATCAGATGCTGATTGATCTTACGGATGAAAACCTCGCTGCGATTGTGGCCCAGCTTCGCCTGTTCAAGGCTAGCGAAGGGGATGACGTCGTCACGGCTGGAACGCTCCGTATCACTGATGTGGGGGCCTTCGCGGTTACCTGCGAGGGACCATAGTGCGTGTTTCCGATTTCGATTTTGATCTGCCATCTGAGCGGATAGCGCTTCGGCCGGCCAGCCCGCGTGATGCTGCGAAGCTTCTGGTGGTGCGTCCGGACAAACTGGAAGATCATCTGATTCGTGAACTTCCTCAGCTGCTGCGGGCCGGTGATGTCCTGGTCTTCAATAATACCAGGGTAATTCCTGCGGCCCTCAGGGGCCATCGGTTTGGCCGGGCAGGTACGAGTCCCAAGATTGAAGTGCTGCTGCACATGCGCCTTGATGGCGCGCGGTGGAAGGCCTTTGCCAAACCGGCGAGAAAGCTGGAGCCCGGCGACCGGGTTCGATTTGGCGGCGAAGGCCGGGTATGTCTCCTTGGCAATCTCGATGCTATCATCGAGGCGAAAGGCGAGGCGGGGGAAATCACACTGCTGTTCGATTTCTCGGGGCCAGTGCTTGACGAGGCGATTGCCGCAGTGGGCGACATGCCACTGCCACCCTACATCGTGGGAAAGCGCCCGACCGACGAACAGGACCGTACCGATTATCAGACACTTTTCGCGCGTGAAGACGGAGCCGTGGCTGCCCCGACGGCGGGACTGCACTTCACGCATAATCTCATCGAACGGCTTCAACATGCTGGTATAGCAATGGAATTTGTGACGCTTCATGTCGGTGCCGGTACCTTCCTGCCGGTGAAGGCCGAGGACACGCGCGACCATAAAATGCATAGCGAGTGGGGCGAGGTGACCACGGAAACCGTTGCGCGGCTCAATGCAACGAAAGCGGCTGGTGGCCGGATTGTTGCCGTGGGCACCACTTCACTGCGGCTGCTTGAGAGCGCCTCCCGGTCCGGCACGCTCCAGCCGTTCAGCGGCACTACGGAGATCTTCATCACTCCAGGCTACAAATTTCGCTTCACCGATCTGCTGCTCACCAATTTTCATCTGCCGAAGTCGACATTGTTCATGCTGGTGTCGGCGTTTTCAGGCGCCGAGACGATGAAACAGGCCTATGCCCATGCCATCGCCCATGATTATCGCTTCTATTCCTATGGCGATGCGAGCCTGCTATTCCCCTCGGCATGACGCCTGATTTTTCCTTCTCCCTGCAAGCTATCGATGGTGAGGCCCGCACTGGCGTAGTCCAAACCCTACATGGACCGATCCGCACGCCGGCCTTCATGCCCGTTGGAACCGCTGGAACGGTCAAGGGTCTCTATCTCGATCAGGTCAAGGCAGCGGGCGCCGACATCATTCTGGGCAATACCTATCACCTCATGCTGAGGCCGGGCGCCGAACTGGTGGCGGAGCTTGGCGGTTTACACCTGTTCATTGGCTGGGAAGGTCCCATTCTCACTGACAGCGGTGGCTTCCAGATCATGTCACTGTCGAAACTCCGCAAGATCAATGAACAGGGGGCGGTGTTCCAGTCGCATATTGATGGCAAGCGCCACGAACTCACGCCCGAGCGCGCCATGGAGATCCAGCGGCTGCTGGGATCCGATATCCAGATGCAACTCGATGAATGCCTGATGTTCCCGCATACGGAGAAGGATGCCGAGCGCGCCATGCGGATGTCGCTGCGCTGGGCGGAGCGCTCGCGCATTGCTTTTGGCCGCCAGCCGGGGAGGGGAAATTTCGGCATCGTGCAGGGCGGTGTCAATGAGCGGCTGCGGCGGGAAAGTGCGCTTGGCCTCGTCGGCATCGGTTTCGAGGGTTACGCAATCGGAGGGCTTGCGGTGGGCGAGGGCCAGAAGCTGATGCTGGAGACGATCGAACACACGATCCCGCATCTTCCGGCGGACAAGCCACGCTACCTGATGGGGGTTGGCACGCCTGAGGATATTCTCGAATCGGTGGCGCGTGGCATCGACATGTTCGACTGCGTCATGCCGACGCGTTCGGGCCGGCACGGACAGGTGTTCACCCGCTTCGGCAAGATCAACCTGCGCAATTCCAGGCATGCCGCCGATCCACGGCCGCTCGATCCCGAGAGCCCATGTCCGGCGCATTCGGAGTATTCGCGGGCTTATCTGCATCATCTGGTCAAATCTGGCGAGTTGCTTGGGATGATGCTGTTGTCCTGGGCGAACACAGCCTACTACCAGCAACTCATGCAGGGCGCGCGGGACGCAATCCGGCGAAAGCGCTTCGCAGACTTTCGAAATGAGACAAAGGAACAGTGGAAACGCGGTGACGTTTCGGTTTAACTGCGCAGCAAGCTGAGGAGGCTTTTCAATGAAAATGAGCGGTGAAGAAATCATTCCGGCTTCGCGCGAAGCCGTGTGGCGGGCGCTGAACGATCCCGCCGTGCTGATGCAGTGCATTCCCGGATGCGAGAGCATCAACAAGACGTCGGATACCGAGATGGAAGCCCGGGTTGTGGCCAAGGTCGGGCCGGTAAAGGCCGGATTCAATGGTGTTGTCCACCTTTCCGACATGAACCCGCCGAACAGCTACCGTATATCCGGCGAGGGCAAGGGCGGGCTTGCCGGCTTTGCAACGGGCGGCGCCAATGTTAGGCTCGAGGATGCGCCGGGTGGCACAAAGCTGATTTATGATGTGGATGCGCAGGTTGGCGGCAAGCTGGCGATGCTGGGCTCGCGCCTGATCGATTCGACAGCGCGGTCGATGGCAACGCAGTTCTTCGAGAAGTTCGCCGCTGTGGCGGGTTCCTCTTCGGTGGCGCCAGCCGTCAAGAAACCGCCGGCGAAGAAACCAGCGAAAAAGGCAGTTGCCAAGAAACCTCCGGCAAAGAAAGCAGCCGGCAAGAAAGCGGTTGCCAAAAAGCCAGTGAAGAAGGCAGTGGCCAAGCCAGTTGCCAAAAAACCGGCAAAGAAAGTTGCCAAAAAGCCAGTCAAGAAGGTTGCCAAGAAGCCGGTCAAAAAGACCGCCAAAAAGAAGAAATAGGGCCCGACGGAACTGAAAACGCGCCACAACGGACGACGCTGTGGCGCGTTTCAATTGCGATGAACGCTATGACCAGAATGTTTCCCAGTCATGGACATCGAAAAAGTGCTCCCGCCCGGAGACGATGCGGCCGTTGCCGACCTCGAAGACAATGCAGCAGAGAACGTTGAGGCGCTTGCCATCGCGCTCTCCGGTGTTGTGATGCAGGCCGACCACGCCGCCGTCCTCGCTTTCATAAACGTTCATGAGGTCGGCTCTGAAGGTGCCCCTGGTCTCGCCGCCGTACCGGCCAAACTGGGCGAAGACCGCATCGCGGCCCTTGCGGCTGCCGCCAATCGAGCCCTCCCCTGGCGTGTGCCAGGACGCATTCTCGTCAAAAATCTTCAGCAGAGTGTCGATGTCGGCTGCGTTGAAGGCAGCATAACCGCGGCGCACGATATCTGAATTGCTCTCGATCTTCTGCCCGGCATTGGCCATTTGTGCAACGTTTGACATGGTCATTTCCTCTCTTGGTTGCTGGCTGGAATGCTAGGCTTTGTACTGGCCGGCAAGCGGTGCGGCCTGGGGCTTGCCGATATGCCCGGCTTCGTGAAGGATCGCGGGAACTTCGGGATCCGTGACGAAGTTCTTGAAGCCGGCCTCATCCCAGTCGAAGATCGCCCAGACCCTATCGGTCTCGACCGGATCGCGGAACACCGTCGCTCCCCTGGACCCGTGCTGCTTCCGCTTCTCAAGGCCCTTGGTTGAAAAGATTTTCAGAAACTGGTCGACATCCGCGACCTTCGTCGTTGCGAGCATCATGTTCGTTCTCCTTCATTTCCCGTCCGGCACCGCAGTGGCCCGGCTCTGGTCAGGAGAATGACCGCATCGCGCCCGCCGCACATGAGGAGGATTCCCTATGCCGCCTGAATTGAGAGCTTTAGGCGGCGATAATTCCGTGCTGCACGAGGCCGCGCTCAAGGGCGTAGAGCGCAGCGGCGGCCCGCGTGGTGACGCCGATCTTGGAATAGAGGCTCTGGATGTGGTTGTCGGCGGTCTTTGGTGCGATATCGAGCAGGCGAGCCGCTTCCTTCGCCGTGTGGCCGGCGGCAATGAGCCGCAAGACCTCGTTTTCGCGTGGCGTCAGGCCCGAAGGGCGTTCGGCCATTTCGCGGCGGGTGGATTGACCGGCGGAGGCCAGAACCGCCGCCACGGCGTCGGGGCAGAGCTTTCCCTCCTTGACCGCGCTGCGCAGCCTGGCGGCTGCGGCTGGCTCGCTCAAGGCGGGCCGGTGCGGCCGTACTTCCCGCGCCGTTTGAAAGGCTTCGGCAGCGGCAAGGATACGGGCGGCAGGCGACAGATCGGGACCACGGGTATGGCGGTGATAGCCGCTGCCGTCGAGACGCTCATGATGGCGCAGCACGATTGCCGCGACAGGCTTTCCCTCTCCACCCAGTGACGCAAGCGCCCGCTCGCCATGGTAGGGGTGAAGCTGCGCGGTGTCGGTTTCGCGTATGGTCAGTGGCTTTGATTTCATCCAGGTCGAAACCGGAACCGCCAGTTCACCGATATCATGCGTGTAAGCTGCCCAGCGGACTTCACGAATGTCCGACGCGGGAAGGCCCATGTGTCTTGCGGCTGCTTCGGCAAGTGTTGCCACGGCGCGCGAGTGGCCGAAAGTGAAGGGCATCCGCATGTCGACCATGTCGGCAATCGCGAGATAGGCTTCCTCGCACTGCTCCTCGTCGAAGACCGCATGGGGTAGCGGCTCAAGTGCAAGGATGGTGTCGCGGTCGATGGCACCATCGAGACCCTCGAGCAGGCTGGCGGCGCTGGCGAGGAAGAGATCGGCCAGTTCCGGTTCGTAGGCGCCACCGCGGCGCTTGCCGATTGTCTCGGCCATGACTTCGCGGCCATGCGCTTCGTTCAATGCGATGATGTCCTGTGCGAGCGTCACCATACGGACGGCAAGCTTGACGGCATCGCCCTTCAGACCCCGGGGCAAGCCATGACCGTCCCAACGCTCATAAAGCTGTCCCAGATTTTCACGGATCTCTTCCGACAGGCCGATCCGCGTTCCAATCCGCTGCGCCACCTCACAATGGCCGGCGAGAATCGGAACACTGATCTGCATTGCTTCCGAAAGTCCCTGCTGGACGGCCTTGGCTAGGTCATCGGGCGGCATATCCGCGAAGTAACGGGTAAAGGCGCGGACAAAGATCTGGCCGATTTCCGAATGGCTGCCCATGTCTGCCAGGGCAAGTTCCTGGCGAAGAGCGATTTCGTCACCGAAGGCCGAGGCCAGCAGATGCGTGTCGGCGTTGCATCCGATATAGCGGAGCAGGGCCTGATGATAGACATTTCGGCGATCATGTTCACCGAGGCCCGCAACGTCGGCAAGCCGCATGGCCAGAACGCAGGACCGGAGTGCGAAATCGCGCGACTGGCCGGTGGCGAGGTCCGTTGCATAGGCCAGCGTCATCAGAAAATCGGCACGGCGAACGGCGGTCATCTTGCAATCTCCCAACATCGCGTGAAGTGACTGTATCCTTGTCGGTAACCAATAGTAAGCAGCCGGAAACCTTATTTTCCGGCACCGCCGGTATGCTCGCCATCACGCGTCAGATAGTAGGCGGCGATGATCGGAACAAAGGTCACGGCGATCACGAAAATTGCGACGACGTTGGTCACAGGCCGCTGGCGCGGGCGGATCAGTTCGTTGAGCATCCAGATCGGCAGTGTCGACTGCTGGCCGGCGGTGAAGGTCGTCACGATAACTTCGTCGAACGACAGCGCGAAGGCCAGCATCCCGCCCGCAAGCAGGGCTGAACCGATCTGCGGGAGGACCACGTGCCGGAATGTCTGAAAACCATCCGCACCAAGATCCATGGAGGCTTCGATCATGCTGCCGGAGGTGCGGCGGAAGCGCGCCAGCACATTGTTGTATACGACGACGATGCAGAAGGTGGCGTGGCCCAGCACAATGGTCCAGGTCGAAAACGGGATATCCATCACATTGAAAGCGGAACGCAACGAGATGCCGGTGATGATGCCGGGAAGGGCAATCGGGAGAATGAAAAGCAGCGAGATGTAATCGCGGCCGAAAAAGGCCGAGCGCGCCACGGCCGCGGCAGCGCAGGTGCCAAGAATCAACGCAATCACCGTGGCGATGGAGGCGACCTTCAGTGAAAGCTTGAGCGCGTCCCAGATATCCTGGCGCTCCCACACCACAGAAAACCATTGCAGGGTGTAGCCCGGCGGCGGGAACTGATAGCTCTTCTCTTCCGTGGTGAAGGCATAGAGGAAGATCAGCAGCAGCGGCACGTGCAGGAACAGGATAGCGCCGATAGCGGACAACTTGAGTAGGAACGGAGCCTTCTGGTTTGGATCAGAGCGCATTTGTGAGAACTGTCAAATTTGCACGCATCAAATTCATTTGGATCGCTCCCAACCGACCTTCGCAGCACCTGAAGCAACCAAGCTGTGTGCTTCTGCGTAAATAGCGGTAGTCTCCTTGACCAGAATGTCTGGTTCGGGAGACTGCATGCCAATTCTTTTCATCATCAACTCAGTTGGTGGTTTTAATAATTCTTCTACCGCATCTATCCGCTTTCGAGCTGTGTATAGCTTGGAGAGGAGGAACAACAATCCCTCTTCGGTTCCCCAATAACCAATTTCGTCTCTAAAAAAATGGTGAGTAGCGTAGTCTCGAACATGTTTTATCTCCTGCAGACCATTCTCAAGATGGTGAAAATCCTGGATAGAAAGAACTTGTTTGATCAGATTTCCGAAGGTTTTAGATTTGGCGACTTCATAACCTTTGTCGTGGGCTGCCTCCCAATCCTTCTGTATTATTTTTCGCCCCAGTTTGCGGCATTCCGCAATCGCGTTGTCCAGAGTGCAAACGTTAATCATCGAGTGCTCGACCAGCGAAAATCCGAAAAACAACAATCCGAAGTGTGCATAAACTTCTTTGTTGAGATTTACGTCGGGATGCTGCAACTCAGGAAAATCGATTAACATCTGCCGGATTTCGGACTCAGAACTCATTGGGAATATCATTCCCCCTAAAAATTCGGGTTTAGATTTTTTGAATTAGATTGCTCGTTCGAGCATATGTAGTTCGGATCAGAGCGCATCGAAGGCTCCCATGCGCTTGGCGATCCACAGGTAGATGCCCATGATGACAATCGGCACAACGGTGAAGGCGGCGGCGAGGGGAATGTTTCCGGCGGTGCCCTGCAGGGTATAGACGGCCTGGCCAAGGAAATAGGTGGACGTCCCGACAATCTGCGGAATGATGTAGTCGCCCATGGTGAGCGAAAAGGTGAAGATCGAACCGGCAATCAGGCCGGGCAGGGCGAGCGGCAGGATCACTGTCCAGAAGGTCTGGCGCGGCGAGGCGCCAAGGTCGGCGGATGCCTCGACCAGATTGCCGGGAACGCGTTCGAGTGCGGCCTGGGTTGGCAGAATCATGTAGGGCAGCCAGACATAGACGAAGACGAGAAACGTGCCGATATAGCTGATCGACAATGATGGCCCGCCGATCACTGGAATGGACAAAAGCGCATCCAGCAGCCAGGTGAGGTGAAGCTTGCCGGCCAGCCAGGAAATGATGCCCTCCTTGGCGAGAATGAGCTTCCAGGCATAGACCTTCACAAGATAGCTCGACCACAAGGGCAGCATGACCAGTACATAGAACAGGGCCTTCCACTTTCCCTTGGCATAGCGCGCTGCGTAATAGGCAAAGGGGAACGCCAGCGCTGCCGAAGCCAGGGTCACCGCGGTCGACATCACCAGGGTGCGGACGATGACATCGAAATTCGACAACCGGAACAATTCGGCAAAAGTGGCGAGGGTGAATTCGTATTTGATGAACCCGGAAAACTCGTCAATTGAAAAGAAGCTGTGCAGCAGCAATGCGAACAGCGAACCCAGATAGACGATGCCGAGCCATAGCAGCGGCGGCGCCAGAAGCAGCAACAGAAGCCAGAGCGGACGGCGAAACAGCACGTCGGAAACATGGCGGAAAAAGCCACCCTCCGCGGCTGCGACTGCGGCTGTCACGCCTCACCTTCCATCACATGAAGCGCTTCAGCCGGCCATTGCAGCGAGAGCCGCTCGCCTTCCTTGAATTTTCCTGCGGCGGAGGAGACGGACACGTTGAGCGATTCACCCGTCTTCGTAAGAGTGCCCAGCCGCGTTACGGCGCCCTGATAGTGCACCGATGAAACGCTGACCTCTGCGCCATGGTGCTTGTCAGCCGATTTGAGCTTGCCGCGCTCGACCGAAATCTTCTCGGGCCGCAAGCTTGCCCATTTTTCATGACCGCCCGTGGCGCGAGTGAATGCGGGGCTCAGGACATTGGAAGAACCGACGAAATCGGCGACGAAACGGGTGCGGGGCCGCTCGTAAATATCTTCCGGTTCGCCAACCTGCACGATTCTGCCTTCGTTGAAGATGGCGACACGATCGGCCATGGATAGTGCTTCGCCCTGGTCATGGGTTACGAAAACGAAGGTAATGCCGAGATTGCGCTGGAGGGTCTTGAGTTCGACCTGCATCTGTTCGCGCAGTTTCAAGTCAAGCGCGCCAAGTGGTTCGTCGAGCAGCAAGACTTTTGGCTCGTTCACCAGGGCGCGCGCCAGAGCGACGCGCTGGCGCTGGCCGCCGGAGAGCTGCGACGGCCGCCTGGCGCCATAACTGCCGAGTTCCACCAGTTCGAGCGCCTCAAGGGCCTTCTTGCTGCGCTCCGTCTTGCCAATGCCCTTGACCATGAGGCCATAGGCGACATTGTCGGCGACCGTCATGTGCGGGAACAGGGCGTAGTCCTGGAATACCGTGTTCACGTTGCGGCGGTAAGGCGGAACGCCCTCGGCGGTTTCGCCAAAGATCTCGATGTGGCCGGACGTCGGCTGTTCGAAGCCGGCGATGAGGCGAAGGCAGGTGGTCTTGCCCGAGCCCGATGGTCCCAGCATCGCAAAGAATTCGCCCTCGGTAACATTCAGCGACACATCATCGACGGCGCGCACATTGCCGAAATGACGGCAGACATTTTCGAATTTGACAGCGGTTGTCATGCGTATCCAGCCCTGCGGCGCATCGCGCCTCTCATCCCCGAAGCCGGGCATCCCCGTTGGCGGCGAAAGGCGTCACCAGGCTGGCCCGGTGACGCCAATTTTGTTCACACCTGACTTCCGATCAGCGGCCGCCCAGAACCGCGATCATGTCGGTCACCCAGCGATAATAGGGTACGCAGCCCGCTTCCTGGCTGGCACACTTGGCAACGGGTGTACGCCAGAAATGCACTTTCTCGAAGTTGCCGAGGCCGTTGGTTTCGCAACCGGCATCGGTCAAAAGCGCGTTGCCCTTGCAGGCGGCTGTAACAGCCGGAACCGAACCGAACCAGGCGGCGAGATCGCCCTGCAGCTTCGGATTGATTGAATGTTCAAGCCACATGTAGGCGCAGTTCGGATGCGTAGCATCGGCATGCATCATGGTGGTGTCGGCCCAGCCTGTTGCACCTTCTTCCGGAATGGTCGAGGCAATCGGGGTCTTTTCCATGGCGGCCTTGTCGGCCTGCAAGATATTGACCTGGAACGGCCAGGAGGACGATGCGACCACGCCTTCATTCTTGAAGTCGTCGATCTGGATGAAGGCGTCATGCCAGTAACGGCCAACCAGCGGGCGCTGGGCGCGGAGCAGGTCGAGAGCCGCCTTGTACTGCTCTTCACTCAGTTCGTAGGGGTCCTTGATGCCAAGCTCGGGTTTCTTCTTCATCAGATAGAGCGCTGCATCGGCAATATAGATCGGCCCGTCAAAAGCCTGCACCCGGCCCTTGTTGGACTTGCCGTCGGGCAGGTTCTGCTCTTCGAACACGATCGACCAGCTCTTCGGTGCCTCCGGGAAGACCTTGGTGTTGTAGGCCAGCACGTTGGCGCCCCACTGATAAGGCACGCCAAAGTGAACCCCATCGACGGTGTGCCAAGGGGCATTCTGCAGGCGTTCGTCGACCGTTTTCCAGGAGGGGATAAGGTCGGTGTTGACTGGCTGTACGCGTTTTCCTGAAATGAGGCGCAACGAAGCATCGCCGGAAGCGGTCACCAGATCAAAGCCACCCTCATTCATCAGGGCAACCATTTCGTCCGATGTACCGGCCGTCTTGATATTGACCTTGCAGCTTGTCTTCTTTTCAAAGTCGGTGACCCAGTCGTAGCTCTTGTCGGTTTCGCCACGTTCGATGTAACCGGGCCACGCGACGATATCGACCTGGCCTTCGCCGGCGCCCACTTCCTTCAATTGGGCGAGCGACGTGCCGCTCAGGGCGGCGATGGCAAGTATCGAAACGAGCGCGCGTTTCATTGTCGTCATGATTTAGACTCCCTCCGCATGGCCGGGTTGCTGTCTCAGTCCGCCCCTGTGTTATGATCGGCCATGGTGTTGATCAGGCGGAACTGACGGCGAAGTTAGCCGGAACAGGAACGGAAGGGAAGCGGGGGAAAGCTGAATGATGGTGCAGAATATGCGACGCCATTGCCGGCCCATTTAGCCACCTCGGGGGTTGGGCAAACCGGCAAAGCTGACTATGAATAGAGTGAACGGGGGGACATCGCATGAGCGCCGAGAGTGACGGCCGGCACCGGCCCCAGGAACCGGGCTTTGCCGAAATGTTCACGCCCAAGTTCGTCAGCGTCCTGCGCGAGGGCTATGGGCTTGGCGATCTCCGTTCGGACGTCGTCGCCGGGCTGACGGTCGCCATTGTTGCGCTGCCGCTGTCCATGGCCATTGCGATTGCTTCGGGGACGACACCCGACCGGGGCCTCTATGCGGCCATTGTAGGCGGTTTCCTGGTTTCCGCGCTGGGCGGCAGCAGGTTCCAGATCGGTGGTCCGGCGGGCGCTTTCATCGTGCTGGTCGCGGCCTGCGTCCAGGAGCAAGGCGTGGACGGCATGATCCTCGCCACGTTTCTTGCCGGCATCATCCTGGCAGTTGCGGGGTTTCTGCGGCTTGGCACTTATATCAAGTTCATTCCCTACCCGGTCACGGTCGGCTTTACTGCGGGCATTGCTGTCATCATTTTCGCCAGCCAGATACGGGAGCTGTTCGGATTAACACTTCCGGGCAGCGAGCCTGCGGCAGTCGTGCCAAAGATCACAATGCTGGCTGGCGCGATCGGCACCATAAATCCTTCCGCCATTGCGGTCTCGGGTCTGACGGTTGCAATCATCCTCCTGTTCAGAAAATACCGGCCATCCTGGCCGGGGCTTCTCATTGCCGTTGCAACTGCCGCGGCACTTGCCTCTCTGGCGCATTTGTCCGTCGAGACCATCGGCTCCCGCTTCGGCGGAATCCCTCGTGAATTGCCGTTACCGTCGCTGCCCGAGATCTCGGCCGCCAAAATCGCCGCCGTGCTGCCGCACGCGATCTCCTTTGCACTCCTGGGTGCCATCGAGTCGCTGCTTTCAGCGGTCGTTGCAGATGGCATGACGGGCCGCAGGCGCCGCTCCAATTGCGAGCTGGTGGCGCAGGGCGTTGCAAACATGGCTTCTGCGGCTTTTGGCGGGATGTGCGTGACGGGCACCATCGCCCGCACCGCCACCAATGTGCGCTCGGGCGCGCGCGGCCCGATTGCGGGCATGCTGCATTCGGCCTTTCTGCTGCTGTTCATGATAGTGGCGGCACCGCTGGCCAGCCTCATTCCGCTCGCAGCACTCGCAGGGGTGCTCGCCGTGGTGGCATGGAACATGGCGGAGAAACGCGAATTCGCCGTGCTTCTGCGGTCTTCGGCCGGTGATGCGCTGGTGCTGCTGGCGACTTTCCTGCTCACGGTGTTTCGCGATCTGTCGGAGGGTATCGTCGTGGGCTTTGCCCTTGGTGCCCTGCTGTTCATCGCGCGCATGGCGCAAGCCACCGGAATCGACCCGCATACACCGCTGGCGACGAAGGATATCGCCGACGATTCAAACGGCGAAAGGTCGCCTTACGATCCTGGCCTTGCCACCGATCCTGACATTGTCGTCTACCGGATCAGCGGTGCCTTCTTTTTCGGAGCAGCGCAGGCGGTGGGCACGGTGCTGGATCGCATGGCCACGCACTACAAGGCCTTCATCATCGACTTCGATGCGGTTCCCTTCGTCGACTCGACCGCCGCAAACACCATGGCCGGATTTGCCCAGAGAGCGCAAAGGAGCGGTATTGGGGTCTATATCACCGGCGCTTCCACCACTGTGCGGCACGGTTTGCTCTCGCATGGCGTGAGAGAACCTTTGGTGGCGTATCGCCGGACCATCGACGATGCTTTGGCAGAGGCCCGCTCATTGACAACGCCGCACATCTGACTGACCATTTCGCCATGCGACACTGGATCAAGGACCCGCTGGCCTGCCTGGGAGAAGGCGCGGAACGGGGCGTCGTGATCGAAGATGGCGTCATTGCCGAGTGCGTGGGGGCAGGGCGTGAGCCCACACATCCGCCAGACCAGATCTTCAGTGCGTCGCGCCACGTGGTCATTCCGGGACTGATCAATACGCACCACCACTTCTATCAGACGCTCACGCGGGCACACCCCAATGCCATCAACAAGGAACTGTTCGACTGGCTGAAGGCGCTTTACCCGCTTTGGGCCCGGCTGACGCCTGAGGCGCACCGGCTGGCGACCCGGCTGGCGCTTACCGAACTCATGCTTTCCGGCGTCACCTGCACGTCCGACCATCACTATGTCTTCCCGGCCGGCCTTGACGACGCCATGGACATCCAGGTGGACGAAGCGCGCAAACTTGGCCTCCGCATGACCGTCACGCGGGGCTCGATGAATCTTTCCGAGAAAGATGGCGGGCTGCCGCCCGACAGCGTGGTGCAGGACGAGGATACGATCCTCGCCGACAGCGAGCGGGTCATTGGCAAGTATCATGAGCGGGGACCAGGAGCCAAAATCCAGATTGCGCTGTCGCCCTGTTCGCCGTGGTCGGCAACTACCAGTTTGATGAAGCGAACCGCCGAACTTGCGGAAAAATGCGATTGCCGCCTGCATACCCATCTGGCCGAAGTGCGCGACGAGGATGCTTACTGCGAGGCCCAGTATGGCTGCCGGCCGCTCGACTATCTCGAAGCGGCAGGCTGGCTGTCGGATCGCACCTGGCTGGCGCACGGCATTTACTTCAACGATGCAGAGATCGCGCGGCTGGGCCAGCATGGTGTCGGCATCTGTCATTGCCCGACATCCAACATGGTGCTGGCATCCGGCCAATGCCGTACCCGCGAGTTGGAGCAGGCGGGTGTCGCCGTCGGACTCGGAGTCGACGGTTCGGCATCAAGCGATTCCTCAAATTTGATGGAGGGGGTGCGCCATGCGCTGATGATCAACCGGCTCACCTATGATGCGACCATCACGCATCTCGATGCGCTGCGCTGGGCGACAAAGGGATCGGCGCGCTGTCTCGGCCGCTCCGACATTGGCGAAATCGCGCCGGGCAAACAGGCGGATCTTGCGTTTTACACGCTCGATGAACTGCGTTTTTCGGGCGCTGGCGACCCACTTGCAGCACTGGTGCTGTGTGGGGCACATCGGGCCGACCGGGTGATGGTGGCGGGGGAATGGAAAGTCATTGACGGCCAGCCACTTGGTGTCGATGTGGCACGCCTTCGGCATCAGCACGGAGTCGCTGCCAGGCGCTTCATGGAGAGCGTTTGACCTCGCTCGGTGCCGTGTTACAGTTTGTGTGACAGGTGGGGAGACACGCTATTGGCGCAGAGCAACGGCAACAATCCGGTCGCGGTGCAGGTTGAGGACTTGCACAAGAGTTTTGGCCCACTTGAGGTGCTCAAGGGCGTTTCGCTGGTGGCACACGAGGGCGACGTGGTTTCGATGATCGGCGCTTCCGGTTCGGGCAAGAGCACCTTCCTGCGCTGCATTAATTTTCTCGAGCAGCCGAGCAAGGGCCGGATCATCATCAATGGCGAGGAAATGAAGTTGAAGCCCAGCGGCGACGGCAATCTCGTTCCCACCGACCGCAAGCAGCTTGAGCGCATCCGCACCAAGCTCGGCATGGTGTTCCAGAGCTTCAACCTGTGGCAGCACATGACAGTTCTGGAAAATGTCATCGAGGCTCCGGTGCATGTGCTGAAGCTTCCCAAGGCGGAAGCCATCGAGAAAGCCGAGAAATACCTGCACAAGGTTGGCCTCTTTGAAAAGAAGGATCAGTACCCGGCGTTCCTCTCCGGCGGGCAGCAGCAACGCGCGGCAATCGCGCGGGCCTTGTGCATGGAGCCGAAGGTCATGCTGTTCGACGAGCCGACCTCGGCACTCGATCCCGAACTGGTGGGCGAGGTGTTGCGCGTTATCCGCGACCTCGCCGAAGAGGGCCGCACCATGATCCTGGTCACCCACGAAATGAAGTTCGCTCGTGGCGTTTCCAGCCACGTCATTTACCTTTACAAGGGCGTCATCGAGGAAGAAGGCGCACCGGAACAGGTGTTCGATCAGCCCGCCAGCGATCGCTGCCGCCAGTTCGTCAAGGGCATTCACTGATCCAGTGATAACTCGGTTTGTGGTTTTGCCTTCGCGAAATGACTTTAGGCGACTATATCTACAGAGATGATTTCTCAACGCGCCCGCTATGCCTTCAAGGCCATTGTGGCACTCGCGCGGGCCAAGCCCGGCGAAGGCCTGCAAATCCGTGAATTGGCGGAGCAGGAGAAGCTCCCCAAGAAATTCCTTGAGCAAATCCTGCTGCTGCTCAAGTCGGCTGGCTACATCACCAGCCGGCGCGGGCGGGATGGCGGCTACTCGTTGTTGAAATCGCCGGATCAGATCATGATCGGCCCGATGCTGCGGGTAGTTGATGGCCCTATTGCACCACTGCCGTGCCTGTCCCGCACGGCCTACCGGCGCTGTGCCGATTGTGTCGACGAAATCACCTGCGAACTGCGGATCGGTTTCGAAAAGGCTTATTCGGGCTATCTTGGAAAACTTGAATCGACATCGCTGGCGGAGGTGATGAAACAGTCCGATTCCCTTGTTCTGCCTGGCAGCATGGCCATAAAAAAAGTCCGCGCCAAGGCGATTGTCTGATTTTCCTTTATTGATAACAATAACTTATAAATTTCATATTTTTCGACTTGATACACTAGTAAACCGGTATAGTATGTGGGTGTTGAAGATTAAGGAGGTCCCCATGTCACTCAATTCCGCCCGCCGCAGGTTCATCACCGCCATCGCCGCTCTTGCGATCACGGCCATCACCGGATTTTCCGCGCCAGCCTTTGCCGACACTACCTTGCTCAACGTGTCGTATGATCCGACGCGCGAATTCTACAAGGAATTCAACGAAGCTTTTTCCGCCGACTGGAAGGCCAAGACCGGCGAAACCGTCACAATCCAGCAATCTCATGGCGGCTCCGGCAAGCAGGCACGGGCCGTTATCGATGGGCTGGACGCGGATGTCGTGACGCTGGCGCTCGCCGGTGACATCGATGCCATCGCCAGCAAGTCGAAGAAAATTCCGGAAGACTGGGCCACCCGCCTGCCAAACAACAGCGCGCCCTACACATCCACCATTGTCTTCATCGTGCGCAAGGGCAATCCCAAGGGCATCAAGGACTGGAGCGATCTTGCCAACCAGGGCGTGGGCGTCATCACGCCGAATCCAAAGACGTCTGGCGGTGCTCGCTGGAACTATCTCGCCGGATGGGCCTGGGCATCGAAAGCCTATGGCGGCGACGAAGCGAAGGTGAAGGAATACATCACCAACCTGTTCCGCAACGTGCCTGTGCTCGATACCGGTGCACGCGGATCGACCACCACCTTCGCCCAGCGCGGCATCGGCGATGTGCTGATCAGCTGGGAGAATGAAGCCTTCCTGGTGCTCGAAGAGTTCGGAGCCGACAAGTTCGACGTCGTGGTGCCATCGCTTTCAATTCTGGCAGAGCCGCCCGTTGCTCTCGTCGACGAGAACGCCAAGGCCAAGGGCACCACCAAGGTCGCCGAGGCCTATCTGAATTTCCTGTATTCACCGGAAGGCCAGAAACTCGCGGCCAAGCATTATTTCCGGCCATCGAAGCCCGAATCCGCCGATCCAAAGGATCTGGCGCGGTTCCCCAAACTCGACCTGGTCAACATCAATGATGCCTTTGGCGGCTGGAAAAAGGCGCAAGCCACTCACTTCGCCGATGGCGGACTGTTCGACCAGCTTTACAAGCCCAGCAACTGATCTTGATGGCGTTTGTTCTCCCACGCCTGCGTGAGCCAAGTGTCCTGCCCGGTTTTGGGCTGGCGCTTGGCTTCGTCATCACGGCGCTGAGCCTCGTCGTGCTGCTGCCGCTGGCGGCGCTGGTGCTGCGTGCAGCCAGCATCGGGCCGGTGGCATTCTGGGAACTGGCGACGGACCCCCGGACGCTGCAGGCGTTGAAGCTGTCCTTCGGCGCCGCACTCATCGCGGCTCTCGTCAATGCCGTCTTTGGCCTGCTGCTTGCGTGGATCCTGGTGCGTTACCGCTTTCCCGGGCGGCGGCTGATCGACGCGGCAGTGGACCTGCCATTTGCCCTGCCAACCGCAGTGGCGGGTATAGCGCTTGCCGCCGTCTATGCGACCAATGGCTGGATCGGCTCCATCGCCGATGCATTTGGCATCAAGATCGCCTTCACGCCCTTTGGCGTCGTGCTGGCGCTCATCTTCATCGGGCTTCCGTTTGTCGTGCGCACGGTTCAACCGGTGCTCGAAGAAGTCGAAAAAGAGGTCGAGGAAGCCTCGGCCCTGCTTGGCGCCAGCCGGTTTCGCACGGTGTACCAGGTGATGCTGCCGCATGTCTATCCGGCATTGCTCACCGGCTTCGCGCTGGCTTTCGCGCGGGGCGTCGGCGAGTACGGCTCGGTGATCTTCATCGCCGGCAATATTCCGATGGTTTCTGAGATCGCGCCGCTGCTCATCATCATCAAGCTCGAAGAGTTCGACTATGCGGGTGCGACAGTGATCGCCACTGTCATGCTGGCCATTTCGTTCGCGTTGCTGTTCGCCATCAATCAGGTGCAGGCGATCCACCGCAGGAGGTATGGCAATGGTTGACGCAAACCTGCATGTGCGGCCACGGCGGCAATCGGCCACAACCGAACCGCCGCGGGTAAAAGTCCTATTGATTGGCCTGGCGCTGGTGTTGCTGGCGGCATTCCTGTTCATGCCGCTCGTCGTTGTTTTCGTCGAAGGGTTCCGGCAGGGACCCTTGACTTTCATCGATGCCTTCAGGGACCCCGATGCCATGGCGGCGGTGCGGCTCACCCTACTGGTTGCGGCGGTCGCAGTACCGTTCAACATTGTCTTCGGGGTTGCTGCGGCATGGGCCATTGCCAAGTTCAACTTCCGCGGCAAGAACCTCTTGCTCACTCTGATCGACCTGCCATTCTCGGTGTCGCCGGTCATTTCCGGCCTGGTCTATGTCCTGCTGTTCGGGGCGCAAAGCTGGCTCGGCCCCTGGCTCAAGTCTCATGGCATTGAAATTATTTTCGCCGTACCGGGAATCGTGCTGGCGACAATTTTCATCACCTTTCCCTTTGTCGCGCGTGAGCTCATTCCGCTAATGCAGGCGCAAGGCACGAGCGAAGAAGAAGCGGCCCTGACGCTCGGCGCTTCCGGTTTTCATACATTTCTCAACGTGACGCTGCCCAATATCAAATGGGCGCTGCTTTACGGCGTGCTCCTGTGTAACGCGCGGGCAATGGGCGAGTTCGGCGCCGTCTCGGTTGTTTCCGGGCATATTCGCGGGCTCACCAACACCATGCCGCTGCATATCGAAATTCTCTACAACGAATACAATTTTGCTGCCGCGTTCGCGGTGGCCACACTGCTGGCCAGCCTGGCACTGGTCACGCTGGTTCTTAAATCCGCCTTGGAGTGGCGCTACGCTGGTTCCCTGGCGGCGGCGCATCGGCATTGAGTAGGAGGCATTACGCATGTCCGTTGCAGTTTCGGTAACAAAACTTGAAAAGACCTTTGGCGAATTTGCAGCACTGCGCGGCGTTACGCTCGGCGTCGAACCGGGTGAACTGGTGGCGCTGCTGGGGCCTTCGGGGTCGGGTAAGACGACGCTGCTTCGGGCCATTGCCGGGCTCGATGAAGCGGACACCGGATCGGTGTATTTCGGCGACATCAATGCCGATGGTCTTTCATTACGTGAACGCCGCATCGGCTTTGTATTCCAGCACTATGCGCTGTTCCGGCACATGACCGTGATGGACAATATCGCTTTCGGCCTGAGGGCGAGGCCGCGGCGCGAGCGTCCGGCCGAACATGCCATCAAGTCGCGTGTGTTGGATCTTCTCAGCCTGGTGCAACTGGACGGGCTCGAGGGACGCTATCCTTCGCAGCTTTCCGGCGGGCAAAGGCAGCGCGTGGCTCTGGCGCGGGCACTCGCCATCGAGCCGCGCGTCCTGCTGCTCGATGAGCCATTCGGCGCGCTCGACGCAAAGGTGCGCAAGGATCTGCGGCGCTGGCTGCGCGACCTGCACGACCGCACCGGCCACACGACCCTATTTGTCACCCATGACCAGGAGGAGGCTTTTGAGCTGGCCGACCGGGTGGCGGTGCTCAACGAGGGAAGGATCGAACAGGTCGGCACGCCGGGCCAGATCATCAATCATCCGTCCACGGACTTTGTCGCAGGATTCGTGCAGGACATAAACCCTGCGCTTGCGTCAGCGCCAGCAAAAGGTGAGGTTGTGCCGTTGACGCGGGGCAGGCGCAGGCTGGCCTGAGACGATGAGCCGGAATTATTGTGAGAGCACCACGCGGCTGGTGATCAAGCCTTTGGGCACCGGAACCTCGGTTGAGTTGTAATCGCTGTGCAATACCAGGTTCGGGCCTTCGTCGAGTTCGAGACTGCGCACCACGAGTGCAG
Organism: Hyphomicrobiales bacterium; assembly: GCA_031373255.1. GTDB lineage: Bacteria > Pseudomonadota > Alphaproteobacteria > Rhizobiales > Aestuariivirgaceae > JANMMJ01. The sequence continues at coordinate 25,234 of JANMMJ010000051.1, forward strand.
TATAGGCAGAGTTGTCGGCTACGGGTGCGTTTGCATCAATGCGGAGCTTGCCATTGGGCAGGTAAATCGTGCCTATCAAGCGTCTGGCATTATTGCTGCCGATGCGGTGAACGTTGTTGCTTGGCGAGCCGCGATCCTCGAAAAACAATAGTCCGGCCAGCGGCCCATCCTTAGGAGCTGTGAGGTCGATGGTGCTGTCCGGATCGAAATCGATGCGCGTGCTGTTTCCGGTCAGATAGAAGCCCACGAATTCGCCGCCCAGCAAGGCTGTGCCGGAGATTTTCAGCTTTCCGTCGCTGATGACATAGATCCCGGGGTTCAGCGTGACCTTTGCCGTGCCGCTGAGCGTCAGCCCACCGCAATAAACGCCAGGCTGGAGAGTAATCGTATCGTCCTTGATGGCGAGATTATTGTGGTCGCAGCCGCCGACAGCAGGTGGCGGCCGGCCGGCAAGCGGGTCTTCCAGCACCGGACAATCGGTTGTCGGCGCCGGCTGAACAATGTTGCTTCCCTTGGAGCGGAAGCCGCCTGCAGAACAAATCAGTTGAGCCTGCAGAGTAGCCTTGTCATCGAGTTCAATGCCCTTTGATGCCTTGGCGTTGGAATAGACAACACAACCAGCAGCCGTCAGGCTCGCACTCTTCAGGAGCTTGATGCCGGATGGGCTGTCCGGGTCCAGTCCGATCACACAGGTCAGGCCGGAATCCAATGACCTGGCGCGTGAAACCACATGAACCGGGGTGCTGCCCGGCGACAGGAAATTGAGGAAGAGCGGGGTCCAGTTCTCGTCGATTGACACCGAAACCATTCCGGTCTTGCGGGATATTTCAACATCAACGCTGAACTCCGCAGCGCTCTCATCGCTGGTTTTTTGCCCTTTGGTGTCACCGGCCAGGTTAGCAAGCGCCAGTTCGCGCGCCACCGTGGCAATATGGGCGTCGCTGGAGCCTGAAAGGCTGAGTTCCTTGGCGCTGGCCAATGCCGCCGAGTCGGCTGCCGCCTGCAGCTTTGAGTCGATCTGGTTGATCATCACGAAGTCGGTCGCCAGAGCGAGCACACCCAGAATGGCGGGCGCGCACAGCGCGAACATGACGGCGATGCCGCCCGTCCGGTCGGTGCGAAATTTTTGCACCAATGATGCGAATCGATGTGAAAGTCTATCCGCCAAAATCAAGTCCTCGGGTGCTGCTCTAGCACCTCAAAGTTGATTATTCGGCGTTTGATAGTGGTTGATTGTAACGTTTGCGTTAATGGAACTGTTCAGTCCGGCAATAGGTCAAAATCGAATTATTGCGAAAGCATGACACGGCCGCCGATCAGGCCCTTGGGTACAGGGATGTCGGTTGCCTCGTAGTCACTGTGGAGAACGAGTTTGGGTCCCTCGCGCAGTTGAAGGCTGCGGACAATGAGTGCGGTATAGGCGGAATTGTCGGCAACCGGCGCTGACGCGTCGATCAAAAGGGTACCGACCGGCAGGTAGATTGTTCCAATCAGGCGCCTGGCATTGTTGCTGCCGATCCGGTGAATGCGAAGTGGCGGCGCGGTGCGGTCCTCGAAGAACAGCAATCCGGCCATCGGACCATCCTTCGGCGCGGTAAGGTCGATTGTGGTGTTGGCGTCGAAGGTAAACATGGTGGCGAGGCCTGCCAGGTAGAACCCGACATTTTCGCCGGTCATGGTGGCGGTGCCGCTTACCTGCAGCAAGCCATTGTTAATGGTATAGATTCCCTTGTTGAGCGTTACCTTCGAGTTGCCAAGGATCATCAGGCCGCCGCAATAGACGCCGGGATCCAGGGTTTTCACCTGGTTGAAGATGATGGTTGGAAGCGGATAGGTGCAGGAACCAACCTTCGGCATGGTGCGGCTTGCTAGTGGGTCCTCATACTTTGGACAATCCGTGGTTGGTACCGGGTCAACTGAACGGCTGCTGGAAGATTGATAGCCGCCGGCACTGCAAATGAGCTTTGCCTTCAATGTCGCATCGTCACCGATCGTCATGCCCACCGGCGTGGCGGTGTTGGAATAGACGCTGCATCCATCCGCGGTCAGGCTGGCATTTTTCCAAAGTGAAATACCTGAGGGAACACTTTCAGAAAGTCCAAGCACGCAGGTGAGGCCCGACCCAAGGGTTCGCGCTTTCGCCGTGTTCCGAACAGGCGTGACGCCCGGCGACATGAGATGAAGGAAGAAGGGCCGCCATATCTTCTTGACCGCAACCTCCACCGTTCCAGTCTTGCGGTTGACGGTCACATCAATGGTGGTATCGGCCGGAATATTCTCGCCTGCGCCGTCACCCTTTGCTTCCATTTCGGCAGCAGATTTTCCATCATCTGAGCTTGTCAGATTGGCGAGGGCAAAGGCGGTCGCGACGGCCTTGACCTGGCTGTCAGTGGCGCCTGCGAGGCTGATTTCCTTGGCGCCTGCCAACGCAGCGGCGTCGGCGGCCGTCTGCATAGTGGCGCTGACTTTCGTCATGACGACATAGTCTGTTGCTACCGCCATAACGCCGAGCAATGCTGGTGCCACCATCGCGGTGATGACGGCGAGGCCGCCGCGGGTGTCGCCGGGCAAACACACAATGCGCCTAAGAATTTTGGATAATTTCATGCGATTGTCCCGGATTTCACGGCCAGCAAATATCACGCGGAGATTGACGGCATGTTTGAACCAATGTTCAAAATTTAACGAATGTGGCATGCACGCCGCGACATGCCTAAGAGAAGAAAAATAATAATTTGCCCTGACGGTTCATCGAGAAACGCGTGAATGGACCGTGACGGAGTCATCTAAATTTCCGTTCCATTCATTCGTCGATGACTAACCATTCCGGCGCATTCCCCATCAACACCTGCATTTATCTGCAACTCTGGGAGGCGCGGCATCCGTTCTTTAACTCCGCAGGACTATTCCACAGGACTTCGGATGAGCAATATTTTGACCCACGCATCATGATGAGTTTTGGCAAGAGCAAGATCGGCCGCCGCATTGTCGTGCTTGTCGTCGTGTCGGTCATTCTGTCGCTGATTACCTTGACCGGACTTTTCCTGACATTCCAGCTCAACGACACATTGAGGACCAGGACCGATGGCATCAAAGCCACGGGCTACGTCTTTGCCTCGGCGATTGCCGACGATGTTGCCACTGGCAATGCCAATGGGGCGCTCAAGGTCCTGCGCTCGATCACCAGGGTGCCGGATGTCTCCTACGCGGTCGCCGTCGATTCCAAAGGCGAGCAGATCGCCGCACTGGGCAAATCGGCCATGCTCGTCGAAGACCTGGTCGATGATCATATCGGCATGTTCGAACTCCTCACCCGCGGCGCCTTGCCGGTGACTATAGAAATCGTCAAGGGCGCAGAACCTGTCGGACGCCTGATCATTGTTGCCGACGTATCCGGTTTGCGGGCACAGCTTTTGAAAACCGTGATAGCGACACTTCTGGCCGCACTTGTCGCTGGAATTCTCGGGATTGTCGCGGCCATGCGGCTGCAACGGCGGATTACCGCGCCCATCCTTTCGCTGATCGGCGCGATGAGTCACGTACGCCAGGCGCGCGACTACTCGACCAAGGTCATCCACGATGCGGACGACGAAACCGGCACGCTGGTCGAATCGTTCAATGCGATGATCACTGAAATCGGCTACCGGGATTCGGCGCTGAAAAGGCTGGCGTTCTTTGATCCGCTTACCGGACTTGCCAATCGTCAGTCGTTTCATGGCCAACTTGAGACGGTGCTGGCCTCCTGTGTCGATGACCAGATCAAAGCCGCGCTGTTCCTCCTCGATCTCGATGAGTTCAAGTCGATCAACGACAGCTACGGCCATTCGGCAGGTGACGCGCTTCTGGTCAACGTCGCCGCCGCTCTCAAGCACAATGCGTCTGAACATGTGCATCTGGCACGGCTTGGCGGCGATGAGTTCGCGATTGTGGTTACAGGAATCGACTCGGAGGCCGAAGCGCAAGCCGTGTTCGCCCCCATCATTCAGGCGATAAGCCAGCCCGTTGAAATCATGGCGCGGCACGTGCAGATCGGCGTAACCGCCGGTGTCACCATGATCCCGCGCGATGGCACGACGCCAAGCGACCTGCTGCGCCGGGCCGATCTCGCCCTCTACAGCGCCAAGCGCGAAGGAAAGGGACGGATGCATATCTATCGTCCGAAGCTTGACGAAGACGTGCAGGAGCGGACTGCGCTGGCCATCGATCTCCGCCATGCCATCCGCGAAAACCAGCTGGAAGTTCACTACCAGCCCCAGGTCAATATTCATTCTGGAGGCGTCATCGGATATGAAAGCCTGCTGCGCTGGAAACATCCCACCAGGGGTTACGTGCCGCCGGACCAGTTCATCCCCATCGCCGAAAGCAATGGCCTGATTTGCGATCTCGGCCAATGGATCCTGCGGCAGAGCTGCCGGCAGGCGCGGGCGTGGCTCGACAGCGGTTTCGCGGTGAGGCAGATTTCCGTGAACATCTCGGTGGCGCAAATCCGCCAGTTCAATTTTCCGGGGCAGGTCGAGGCCATTCTCGCTGAAACTCGGCTTCCGCCTTATATCCTGTGCCTCGAACTGACGGAGAGCCTGTTTGCCGGCTATTCTGCCAAGCGCGTCAAGCAAGTGCTGGAAGGCCTCAAGGGCGTCGGCGTGTCGCTCGCCATCGATGATTTCGGCACCGGCTATTCATCGCTTTCGTATCTTCAGGGATTGCCATTCGACAAGCTCAAGATCGACCGGGCCTTTGTCAGTGGCATCGAGGAAGACGCCGACAAGCGCCGCCTGCTGACCGGCGTCATCGACCTTGGCCATGCGCTCGATCTCACCATCGTGGCGGAAGGGGCTGAAACGCCGGGCGAGATTGCGCTATTGCGCCAGATGCAGGCCGATCAGGTTCAGGGTTATGTGTTCAGCAAGCCCCTGCCGGCTGCACAGATCGTTGCGGCGACCGAGGAAATCAATTGCAACTTCCATGAACGGTTCACGGCACCGGCGGAGCTTCGCAAGGCGGGATAATTTCCGAAAAAAGTGGAATTTCCCGCAATTCAGGAGTGTACTGTCGGTGCGGCGCTTTGCAGTCCGAGACCGGGGCACCAGTGCGAGCTGTGTAAAGCGACTGGGGCGAATGTGAGAAGGGGCGTCAGCTTTTGCCCCTTCTCACGTCCTTCCCTTTGCCGGCCTGCGTGACTTTTGAGTGCCCTGCAGGCTCGCTATCCTCTGTTCCAGAGACGTCACCAGCCGGATCAGGTCACGCACCTCCTGTTCGCGCAGCAAGTCCAGCTTCTGGTGCAGGAGTTCAATCTCCAGTTCCGCCTTTATGTTGATCTTGTAGTCATTTGCGGCATTGTGCCGGTCCAGTTCGGCCTGGCGGTTCTGGCTCATCATGATGATCGGCGCGGTATATGCCGCCTGGAACGACAGCACCAGGTTCAGCAGGATGAACGGGTAAGGGTCCCAGCCGCCGGCCCAGGCCCAGATATTGGCCGCGATCCACAATACCAGAAGGCAGGACTGGATGATGATGAAGCGCCACGAGCCGACAAGGGCGGTGAGACGGTCTGAAATCCGCTCGCCCAGGTCCTTTGCGGTGATGGGCAGAGCGACCTTGGCCGGTGCATTCTGGCGCAATTCTGAAAGGAGCTGCAATTCCTCGGCAGTCAGGGGGTGAAACGGCGTGGATTCGGCCATGGGCGGTGCTCCGGAGTTGCTTGTCGTGACAGTAGCCCTCCCCCGGAATGCACGCAAAGCCGCGCGCGCATCGCTTTGATGCCGGTCAATTTGCCTTGATTTGCACCAGCTTGTAGCTTACCGCCCAGTGCAAATCCCTGCTGACAGTTCAAGGTGGATATCCGGTGAGCGACGAATCCCTGTTTCGTGAGGTGGACGAAGAAGTCCGCCAGGAACAACTGAAGAAGTTCTGGGCGCGCTACGGCAATGTCGTCACCGGCGTGGCGCTGGGCGTCGTTGTGGCGGTCGCTGGCTTCAAGGGCTGGCAATACTGGCAGACCAAACAGTCGGAAGCCGCCGCATCCGACTTCTTTGCCGCTTCATCCCTGATCAGCGAAGGCAAGCATGACGAGGCGCAGAAACTGCTGGCCGGCATCAGCCACGCTGGGTTCGGAACGCTGGCGAAATTCCGTCTCGCTGCCGATCTGGCGGTCCAGGGAAAGACAGGCGAGGCGGTCAAGCTTTACGACGAGCTTGCCGCCACGGCCAGCCTCGATCCCCCAATGCGCGATCTCGCAAGGGTGCGGGGCGGATACCTTATGGTCGATACAGCGCCTCCGGCCGATCTGGTGACGAAACTTGGCGATCTCGATCAGGCTAGCGGTCCGTGGCGCAATCCGGTGCGGGAGATCATGGGGCTTTCGGCCTGGCGCACGGCCGACTACCTGATGGCCGACAAGTACTTCAACACCATCCTTGCCGATCCCGACACGCAGACAGGCTTGCGCCAGCGGGCGCAAATGATGGAACAGCTTCTGGTGCCGCTGCTCGACAAGCCAGCGGCGAAATAATCACCTCCCATGCCGGCGACAGTTGCCATTCTCGGGCGGCCCAACGTGGGCAAGTCCACCCTGTTCAACCGCCTGGTGGGGCGCAAGATCGCGCTGGTCGACGATCAACCCGGCGTCACGCGCGACCGGCGCGAAGGCGAAGCTCGCCTCATTGACCTCACCTTCAAGGTGTTCGACACGGCCGGCCTCGACGATGCACCGAAGGGTTCGCTCGAAAGCCGCATGAGCCAGCAATCGGAGACAGCGATCGGCGATGCCGACATCTGTCTCTTCGTCATTGACGCGCGCGCCGGCGTAACACCGATTGACCGCGAGTTCGCGGCCCGGCTGCGGCGCAGCGGCAAGCCGATCCTGCTGGTCGCCAACAAGGCGGAGGGCCGCGCCTCCACGGCTGGTTATTTCGAAGCATACGAACTCGGCTTCGGTGAACCGGTGCCGATTTCGGCCGAACACGGCGAGGGGCTTCCCGATCTCTACGATGCGTTGAAACCGATGCTGCGCAAGATTGCCACGCCAACGGAGCCCGAGCCTGGCGATGACGATGACGATGAATCAGGTGACGAAGATGACAAGACGCGGCCACTCAAGCTTGCCATTGTCGGCCAGCCAAATGCGGGGAAGTCGACGCTGATCAATGCGCTGCTCGGCGAAGAGCGCTTGCTTACTGGTCCCGAAGCGGGGATCACCCGCGATGCCATCTTCGTCGATTGGCAGTGGCAAGGCCGTGACATCAAGTTGTGGGATACGGCAGGCATCCGGCGCAAGGCCAAGGTGCAGGGCAAGATCGAGAAGATGGCGGTGTCGGACGCCATGCGTGCCATCCGCTTTGCCCAGTGCGTCATCGTGATGATCGATGCCGCGACCGAAATCGAAAGCCAGGATCTGACGCTTGCCAATATCGTGGCTCAGGAGGGCCGCGCCGTGGTGCTGGCCTTGAGCAAATGGGACGTGGTCGAGAACAAGCAGAAGAAGATGCATGATGTGCTCGACAAGCTGGAAGACGTGCTGCCGGAAATCCGCGGTGTGCGCGTCGTGACACTTTCGGCACAGCGCGAACAGGGCTTCGACAAGCTGATGAATGCCGTATTCGAATCCGTCGAAAAGTGGAGTGCGCGGATTCCGACCTCGCAGGTGAACCGCTGGCTGGAAGACATGCTGGCGCGCAATCCGCCGCCAGCACCATCGGGGCGCCGCATCAAGATCCGCTATGCGACGCAGGCCAGTTCACGGCCGCCCACCTTTGCGATCTTCGGCAACCAGCTCAAGCATCTGCCCGAGACTTACCTGCGCTATCTCCGCAATGGACTGCGCAAGGATTTCAATCTCGACGGCGTACCTATCCGGTTCTCGCTCAGAGGCGGCAAGAACCCCTATGAAAAGGCCGGCCGGCGAAAGTAGACTCAACCCGATTTGATGCCGGTGACGAGGCGCATGCGGTTGACAAGGCTGATCGCTCCGCCGGGCCGGACCAGCGGCAGCAACGCGGCTTCCAGCGCTGCTTGCACCTTTTCCTCGCCGGCGTGGGCGATGGCGCGGCTCGCCCCGGACATGATCGCTCCAATGGCCATGGGCAAGCCGGGGAAGGCGAAGTCCCATGTGAAATCATGCGGCTGCAAATCATGGAAACCCGCCGCCGCCACGAGGCTTTCGAGATAGCCCGGTTCGCCGAAGGGCGGAGGTGAAGGTGCTTGGGGTGAAGGTGACAGCAGCGCGAATACGGCAGGCATGACGCGGGCAAGGAATTCGCAATCCTCCCTTCGGCCCCAGACCAGCACCGCAAAAATGCCACCCGGTTTCAGCACGCGGCACGCGTCAGCCAGGGCGTTGGCGGCACTTCCGGCAAACTGTACCGCGTTGACCGCACTTGCCACGTCGAAGCTGGCATCGTCGAAGGGCAGTTCTTCCATTTCGCCCTGTTCGATGCGTGCTTCGGGCAGGCTCTGGCGGGCGATCGCCACGAAATTTGCCGAAGCATCGAGGCCGGAAACATGCGCGCCGCGCAACCTGGCCCGCATGAGCGCTCCGCCGGTGCCGCAGCCGATGTCGAGATAGCGGCAACCAACCTTCAGCTTTGCGGCATCGAGGACGGCGTCATAGACATCGCGCCACAGCGGTTCGTTGCGCTCGGCCCAATCCGTGGCCCGGGCTCCCCACATCGCGCCCTGTTGCGCCGCTGTGCCCATGCCGCAGACTATCACATACGCGGCAGTTTGCGCACAGCGTTGCAGGATTTCAAATTGCAGGGAATGCCACAGCCGCACGGGACGGTCAAAAACCGGGGTCGCGGGGAGGGGTGCATTGAGTTTCCCTCTCCCCGTGGCGGTCCCCGGTGAATGTGGGTTGGACCACATGAGTTGCATAGCAAAGCTGTCACAATCTGTCCAGATTTGGGACAGAATTTACTGTAACTTGTTGATATCTTGTTCTGTAGAGTCAACCCTTCGCGACGTTATCCGGCGAAGGTTAGCGTCACTTTTCCCAGAATATCGTAGTCGGCCGTGATGGTTTCGCCGATCTGACCATAAAAGATCGGTGTTATGACGCCGGTAGTGATGACGTCGCCCTTGCGGAGGTGCTGGCCCTTGGCGATCAGGTCGTTGGCGAGCCAGGTGAGCGCCAGTTCGGGGCCGCCCAGCGCATTGGCGCCGATGCCGTCATGGGCATGTTTGCCATTGACGCTGACCCGGCAGGCGATGCCGGCGTAGGCGCCGCGGGGCGGGGGCGGCACGCCGTCGTTGATCACCAGGCAATCATTGAGGCTGCCATCGGCCATGTACCACAGCACGGTATCGTCAAAGCCCTTGGGCAGGCGTGGATTGACGATCTCGATGGCGGCATGGACGCGGCCGACCGCCGCCAGCACTTCATCGACACCATAGGAATGATCCGTAGGCGGAAGATCATCTGCCATGGTGAAGGCGATTTCAGGCTCGGCAACGCGACTGTTCTCGGGCTTCGTCACGAGACGTGCTCCGCTGGCAAACAGTCGTTCGGCGTAGACAGGGCCGGGGAACGGGCCGCCGGTCTTGAGGGCGCGCTGGGCGGCAATGCTGGTGCAGCCGATCTTCCAGCCGCAGTGGCGCCAGCCGATCAAATCGCGCACCGCCGTCTGGACGGCAAAGGCCTCTGCCATGTCGCGGGGTTCGGGGCCGGGGTAGGCGGCCATCTTGCCGCCGGACTTCCGGCCTTCGATCAGTGCACGGATGATGGTGTCCTGGGTCATGGCGTATGAAAGCAGGCAAGCGTTGCGATATCGATCACCCTGCCATCCTGCTCGGCAAGGTAAGTGAAGCCGGCCGAGGCCTGGTCCTCGCCTGCCGTGACGGAGAAAGTAAAGGTGCAGAATACCTTGCCGGCATCGGCGGGCTCGCATGTGGTGGCGATAGTCATGGGCGCTGAACCATCGGCAAAGGAGAGCAGGATCGCTGCCAGTTCGGTTTGCACGGTCGGTGTTGCCGCGCCGCTCGGGCAGGACTCTTTATCCTTGGCGATCGCGGCTGTGGGATTGGCGAGCAGCTGATGGAGATGCAGTTTTGCTGTTTCCGTCGCGGAGCCATCGCCGGCAGTGTCTTGTGCCGTTGTCGCAACCAGCATCGCCACAAGCGCCAGTGCGCTAGGGTGGAAATGTACCGTAAAGGGCGAGTGTGCCCTTGCCGTAAAGGTTCTTGAACATCGCATCGCCATCGACCCGCACTCCCTCGTTCGTCGTATTGTGGTAATTGTAGCAATCGCCGTTCAGGTGAATGCCGACGTGCTTGCGCCTTATATTGTCCATGTGCCACGTCCTCGTGTTCACGCCGCTGCTGTGCACCGCGAAGATCAGGCAGGAGGTGAGGCCGGCGGGCTTGCCGGCCCAGTGGCCGCGCGTCGGGCAATTGTTGAACAGGTCGTTGACCACCATGGTGCGGCCCTCGGAGATCCGGTTGCGGTATTCCCAGGTCATAGAGCTGCACAGTTTGCCATAGCGAAAGCCCAGCGCGTGGCTGACAAAATGGGCGCA
>JANMMJ010000070.1:0-4003 GCA_031373255.1 Hyphomicrobiales bacterium
ATCGACTCGCTGCAATTGACCGCCACGAAGTCGGTTGCCACGCCCGCCAACTGGAAACAGGGCGAGGACGTCATCATTCTGGCCTCGGTTTCGGATGAAGCGGCAAAGGAGAAATTCCCCGGCGGCTGGAAAACCCTCAAGCCTTACCTGCGCATGGTCCCGCAACCCGGAAAATAAGACGGGCATCTGCAGTAATTTTTGCGCCCCGGCTCTTCCAGCCGGGGCTTTTCTTTTTGGGTTATCATGGGATACTGCTTCCCCAATCGGGAGAATGGACCATGAAACTTTACGGCGATCTGATTTCACCCTTCGTGCGCATGGCCATGGTCACCGCGCACGAAACAGGCCTTGGCGACAAGGTGGAACGCGCCGAGGCCCGGGTCGATCCAACTGTACCGAACACGGATCTGGCCAAAATGGCGCCATTGGCCAAGATCCCGGTTCTGACCACTGAGCATGGCCACGCCATCTATGACAGCCGGGTCATCATCGAGTATCTGTGCCATATCTCCGGCAACAAGAACCTGCTGCCGGATGAAGGCGTGAAGCGCTTCCGCGTGCTAACCTTGCAGGCCCTTGGCCAGGGCATCGCCGACAGCGCCGTGGGATTTCGCTATGAAACCGCCGTACGCCCGCAGGGCCTGCAATGGCAGGGCTGGATGGACCGCACCAAAATACGCGTCGATGACGCCCTGAACGAACTCGAAGCGCACTGGATTTCATATCTGGCCGACACCAATGCCGGGTCGATCTGCGTGGCCGTTGTGCTGTCCTATATTGATTTCCGGCTGGCAAGCTGGGCCTGGCGTGAAGGCCGGCCAAAGCTTGGCTCGTTCCACGATGAATTCTGCAAACGCGAAAGTATGGTCAAGACCAAACTTGGCTGACCGTCAGGGGCCTTTCCAGTCAAGCGGCACGATTTCCGCGCTGCGCCCCTGAAAATCCCAGTTGCGCCCCTGATAGCGAAACCGGCTCTTCCTGGCGGTTGCGACGATGATCTGCGGCCCGATCCAGTACTGGCTGTTTTCAATGGTCGTCGCCTGGCCCGGTGCCTGGCCCGGAACGGGGACGATCTCGCCATCGATGATCTTGGGAATGGAGAACCGGCGCACATCTCCATCGACCTCGTAGGTCACGTCCTCCTGCCAGACACCCAAAAATTTTCCGACCAGGATAGACAGCAATCGCGTGGTTCCGCCGGCATTGCCCGACATGATGCGTGTGAGCGCCTTGACCTGATAGACGTCGGCGCTGTTGTCGATGAACACGCCGGCCGACCAGTTCCCCCGCGACATTTGTCCCGGGATCTCGATAATCAGCCCCATGTTGATGCCGGAAAGCGGCGTGTCGCCATAGTGGCCTTCATCAATGCGCACCCCGCCCCAGGTCTGGCAATAGCCCTCGGTGGGTGGGTGTTTTCCAAGCGACAGGACACATGGGCAGAATACCGTGCAGTTGCACGAGAGCATCAGTTCGCCTTTGATTGCCCACGGATCACGATACTGCATTGAACGTCTCCCATTGAAGATAAACCAGGGCAATTCCGGCAGCCACCAGACCAAGGCCGCTGCCGTAGATGAGGGCCTTTGGCTGCGGCAGTGTCTTTTCCAGAAGCATGAAAAGCCCGGCACCTGCCATCCAGATTGGATTCATGAACCCGGCGACGAGCGCAAGCGACATGATCGCCCAGCAGCAGCCCAGACAGTTCAGGCCTTGCCTCAGCCCCATGGCATAGACCTCGGCAGGGCGATCCGACCAGTTCGCCATAAAGTAAGGCATGGGCCTGCGGCACTTTGAAAGGCACGCGTGTTTCAGGCCCGAAAACTGGTATGCACCTGCGCCAATCAACACCAGGCCGGGACCAGCCCCGCCGGCCAGCCCGGCCACCTGCTGACCGTGCATCCCAATCTGAACAAGTGTGGCGAGCAAGGCGAACGCAAGCCAGACTGTCAAGTATCCGAAGGCCAGGATAGCCACCGGCACGACACCGATCTGTTTTTTCTGCGCTGCGCCGGCGATATCCATATAGGTCGAGATCATGGGGGCCGCCGTGGGCAGCATCATCGCAAGAGACATTGCCGACCACATTGCGATAACCAGCGCAAAATCGTACACTGACCAGCTGAGAAGGTAGGGTCCGCACAAAACGGCAATGAAATCCTGCCCACCTTGACTGAACAGAAATGACCAGGCTCCCGCCACCAAGATAGCCAAGCAAAGCCAAACGGCGCCACGTGGTGCATCCGAGAATTGCCGCAAAAGCAGGCTGGTCATCCGCAAAGTCTAGCAGAGCACAGAGCCGCGACAACACCCTCCCTTGTGATGTCACGCCAGTCCATTCATCTTGCCGCCCATGACAGGCGGACAAGCCATTGTGGCGGGAAGCGGCCCGGCAGGACTTTCTGCCGCCTGCCTTCTCGCCGAAGCCGGCATAGGCGTTACCGTGGTGGCGCCACCGCCTGACTTGAATGATCCGCGCACCGTGGCCCTGATGCGGCCTTCGATCGATCTGCTTCGCAATCTTGGCCTCTGGCCGGGAACGCTTGAGGGAGCATGCGCACCACTGCGCAGGTTGAGGATTGTCGATGATACCGGCGGTGTTGTGACAGCGCCGGAATTGAATTTTTCGGCAAGCGAAATTGGCGAGGAGGCGTTCGGCTGGAACGTGCCGCTCGCATTGCTCGTCCCGGCACTTCATCAGCGCGCTATGGATCTTGGCGCCAGAATGCTGAACGCGCGAGTTACCGGTTTGCGCGTTGGCACCAAAGGCTCGACGATACTGACCAGCGATGGAGAACTGACGGCGCAGGTTATCCTCGCGGCGGATGGCCAGAACTCCGTGATACGCGAGGCTCTGGGAATCAAGGCAGCCAAATGGACGTACGATCAAACGGCCATCGCGACCAGCTTTGGGCATTCCGCCGGCCACCGCGACACCTCCACCGAGTATCACCGCCCCGCCGGTCCCTTCACCACAGTGCCCCTGCCTGGCAACCGCTCAAGCCTTGTGTGGATGGAGCGCCCTGCCCGGGCCGCAGATCTGATCGCGATGGATGACCGGCAATTTGCGGCCGAAATCCAGATTGCCACGCACGGATATCTTGGCCGCATCGACGCAATCGGCCCGCGCAGGTCCTTTCCGATGCGCGGAGCGTCCGTGCAGGAATTTACCAGGGATCGCACAATGCTTGTGGGTGAGTCCGCTCACCTGGTTCCACCAATCGGTGCGCAAGGGTTGAACATGTCGCTGCGCGACGCAGCCCACGCCGCAGAGCTTGTCATCGACGCTGTATCCATTGGCGAAGACCCCGGCGCGATAACCGTCATGCGCGACTATCAGGCCGCACGGCGCATGGATATCCTGCCGCGCCAGGCCATTGTCGATGCGATGAACCGGTCATTGCTGTCTGAATTCCAGGCTTTTAGCGCAACTCGTGCACTTGGACTGGCCATGGTCGCAGCCACTCCTCCCTTGCGCCGCATGGTCATGCGCCGCGGCCTTGCCCCTGCCATGGGTCTGCCGCGGTCCATGCGGAGCTAAATCCATCCAAGACGGATGACATAGATCAGGAGCGGAATGGTAATCGCAGACAATGCGGTTGTCACAATGACGGCGCTCGATGCGCCTTCGACAAAACTGGAAAATTGCCGTGCCAGGATGAAGGCATTGGATGCTGTTGGCAGAGCTGCCATCATGATCGCCACATGAAGCCACAATGGCTCGAGCCCCGGCACCAAACTCAACGCGACGAATGCCAGGGATGGCTGAGTCACAAGCTTCATGATGGTCAGCACGGCAAGCTCGGAACCAACACCGGAAAACTTGCGCATGCCGACTGTCGCACCAAGGGCAAAGAGAGCGCATGGCCCGGCAGACTTCATGAGCATATCAAGAATGGTCGTTACGCCCGCAGGCGGAGCCCAGGCGAAGTAAGAAGCGAGTGCGCCAAGCACGGTAGCGATGATAAAGGGGTGCCCGGCCACCTGCCCGCTTACCTTGAGA
>JANMMJ010000087.1:0-39722 GCA_031373255.1 Hyphomicrobiales bacterium
CCCTTCCCCCCTCACCGGTTTCACCCAGCATCGCCAACGTAATTTCGCTGGCGCAGCGCCTGCGCGCCCTCAAGAAGGACGTCACCAGTTAGCTGGCCGCCGCCACCGGGCTTCAGATCAGCGTCATCAGCGATCCGATTACCTCGTAGGTGGCCAAGAGCCCGTCGCCGAGCGCAATCAGGGGAATGGAGATGGCCAGCGCGATGGCGCTTGCGATCAGGGCATACTCCATGGCGGTTGCGCCGGAGCTGTTCCGCCACCTCCCGAAAATACGTCGCAGTCGCGCCAGCATGCCGGAACTCCGTATTGAATTTTGATCCAGTAAAATACCGGAAATAGTATTGCATCGGGTTTAACGCCCGGAGATGGGTAAAATGTGAAGCGTTATACTTCACTCGGGCCCGGTCGAGCGCCAGGCTGCCAGCAGCGCATAGGCGATGGCGATCAGGACTGGCCCCACGAACAGTCCGAGAAACCCGAATGACAGGAAGCCGCCAAACACCCCAAGGATAACCAGCGCCAGCGGCATGGTTATGCTGGCCCCGATCAGCCAGGGCTTGAGCACATTGTCGATGGTGACCACGAATATCCCCCAGCCGATGAGAAACCACAGCCAGAACCCCGTCTCACCTTGTGAATAGAGCCAGTAAGCCGCCCCCACCCAAACCAGATTGATCAGCGGTCCGCCGATCTGACTGAGCGCCAGCAGCAGCGTGACGAAGCCAAGGGGCGCAGCGCCCGGAACACCGCTCAACAGCAGGCCGATGGTCATCAGCGCGGCCTGCGCCGCCGCCGTGCCGACCACCCCATAAAACACCCCGCGCACCGCGTTGGTTGAAATCAATGCCATGTCGGCCAGTCGCGTGCCGCCCAGGCGCCGCAGGACGTCCATGATCGTGGCGCTGAGCACATCGCCCTGCACCCAGAACATCGTGGCGATGATCAGCGCCAGCAGAAGCTGCAGCAGGCTCTCGCCCATGCCTTTGGCCGCCGAGACGATGGTGGCTCGCGCCGATCCGGCATAGGACATCATCAGTTCGTTGGAGCCCGCACCTGACCCCAGCATGTCGATCCATTGCCGATGGACGAGATCGCCGGCCAGCGGGATCGAGTTGAGCCAGGCAGGTGGCGGCGGCGAGGAATCGAGCCACGCCCGCACCAGGTCGAAAAGCCTGGTCAACTGTCCGGCCAGACTGGGTGCGGTCAGCAGGATAGGCACCACGACGATGGCAATGACCAGCAGCAGGAGCAGTCCGGCAGTCACACCCGAACTCAGGCCCCAATGGATCATCAACTGGCGGAGCGGCCACGCCGCGATGGCGATGATGCTGCCAAACATCAGCCCCACGCCAAACGGCATCAGCACCAGCAGAACGCCGGTCAGAAATGCGAGGAAGAGCAGAAGCAGCACCACTTTTTCCATGAGTACGGACGTGCTGACATTGCCCGCCACTTGAAGCCCGTCGGACTCTTGCAGTGACATTGTAAAGACCTCGATCAAGCCGGGGCCAACGATGGCCCAAAGCCGAGGCTTATAGGATCACGCGCCCTTCCTGACCATATGGTGCCGAAACGACTTGCTCTTCACGCCCCGTCAGGCGTTTCCAGGCACTCGGCTGCTCGCAGCAACACTTCGGCAAGCTGGCTGAGAAGGCGTTCGCTGCCGCCATCGCGGCCATAATAATCCTCGGCATAGTCCAGCGCATCCTTGATGTGCGTTCCGCAGGCTGAATCGCCAATCTGGAAAATGATGGCGTGCAGTTCACCCTCGACCTGGTTGCCGGATTTTGCGCCGCGCAGGATCTGTTCTCGAAGATTGAGCAATCGGCTGGCGAGTGGCATGTCACACACTCCGGAATTTGAACCGAAATTCAATATTACACTATTTTTCGGGTTCCGGAAAATCAAAACTTGCACCAATGCGCCGGAATATTGCCAAGCCAATGGGCTCGCTTCAGGCGCTATGCCATCACATGCGCCGGTTCGCCAAAGAACTGCACGCCGCAGAACGCGCCATTGCGCCAGCGCATCATGACGCGGAAAACCAGCGCCTCCTCGACCAGCAGCAGCGAGAACTCCCGGGGAACGGACTGCGATGAATGAACCTGCAGCCTTGCCCCAAAGGCGCTCATGTCATGGATGGAAACACGCACCGGCGGATCCTCTGCCGAAGCCATGATCTGGCCTGTCTTTGCGACTGAGTAGCGCCTGGCGGCCCGCCTGTTGGCCGCGAGGGATATGATTGCGTCCATGATCCACACTCCAAGTATGGAATACTCCGGATTGATCACCGCCCGCTTAAGGCAGAGCTTTCATTTGCCGCAACTTTTCGCGGATCGCCACGATCAGGGGTTGGCCGTTAAAGCGACTAGTCCACACTGCCGGGCGAAGCTTGTTTTGCCGTTTGCCGCGATACCAGCTGTTCGTAGAGCAATCTCCCGAAGACACCGGCGAGAACGATCGCCGCGCCGATCATGGTTTCCAGGGGCGGCACTTCACCCAGTCCGGCCCAAGCCCATAGCATTCCGAATGGGGCCTCCAATGTCTGGATCAGGGCGGCAAGCGTGGAGGGTATGAGTGCGGAGCCAATGACATACAGCATCAGTCCCAGGGTAAGCGGGAAAAGAGCGAAACCGGCAGCGACCAGAATGTCTCGCGGCGTGAACGCCGAAAGCTGGTTTGCGAATGGCAACGCGATCAGCGCACTGAGAAAGATCGACAGCAGGACGACGGGCAGCATCTCGATGTGACTATGCCGCCGGATTGTAAGAGTCAGCAATGCCATGGCGACAGTCGAAAGGAACGAAAGCAGGTCCCCCAATTGCGGACCGCCCGCCGACGGTCCAACCATGATGACAATACCGAGGAGCGCCACGCCGCCCGCGGCCAGCGTGGCTACGGATGGTTTTTCCCTGAGCCACATCCAGGCTATGGCCGCCGTCACAAATGGTAGTGACGCGTAGATTGTGACAACATTGCCGACGCTGGCGTGCTGGAAGGCAGCCGGGAAGAGGATGATGGCCGCCGTGGAACACGCGGTCGCCAGGGCGCCAGCTCGACCCAGCTGACGTATCTTGGAAATCGTACCCCACCCAAATCGCCACAACACGAAACTTCCGACAAACACGATGGCGAAGAGGTTGCGCCAGACGATGATGCTCCAGATATCGAATGGCAGCAGGCGGACAAACAGGCCGGCCGACGCCCAGATTACCGTTGAAAAAAGCACCAGCAGAAGCCCGGCAGGCCGCGGACGTGTTCCGGTATGCGCATCTGGTGCGGCCATGGGTTGACCTTTCTCTGCTGGGCCAGATGTCGCTTGGCCTTGCCATTGGGCCGACGCTAACACAGGCGAGCTGCCGCGAGAACGGCTGGCAATTCCTCGATCAATAGCTTCCGCGCAACGCGCGGCGGCCTGTCCGACTAACGGCTGGATTGGTCGTCGCGCTCGATAGGCCGAGCATTAGGATGCTGGCGGGCTTCGCCCGATGATGTGGCCATCACGACTGATGCAACACCCATAAGGAAAGCGTAGCGCGCGATCCGCCTTCCTTGCGGACGACTCGTCCGCCGCAGGATCAGCACGAACCCGATCAGGTAGCCGAACACTGCAAAACACATGAAAAATCCGGCAAGAATATTGATCACCCACGTCTCCGTCCAAAAATTGTCTCTCTTGCCTCTGGAGAACGCTGCCAGTGACAGCTTCAAGTCTCAAGGGAAATTGGCTTCGATCACCACTATGTTAACGGATGATGGCAAGTGACGGTTTCAAGCCTCGCGGAACAGGCACTTCCGCACGCCCTGCATGAAGGCCAGCTAACCAGAAAGACTTGTTGAGAGAATTGGCGCTCCCTACGGGAATCGAACCCGTGTTTCAGCCGTGAGAGGGCCGCGTCCTGGGCCGCTAGACGAAGGGAGCGTTATATCGAGGACGCCCGATCTATAGGGGAGCGTTCCGGCGAACGCAAGCCGCTGGCGCCTACTGTTCGAACAGCCTGACGCGGCTGAGCACGGTGCCGCGCTTTACGTCAACAATCACCACTTCGCCACCGGCCCGGATCGCCAGCCTGTCGCCATCCAGCGTCACGCTATCGATTGCCGTTCCCGGCGCCAATCCGGCGCCCACCACCTTCGGCGCCTCGATCTTCACTTCGCTCCTTGCCTTGATCTTCCACACGATGCCCACGACCAGTGCCACGAGAAGCACGACAAGCATCGCCCCCATGATATAGACCGAGGCGACAAGAATTTTCATGCCCCTTGGCGGGACCAAATCCTCGGCTGGCGCTTCCTTATCCTGAATCTGATTGACCATGAACCCTGAACCACTTTCCGAACACCAGGCGACCGTCACCGAGGCGGATGCCGGCGAGCGCCTTGACCGCTGGCTGGCCCGCAAATTCCCTGATATCAGCCGCACGCGGTTTCAGTCCCTTATTGCCGAAGGCCGGGTGACTGTCGAGGGAAAGCCAGTAACCGAGCCGCGCCACAGGATAGCTACCGGCGCAGTGGCCGTAATATCAGTTCCACACGCGGTTTCGGCAGTTCCGCTAGGTGAAGAGATTGCACTTGCCATCATATATGAGGATGCCGCGCTCATCGTGATCGACAAGCCTGCGGGACTGGTGGTGCACCCTGGGGCTGGTCACGTCACCGGAACCCTGGTCAACGCCCTGATCGCCCATTGCGGCGACACCCTGTCCGGCATTGGTGGCGTCAGGAGGCCAGGAATCGTGCACCGGCTGGACAAGGACACCAGCGGCCTTCTCGTGGCCGCCAAGACCGATGCCGCGCACCAGGGCCTCAGCCAGCAATTTGCCGCTCATGGCCGTGATGGACGCCTGGAACGGGCTTACAAGGCATTTGTCTGGGGCATCCTTGATCGAGCTCACGGATCTGTCTCGGCAGCTCTCGCTAGGTCAACCGTGAACCGACAGAAAATCGCGGTTTCCAAGGCATCTTCGGCGCGCGAGGCGACCACGCACTATGACGTAACAGAAACTTTTGCGGGCATCGCCAGCCTCGTCCAATGCCGCCTCGAAACCGGACGGACGCACCAGATTCGCGTCCACATGGCACATATTGGCCATCCCCTGATGGGAGACCCCGTCTATGGCAAGGGCTTCATTAGTTCAGCCCGCAAACTCCCCGAAACAGCCAGAACCGCGCTCATGAACCTGCACCGCCAGGCCCTCCATGCGGCCGTTCTGGGCTTCGAACACCCCATAAGCGGGGCCAAATTGCGCTTCGAATCGCCACTTCCAGCCGATCTTCAGGCACTTTTGGACGCACTCAGGGAACCATGAGGCCGTCTGGCGCGTAATATTATCGTGAGAAAAAAGTGAAACACAAACCGTTACGGATATCTTATCTTACGCGCAATCGATCCTATATTAATCCTTGGAGTTGAAGGGGCGGGTCGTCTCCTGTCACTCCGGAAGGGGTTTTAAAATGTCTCAGATGTCCTTGCCATCGGTCTCCAGTGAAGGCGGTCTTACCCGCTATCTCCAGGAAATCAGGCAATTTCCCATGCTTCAGCCGGACGAGGAATTCATGCTCGCCAAGCGCTGGAAAGAGCATGGCGATCGTGACGCGGCGCATCGGCTGATCACCAGCCATCTCCGCCTCGTGGCCAAGATGGCCATGGGTTATCGCGGCTATGGCCTGCCGATTTCCGAGATCGTGTCCGAAGGCAACGTTGGCCTGATGCAGGCCGTGAAGCGCTTCGAACCCGACAAGGGATTTCGTCTCGCTACATACGCCATGTGGTGGATCAAGGCGTCGATTCAAGAGTTTATCCTGAGGTCCTGGTCGCTCGTCAAAATGGGCACCACGGCCAACCAGAAAAAGCTGTTCTTCAACCTGCGCAAGGTGAAGGGCCAGATCCAGGCATTGGAGGAAGGCGATCTTCGCCCCGACCACGTTGCCGAAATTGCCCGCCGCCTGGCCGTGCCGGAGGAAGACGTGATCTCGATGAACCGGAGGCTCTCCGGTGACTCGTCGCTCAACTCGCCGGTGCGTGCCGACAGTGAGGGCGAATGGCAGGATTGGCTGGTCGACGATACCAACAGCCAGGAAGAAGTCTTCGCTGAAAACGAGGAATCGGGCATGCGCCGCGAGCTTCTGACCGAAGCGCTGAGCAAGCTCACCGACCGTGAACGCCGCATCTTCGAGGCGCGCCGGCTTCAGGATGATCCAGCCACGCTGGAAGATCTGTCGCAGGAGTTCGACGTTTCACGCGAGCGTATCCGGCAGATCGAGGTTAGGGCTTTTGACAAGGTCCAGAAGGCCGTGAAGAACGCGGCCCAGAAGGTCCTTCAGCCCAAGACCGTGTCGCTCGGACGCTCTGCCTGACGCTTACTGGATGAGGAAATTGGTTCTGATCGGTTCAGACCAGAAAATCTGAACCGACCAGATTTCATTGCCACGCTGCACCGTTCCCGTGGAAACATAGACGTAGCGGTCTCTCAGAAGATTTTTGCGGTGGCCGCTCGAGTCGACCCATGACTGGAAAAGCCGCCTGGCCTTGGCATTGTCGACGCTTCCCTTGCGCCGGTCGCTCGCGGCATTCTCTCCGCTTACCCAACTCGTTTTGTCGGCACTGAGGAACGCCTTGAAGCGCGCCGCAAAATCGAGTCCAGTGCGTGAGCGGTGCGATGACTTGCCAATCAGCATCATGTCAATCGCCTGGGCCCGCGCCGCGTTACGAAGTGCGGGATCGGCAATCAGGGCGTGCCGTTTCTTGCCACGCCGGTATGACGAGGCAAGCTGGCTCAGGTAGCCTTCGAGATCGTCCCTGAAGACGACGCCTTCCGGAGGATTGGCAACCAGCGCGTGTACATATTCCCTGTAGCCATTGCCCTCCTGTGCGTGGAGCGCTCCGCCCCACAATGCAATGAATACGGGTAGACCGAGGATCACGGCAACCGCGCGAAGCGCTGATCGCCAACGTATCATTGGGGCAATTCCATCCATCGAAATCTATTGTCAACCATTTACGTCAAAATGGTGAGCAATCCTTATCCGTGTTTATCGGATGTTGGACCGAAACGGCGATCACTGAAGCGTGGACAGGCGTGGCAAAAACTTGACGGGCGAGGCCTGGGACTTTCGCTCATGGATAAAGACCGCAGTAACGTTGATCGTTCTGGGGATTATCATTGCGATTGCCGGAACTGGTTTGGTTGCCCGCACCACCGACCGGATGCTGAAATCAGACGCCCGCATCGAAGCCGAAAACTGGTCCAGTTATCTCACGCTCAACATCACCGACTACCAGCAGATCCTCGAGGGCGTAGCGCCGTCGCCAGCATCGCAGACATTCTTCGAGCAGGCCCGCCAGGTTGGCCGGGTCTACCGTTTCAAGCTCTATGACCTCACCGGCAGGCTCAGGCTGAGTTCCGACGATCCGGGCCGCACGAAGCAGGAGCAAGCCAATCTCTTTGTGGAAATCCCGGCGGTCCGCCCAATGCTGGACAGCAAGCAGCCCTTTGTGCGGGTGGGTGAAATTGGCAGCGGCGGCCAGACGAGCTACTTCGCCGAAAGTGTCGTACCTGTTGCTGCGAACGGCAAGCCCATCGGCTTCCTGCAGGTTCTGATTTCCCAGGACAAGCGCCGCGAGCTGTTCCTCTCCGCCGCGACTGAAGGCGCCGTGACCATGGGCATCTTGCTCGCCATCGGGCCAGCATGGGGCTTCTGGTATCGCACCCGGCAGAAGCGCTCGATCGAACGCCGTCTCAACTATGCCACGACGCATGACCCGCTGACCGGACTGATGAATCGCTCGGCCTGGCTCAGGAGCTTCAGCGAAGCCCTGTCCCGCACAGCGCCGGAGCGGCCGGTCTTGACTGTCCTCTCCGTGGAAATCAGCGGTGTGCGGTTCGCCAACGAAACGCTGGGAAATTCCGCCGGGGACCACCTTTTGAAGGTGAGTGCCGAAAGGCTCGCCGAGGTCGCGGGCTCAACCAGTTTCATCGCCCGCATTGGCGCCAGCAAATTCGGACTGCTGGCAGCGCCGTTCAGCGACGCGATGGATGTCGCCAAATTGGCCCAGACCATCATCCACGATCTCTCGAAACCCATCAACTTTCATGGTACGAACTTTTCAACCGAGGTAAGCGTCGGGGTCGCCCTTTCACCGACCGATGGCAGCGAGCAGGTTCATCTCGTGAAGGCCGCCGAGATTGCCTCGGCCATTGCCCATGAGGCCGGGCGCAATTGCTATCGCTTCTTTGACGCCAGTGTCGAAAAAGTTGCTGAGCGCCAACGCCAGCTCGAACGCTTTGCCGGCGAAGCCCTTGATTTGAACGCGCTCGATGTTCACTACCAGCCGATCATCGGGCTCAAGGACGGCAAGCTGAAGGGCTTTGAAGCGCTGTTGCGCGTAACCCATCCCGAACTCGGCCCGCTGTCGCCTGCCGAATTCGTGGCAGCAGCCGAAAACAGCGGCAATATCGAGCGGATTGGCGCCTGGTGCATCGAACAGGCCTGCCGCATCGCCAGGCAATGGCCCGACCCGCTCACCCTCTCGGTCAATATTTCGCCGATCCAGTTTGAATCGGGCCGCCTCATCGCAAATCTCAGGCGCATCCTCGACAAAACCCGCTTTCCCGCCTATCGCCTCGAACTCGAAATTACCGAAGGCATAATGCTGGGTGACGCCGAATTCATCCATACCCAGTTGCGCACGTTGCAGGAGATGGGCCTGCGCGTATCTCTTGATGACTTTGGCACGGGTTATTCCAGCCTGTCGTACCTGTGGAAATACCCGTTCTCCCGGATCAAGATCGACCAGTCCTTCGTCCGCCAGATCGAGGAATCGCCCATGGCAAAGGGCATCGTGACAACCATTGTTTCGCTTGGTCGTTCGATTGGCGTGCCCCTGACCGCGGAAGGCATAGAAACCCCAGGGCAGCTTGCCTTTCTCCGTCAGGTCAAATGCGAATATGGCCAGGGCTACCTGTTCAGCCGTCCGGTGCCATCGGCGGAACTTGCAGCCATCATCATCAAGGACTTTGCCGGTCATTTGCCGCAGAAGAAGCGCCGGCTGGAACAACGGGTGGCAACGCCCGAGGTAACATCGGGCAGTAGCTGACCGGCACTGGCCGCGCGGTGAATTCGCCCCGCCGAGATTGAATTTACCGGGCAGACATGGAATGAGTCCGCAACCCGGGAGGAACGATTGTCGAATCGCAAGTTGCCAGTCATCGCAGCGTTCAAGCACGCCGCCAACTCGGTAAAGAACAACCTGCCTTTCGCCGTTCACATCAGTTGGCCGGTCTATGTCATTCTCGTGCCAATAATTCTGGTTGGCAACATCCTGATCTACGCGATGGCAGGCGACAATCCAAAGGCAGCGCTGGTGCCGATTTCAATGATTTCTGCGCTCATGACAGTGGCCACTCTGATTGCCTTCGCGATCATTGCTGTCCGCTGGCATCGCTATATCCTGCGCGACGAGGTTCCACCCTCGCTGTCGCCGCTGACGCCGGAACCGGCCGCATGGCGCTATGCAGGCAATGTCCTGCTTCTCGTGCTGATCGTCATCGGCTGCATCTTCGTCGTGGCAATTGCCCTTGCTCTGCTTTCCGGTGGAAGCGAAGTGTTTACGCCAAGCATGATTGTCATAACCATCATCGCCGCCATTTTCATCGGGCTCATCGTCATGCGGCTGAGCGTCAAGTTTCCCGCAATTGCCATCAACCGCGCGGACTTCGGATTTGCCGACGCATGGCGGGCGACGTCCGGCAACAACTTCGAGTTCTTCGGGTTCACTCTCTTGAACAGCATCATTGTCATGGCCGCGACATTTGCTGTCGGTGGAATAAGCACAGCGTTGGCGGCGCTCAGTCCGACGCTGGCTGTCGGCGTCGAGGCCGTCCTGGAAATCGGGGTGAACTGGATTCTGACGATATTCAGCTGTTCGCTGCTGACCAGCGTCTACGGTTACTTTGTCGAGCGCCGCGATTTCTGATCAGCGAAGAAAACCCGGCGTGAACTCGGCGATCTCCCTCGCCTCAAGAAACACAGCACGGGCAGCATTGCCATCGCGGCCATAACTCTCCGGCAGCATCGATGAGTCGGGTTTCGGCTGATAAAGCTTTCCATCGCAGAAAAAATAGTAGTTGGTGGTTTTTCGCGTCACCGCAAACGGCGTATCGGTATCGACGAAGGCGTGGCGGATATAGTCGAGACGGGTGACCGCGATGCCGTAGTCCTTGCGGCTGACGGCACTGAAGCGCGTTTCGTTGCGCCCTGATTCTCCGCCATCGATTCGGATGATGCTGTGGATCCGCCCATCCTTCTCACGGTAGATCTGCCACACGCCGCCTTCGGTCGATTGCACATCGCTCACATCGCGCTCGATCTTGCTGAATATTTCCAGCGGTTCCTCCAGCCGCGCCGTGATCGAACCGAGATCGCAGGCAATTGCCATCGGGGCCGACACAGAAATCAACAGAGATAGTGCTGCACCGCGCATCATTCCGGCACCGCACTGTTGAACCCGCGCATGCGGCTGATACCGATGCCGGCGAGGATGAGCACGAGCCCGGCGGCAACATTCCAGCTGAGCGTTTCGCCAAGACTGAGCGCCCCTAACGCCAATGCGAACACTGGAACCAGATAGTTGGAATAAGAGACAAAGCTGACCCCGCACGAGCGTATGAGCCGGTACACCAGCACCGTGGCGATCCCGGTGGGCAGGATGCCAAGTCCTGCCACCGCGATATAGGCCATGGGTTCATCCGAAACAGGCCCTTCCGGCGCAGCAATCATTGCGAACACAAGCCCGATGACAGCGCCGCACAGGCACACCGCGACCGACTGTTCCACCGGGCGCGCATAAGGTATCCACCGCGCGAATATTCCGTGTACTGCGTAAAACAGGCAGGCAAGAAGAATTGCCAGCTCGCCGATGAGTGCCGTGGATTCTGTCGAAAATCCCGACAGGCTGTCGATTCCCAGCACGATCAGCAGGCCGGCGAAACCGACGGCAAATCCGGCCGACTTCATGACATTGAGTTTCTCGTCGGTGAGGAGAAAATGCGCCAGCACGATGACCATCAGCGGAATTGCCCCCATGAGCACGCCCGAAAGTCCTGATGTCACGAATTGCGTTCCCCACGAGATGAGAAAGAATGGAACCGCATTTCCGATAAGGCCGAGCCAGGCAAACCAGCCCCACAGCTTCATTTCGCGCGGCAGGACGCAACCCGTTGCCAGCGCGAAGCCCAACAGGAACACGCCTGCCACGGCAAGCCGCAATGCCATCACCCAGACAGGATTGATGTGCGTTACGGCAATTTTCGTCATGAAGAATGACGACCCCCACACGACCATAAGTGCCGCGAGAGTAAGCCAGTCCATTAATTGCGGACGCCGCATCATCGGTCCCCGGGTTAGAGGTATGGCATACGAATGGTCAATCCCCCGTGCCATTATCACACAAAAACCTGTGGCTCGAATGCCACATCCAACAACCGCCACATCCTCGCCCTTTTCGCGCCAGCCTTCAGTCACTTCCGCCAATTAGATTCATTTTCACACGAATTGGATTGACCTGTGTGTAGGAGAGTAAAAATGAAGACCTTACGTACCGCGCTGCTGGGTTCGGCAATGCTCATGGGCTTGGCGACCGCCTCGCATGCGGCCGACCCTTACGTTGCTCCAACCGAACCGCAACAGGCTTATGCTGACATGGGTTGGTATCTGCGCGGCGATATTGGCTGGTCGTTCCTTGAGTGGAGCGGCGGCAATGACGACAATACCTGGACCCTGGGCGGCGGCGTTGGCTACAAATTCAACGAAATGCTGCGCTCCGATGTGCGCGTTGACTGGGCCGGTGACTACAATATCGGCGGCGGCGCCGACATGGGCATCACCACCGTATTGGGCAACCTCTACCTCGATATCCCGACCAACACGATGATCACGCCCTACGTGGGCGCCGGTGTCGGTTACGGCTGGGCGTCGGTCGATGGCGGCAAGGATGACAACGGCATTGCCTGGGCACTGATGGCGGGCGCCACGGTCGATCTGTCCGAATCGATGGCCATCGACATGGGCTATCGCTTCCGCGATGTCTCGGTATCGGGTTCCGATCCCTATGAGCATCAGCTCCTGACCGGACTTCGTTTCAAATTCTGAGACTCAATCGCGAGTGCTCAGGCGCATCGGGCGGCAGTGATTGAATTCACTGCCGCTTAATGCTGTCAACGCGTCGCAGTTGATCTCTACCCCCGATTGAGGCATAAGCCGCGCCGGGCTAGCCCTCCCCACCGAGGGCCGGTCCATCTGCAAGGATGGAGTGACATGACCAATCAGACGAAACCGGCAGTGCGGCCGGCAATTCCGCACTTCTCGTCCGGCCCCTGCGCCAAAATTCCGGGATGGACTCCCGAACTCCTCAAATCAGCACTCACCGGCCGCTCGCATCGCTCTGGCGAAGGCAAGACGCGCCTCAAGCTGGCGATTGACCTCACCCGCGAGGGGCTCGCCGTTCCCTTAGACTATCACATCGGCATCGTACCGGCTTCCGATACGGGCGCGGTCGAGATGGCAATGTGGTCCCTGCTCGGCGCGCGCGGCGTCGATGTTCTGGCCTGGGAGAGCTTTGGCGAAGGCTGGGTCGGCGATATCGTCAAGCAGCTCAAACTGAAGGACGTGCGCACCATCAAGGCAACCTACGGCGCACTGCCTGATCTCGCTGCCGTGAATTTCACCAATGACGTGGTGTTCACCTGGAATGGCACGACCTCGGGCGTGCGTGTCGCCGATGCCTCATGGATCCCGGCGAGCCGCGAGGGCCTCACCATCTGCGACGCGACATCTGCCGCATTCGCCCAGAATCTCGATTTCGCCAAGCTCGATGTGGTGACCTTCTCCTGGCAGAAAGTGCTGGGAGGCGAAGGCGCGCATGGCGTGATCATCCTCAGCCCGCGGGCGGTGGAAAGGCTCCAGACCTATACGCCACCCTGGCCAATGCCGAAGATCTTCCGCATGACCAGCGGCGGCAAGCTGATCGCCAGCATTTTCGAGGGTGAAACCATCAACACGCCTTCGATGATCTGTGTCGAGGACTATATCATTGCCTTGCAATGGGCGAAGCGGATTGGCGGACTTGCGGCGCTGCGCGCCCGCGCCGATGCAAATGCGGCCGTCATCGATCGCTGGATCGCCAGGACGCCATTCGCCTCCCACCTCGCCACGGTCCCGGAAACCCGCTCGAACACCTCCGTCTGCTTCACCTTGACCGGTGATGAGCAGGTGCCAAAGAAAATGTCGAAGCTTCTCGAATCCGAGAAGGTGGCATTCGATATCAACGGCTACCGCGATGCGCCACCGGGCCTCCGCATCTGGTGCGGCGCAACGGTCGAGACATCCGACCTCGAAGCCCTGATGCCCTGGCTCGACTGGGCCTACGCTTCGGTCACCGCCTGATCCCACATTTTTCCCAGGAGAGTCCCAATGGCTCCGCGTGTCCTCGTATCCGACAAGCTTTCCGAAACCGCCGTGCAGATCTTCCGCGATCGTGGCGTCGACGTTGATTACAAGCCAGATCTCGGTAAGGACAAGGATGCGCTGCTCGCAGCGATCCCCGAATACGATGGCCTCGCCATCCGCTCTGCCTCCAAGGTGACACCCAAGATCATAGCCGCCGCTACAAAGCTGAAAGTGATTGGCCGCGCCGGTATCGGTGTTGACAATGTCGATATACCCGCCGCCACCAGCCGCGGCATCGTCGTGATGAACACGCCGTTCGGCAATGCCATCACCACCGCCGAACATGCAATCTCGATGATGATGGCACTCGCCAGGCAGATCCCGGAAGCCAATGCTTCAACCCACGCCGGCAAGTGGGAGAAAAACCGTTTCATGGGTGTCGAACTCTATAACAAGACACTCGGTGTCATCGGTTGCGGCAACATTGGTTCGATTGTCGCCGATCGCGGCCTCGGGCTCAAAATGAAGGTTATTGCCTTCGATCCCTTCCTCTCTCCCGAGCGCGCCATTGAGATCGGCGTGGAAAAGGTCGAACTTGACGAGATTTTCCGCCGCGCCGATTTCATTACATTGCACACGCCGCTGACCGACAAGACGAGGAACATCGTTGACGCGAAGGCGCTTGCCAAGTGCAAGAAGGGTGTTCGCATCATCAATTGCGCCCGCGGCGGTCTCGTCGTCGAGGACGCGCTTTATGATGCCCTGAAATCCGGTCACGTCGCAGGCGCGGCCCTCGACGTATTCGAAACCGAGCCCGCCAGCGAGCACAAGCTCTTCGGTCTCGACAATGTGGTCGCCACGCCGCATCTGGGCGCATCGACCGGCGAGGCCCAGGAAAATGTCACCTTGCAGGTGGCGGAGCAGATGTCGGATTACCTGATTTCAGGTGCTGTCACCAATGCCCTCAACATGCCTTCAATCTCCGCCGATGAGGCGCCGCGTCTGAAGCCCTATATCGCTGTCGCCGAAAAGCTCGGCTCCTTCGCCGGACAGCTGACCGAATCGCCCATCAAGGCCATTGTCATCGAATATGCCGGCGACGTCGGCAACATGAATACGCGGGCCCTCACATCTGCCGCCCTTGCAGGCGTTCTCCAGCCCATGCTTGGCACCGTGAACATGGTGTCGGCGCCTGTCGTTGCCCGCGAGCGCGGCATCAAGGTCGACGAGGTGCGCCAGACCCAGCGCGGCGCCTACGAGAATTACATCCGCCTGACCATCAAGACCGACGATATGGAACGCTCTATTGCCGGTACGGTGTTCTCCGACGGAAAACCCCGCATCATTCAGATCAAGGGCATCGAAATGGAGGCCGAGTTCGGCAAGTACATGCTTTATGTCACCAATGAGGACAAGCCCGGCTTCATTGGCGCCATCGGCACATTGCTCGGCAATGCCAATGTCAACATCGCCACCTTCAACCTCGGCCGCGAGGCGGAAGGGAAAGAGGCGATCTGCCTCGTCCAGATTGACGAGCCGGTGCCGGACTCAGTCCTGTGGGCGGTGAACAAGCTGCCGCAAGTTCGTCACGCCAATCGCCTGGCATTCTAGAAAAGAGCGGGGGCGTCGCTCTGGCGCCCCCCACGTCAGTCAGCTTGAGCGCCGCCGGCGGCGATTGCGGGACCGATCGCTGCTGTCATCGTTGTCATCGCTGCTATCGTCGTCGTTGTCATCGTCATCGTCATTGTCATCTTCACGGCCATGATCGTCATCGTGATCCTCACTGCGGTTGTGCGAATCATCGCTGCTGTCATGATCAGCGCCATCGTCGCTGCCATTCTTGGCAAATGCCGCCTTGGGCAGAGCGCCCGCCACAATGAGAGAAAGCGCCGCCAGACCAAATGCAGAAAGGCTCCGTCTGCGCGTCATCAACGTGTCTTCGTTCATTTTCAATCTCCATGTGCTCGCGAATCGCCAGATGCCGGGCGATCCACCGGCTGCGGCCCACTTTGAATGAGCCAGCATGAGACATGACTACGCCCTCGCCCATGACAGGCACCTGATAGGAAGTGTCAGTCAATTGTCACTGAAAGTTATTGTCTCGCCGCCAGCGCGGGGTCCTCAAACTGGCAAACTGAAACTCGGGTACATCATCGGGGACGCTTACATTTTCGGGACGCAGACCTGAAATTGTCATCGCTGCCGTCCGGCATCGTACGGCCTGGCACTCTGGTTCTGTCAGCCGATTGCAGTTTGATCGCTAGTGCCCGGCGCCCTTGCCGGATTGCTTCAGCTTGTTGAACTGCCCGTAGCTGTCCTTGAGCGCAAAGCTGATAGGCCCCTGCGTGGTGCCGCTGGCACTGCCGATCTCGGCTATGTCGAACTCGATGCCCTGCGGAATGTCGATCCGCACCCGGTGCTCGCCGCCGGTCGCGGGACTTTTGATCGGCTGCCCCTCTGCTTCCAGGACGCCTGGGATGGAAGCCTTCGCGCGCCGTCCGTCAACATCGACATCGAGTGTGATTGGCTTGAACAGTGTCGGGTGATGCGTATCGGACATGGCGTGGTAGACCCACCAGTGGTTGGCGGCTTCGTCAGTCTCGCCGCCGCGCAGGATCGTGTCGAGCGCCTGCCGCTGTTCGGGACTCGCGCGCTCATCGATAATCGGTTGCATGGCGCCCTTGCCCTCGAAAATCGGGCCCGGCCATTGGTAGATCACCGCTCCATAGAGACCATCGAGCTTCACATTGCCGAAGTGCCCGCTGTCGATCCGGAACACTTCGAAACCCTTGCAATCGCCATGTGTCGGCAGGCTCTCGAACTGGCATGGACAACTATAGTCGCAGTTGCAGTTGCCGAAGGATACGCCCTCGATGATCCAGTCTATGTGAGCCATGCTTAGCCTTCCTTGAAGCGCCGAAGAGTGTGCGCAGAATAAGACACTTCTTCAACGCTGCAATGAAGAACTTCAGGTCACCCTGCGATACGCGGCTCGTCCTTGTGGCCGATGGCCCTTTGCGCCGGGCGGCCGCACACAACTTTCGAATACGTTCCCTTGGTGACGATGCGCGATTGCGAAGCGAACAGCATGCCGTGCCGCATGCACCCCACCATGCTGTCCTGAGCCTCGGGCGCATAGAAGGACGCGATCGAGGATTCCCTCTGACAATCCGGGGCGGAAACAGCGATCGCACAAACCAGGATGAGAGCTTCCATATCAATCTCCATGTTGCATTGCAGCAAGTATAGCAATGCACATGCCAAGTATTTAACAATTTAATATCAATAGCTTAAAAGTTATGATCCTTATCGCCTTGCCCGTTTATTTTGCACTTGCACAATGATTTGCCCTCTCCAGTGCAGCAAATGCCACATGGGAAAACCGTGTCGAAACGGCTTGAACGCGCTCCGCATTGCTGTATCTGGTGTCAACGGCTCCGCAGGATTCCGATGATCCCGGGGCCGTTCGCATGTCTGAAAGGAGAGTGGCATGGCCAATGTGGCAGTGGTCGGCGCCCAGTGGGGCGACGAAGGCAAAGGCAAGATTGTCGATTGGCTCTCGGAGCGCGCCGACATCGTGGTCCGCTACCAGGGCGGTCATAATGCCGGCCACACGCTGGTCATCGATGGCGTCACGTTCAAGCTGTCATTGCTGCCGTCCGGCATCGTACGGCCGGGCAAACTTTCGGTCATTGGCAACGGCGTGGTCGTTGATCCCTGGGCGCTGGCGGCTGAGATCGACAGGCTCGCGGGCCAGGGCGTCAAGGTTACACGCGACAACCTGCGCATCGCCGGCAACGCGACTCTCATCCTGCCGCTCCACCGCGAACTCGACCAGATCCGCGAAGCAGCAGCCGGCGCCGGCAAGATCGGAACCACCGGCCGCGGCATTGGGCCCGCCTATGAAGACAAGGTTGGCCGCCGCACCATTCGCGTAAACGATCTGCATGACCTGACCACCCTTGGACCCAAGATCGAACGTCTCCTCGCCCACCACAACGCACTGCGCCGCGGTCTCGGCCAGCCCGAACTGAAGCCCGAAGACATCACCGCGCAATAGGCAGAGATCGCGCCCCGGGTTCTCGAATACTCCGACGCCGTGTGGTCGCTGCTCGATGACGCGAGGCGCGAAGGCAAGCGCATTCTCTTTGAAGGCGCGCAGGGTATCCTGCTCGATATCGATCACGGCACATATCCATATGTGACCTCGTCAAACACCGTTGCAGGCCAGGCCGCGTCTGGCTCGGGCCTTGGACCCTCATCGATCGGTTATGTTCTGGGAATAGCCAAGGCCTATACGACGCGAGTCGGCTCAGGCCCCTTCCCCACCGAGCAGGAAAACGACATCGGCGAACTGATCGGCCAGCGCGGCCGTGAGTTCGGCACGGTCACCGGCAGGAAACGCCGTTGCGGCTGGTTTGACGCCGTGCTCGTCCGCCAGGCCATCAAGACTTCAGGCATCCATGGCATTGCATTGACCAAGCTCGACGTCCTCGACGGGCTGGAGGAAATCAAGGTCAGCATCGGCTACATGCTCGACGGCAGGCGCATCGACCGTTTCCCCGCCGCCGAGGAAGCCCAAAAGCGCGTTGAACCAATTTACGAGAGCTTTGAAGGCTGGCAGGATTCAACCGCCGGTGCCAGAAGCTGGGCGCAATTGCCCGCCCAGGCGATCAAATATGTCAAGTATCTCGAAGAGTTGATCGAATGTCCGGTCGCGCTTCTCTCCACCTCGCCCGAACGCGAGGATACAATCCTCATGAAAGACCCCTTCGAAGACTAGGACCGGCTTGCGGCATAAAGGGAATACGGGAATGGACAGTCAGGCACTCAAGGATCTACAGGCGCCGCTCAAGGCGCAGTATCGCAGCGCGCCCGCCAGCGCCCTGATCACGCTCAGGGCCGAAGGCAAGCTCGGCGAAAATGTCAGCTGTTCCGTGGCCACAGGGCGTGCCCTTGTCGAAGCCGGATTGCATCCTGCGACCGGCGGATCGGGAATGCAGGCCTGCTCGGGCGACATGCTGCTGGAGGCCTTGGTGGCCTGTGCCGGTGTCACGCTCAATGCGGTGGCGACAGCTCTCGCACTCCCGCTACGGGGCGCCACGGTGCGCGCCGAGGGCGATCTCGATTTCAGGGGAACGCTCGGCGTCGACAAATCAGCACCCGTCGGATTTCGCGACATTCGCCTGGCTTTCGATATAGATGGCGATCTCACTGAAGAAGAACGTGCCAATCTCCTCAAGCTCACCGAGCGCTACTGCGTTGTCTACCAGACACTTCGTGCGGCGCCGCCTATCGCGGTGTCCATGCTGTAGAGCCTGAAAGCCCCGCAGCCTTCGGTCATTAGGATATCCACAAGCAACGCGAGGAAATTTCGCGTCGACGCTCCTTTGCGCTAAGACGAGTGGTCACTTCCGTTTCGGCTTTGCAGGTGCAGTCAATGGACAAGAAGCAACAGTTCAATATCTGGTACGCTGTCGTCGCCATGGCGGCAATCCTGCTCTTCCAGGGTTGGTGGACCACCTACAAGACTGTCGAACCCATCAGCTATTCGGAGTTTCTTGAACTGCTGAAGAAGGGCGATATCGACGAAGTCGTGGTCAATCAGGATACCCTGCAGGGCAAGCTGAAAACACCGCAGAACAATCGCGATTTTTTCGTCACAACGCGTGTTGATCCAGCGGTCGCCAACGACCTCGCCCAGTACAATGTGAAATTCTCTGGGCGCGTCGAGAGCGCCTGGCTGTCCAATCTGCTGTCATGGGTGGTGCCGGTCCTGCTGTTTTTTGGCCTCTACATGTTCTTCTTCAGGAAGGTCATTGAGAAGCAGGGCCTGGGCGGCATGATGAATGTCGGAAAGTCCAAGGCCAAGGTCTATGTCGAAAAAGATACCGGTGTCACATTCGATGACGTGGCAGGTATTGACGAAGCCAAGGCGGAGCTGCTGGAAATCGTGGCATTCCTGAAGGACAAGGAAAAATACGGGCGCCTCGGCGCGCGCATTCCGAAGGGCGTGCTGCTCGTCGGCCCTCCTGGTACCGGCAAGACTTTGGTTGCCAAAGCTGTCGCCGGCGAGGCGAAAGTTCCCTTCTTCTCCATTTCAGGCTCAGAGTTCGTCGAGATGTTCGTGGGCGTCGGTGCCGCCCGGGTGCGTGACCTGTTCGAGCAGGCCCGCAAGGCGGCACCTTGCATCATATTCATTGATGAACTTGACGCTCTTGGCCGTGCCCGCTCCGGGCAAGGCGGCTTCGGCGGCCACGATGAAAAAGAGCAGACGCTGAATCAGCTCTTGACCGAACTCGATGGGTTCGATCCGCGCGAAGGGATCGTATTGCTCGCGGCCACCAACCGGCCCGAAATTCTCGACCAGGCCCTACTCCGCGCCGGCCGCTTCGACCGGCAGGTCGTTGTGGACCGCCCCGACAAATCAGGGCGCGTCGCCATTCTCAAGGTCCATCTCAAGAAGGTGAAAGTCGGCAAATCGGTCGATCTCGAGCAGATCGCATCGATAACGCCGGGAATGACGGGCGCCGACCTTGCCAATCTTGTCAACGAAGCGGCCATTGTCGCCACAAGGCGGGGAGCGGCGGAAGTAGCCATGGCCGACTTTACCATTGCCGTCGAACGGCTTGTCGCGGGTTCCGAGAAGCGCAGCCGCGTGCTCAATCCGCTGGATCGCCGCCGCGTTGCCTATCATGAGATGGGCCACGCGCTGGCAGCGGCAACCTTGCCCGGCACCGACCCCGTGCACAAGGTATCGATCATCCCCCGCTCGATTGGCGCCCTGGGCTACACGATGCAGCGGCCAACCGAAGACAAATTCCTCATCACCACCGGCGATCTCAAAAACCGCATGGTCGTGCTTATGGCGGGCCGGGCCGCAGAGGACCGGATCTTTGGCGAAATCTCGACCGGTGCCGCTGACGATCTGGTGCGCACCACCGATATTGCCCGGCAGATTGTCACCCGCTTCGGCATGTCGAAAAACCTCGGGCAGGCCGTCTTCGAGCGCCAGAGTTCGGCCTATCTTGGCGACAGCATGATGAGTGTGAAACAGAAGGATTATTCGGAGGAGACGGCGCGCGAGATCGACCTGGCGGTGAAACAGCTCATCGACGAAGCATATGCCCGCGCCAAGGATATTCTGAAGACTCGCGCCGCCGATCTTGAGGCCGGAACGAAGATCCTGCTGGAAAAGGAAAACATCACGCCGGAAGACTTTGCACCGCTCCGGCAGGTTTCCACCACCGCAGCAGCGCCGCCAGCGCGCCGAAAATCTCCGGCGCGCCGGGCATCAAGGTAGGATCAGGCAGCAGCCTTGGCGATGACGCCGCATAGCTCGTCGACCAGCGTGTTGACCAGCGAGGCATCGTCACCCTCCGCCATTACACGGATAAGCGGTTCGGTACCTGATGGGCGGATCACCAGCCGGCCCTGCTGGCCGAGTTTTTCCTTTGCCCCTTCGATGGCCTTGACCACGCCGCCGTCTTCCAGCGGCTTGCCGGCCTTGTAGCGGACATTCTTGAGGACCTGGGGCACCGGTTCGAACTGGTGGCAGACCTCGCTCACCGGCTTGCCGATACGCACCACTTCCGCCAGCACCTGCAGCGCTGCGATCAATCCATCGCCAGTGGTCGAAAAATCCGACAACACGATATGACCGGATTGTTCGCCACCGACATTGTAGCCGTTGCCGCGCATGTGCTCGACCACGTAGCGGTCGCCCACTTTGGTGCGCACCAGCGACAGGCCACGCGTGGTCATCAGGCGCTCGAGACCGAGATTGGACATGATGGTGGCCACCAGGCCGCCGCCTTGCAGCAGCCCTTTCGCGGCCCATGATGTGGCAATCAGCGCCATCAATTGATCGCCGTCGATCACCTGGCCGCGCTCGTCGGCGATGATCACCCGGTCGGCGTCGCCATCGAGCGCGATGCCGATGTCGGCGCGCAGTTCCTTGATCTTGTTACACATGGTGTAGGGCGCGGTCGAACCGCACTTCTCGTTGATATTGTAGCCATCCGGCTTGTCGCCGATGGTGATGACTTCCGCTCCGAGTTCCCACAGGGCTTCGGGCGCAACCTTGTAGGCAGCGCCATTGGCCGTATCGATGACGATCCGAAGCCCTTCGAGACTGAGCTCCTTTGGAAAGGTACGTTTGGCGAATTCGATGTAGCGCGCCTGGGCGTCTTCGATGCGCTTGGCGCGGCCAAGCTCGCGCGGTCCCGCCGCAAGCTTTGCGGCAACGCCGTTTTCCACCAGGTTCTCGATCGCACCTTCCTGTTCGTCCGACAGCTTGTAACCGTCCGGCCCGAACAGCTTGATGCCATTATCGGCAAAGGGATTATGTGAAGCCGAGATCATCACGCCCAGATCGGCACGGAGCGAGCGTGTCAGCATGGCAACGGCCGGCGTCGGAACTGGCCCAAAAAGGAACACATCCATCCCCGTCGAGAGGAATCCGGCAGTCATGGCCTGTTCCAACATATAGCCGGAAAGCCGTGTATCCTTGCCGATCACCACCCGGTGCCGGTGGCTGCCGCGCATGTAGAGGCTTCCTGCCGCCATGCCCACCTTGAGCACGGTTTCCGCGTCCATCGGCCATTTATTGGCCGATCCGCGAATGCCATCCGTTCCAAAATACTTGTTCGCCATGCCAAACCCCGAAAATCCTAAGGCGCTGATACCGTCATACTAGAAGCCGCTTGACGCCGGATCAACGGCGGCCATGGCCACCGACAATGCCTGCCGCGTTTGCTTCACGTCATGAACTCGCAAGATCTGTGCCCCGTTGAGGGCGGCATGAACCGCCCCGCTCACCGAGCCAAAAACCCGCCCGCGCGGCTCCTTTTCACCCGTCAGGGCGCCGGTGAACCCCTTGCGTGACAGCCCAACCAGCAAAGGCACGCCCAGCCCGTGAAACAGTGTCAGTTGCTGCAGCAATTCGACATTATGCCGCGATGTCTTGCCAAACCCGATGCCGGGATCGATCACCAGAAGCGAGCGCGCAATCCCTGCTGCAAGACAGGTCTCGATCCGCGCTTCAAGTCCGTCATAGACATCGAGAGCGACGTCGTCGTAGGTCGGTTCGATCTGCATCGTCTCCGGCGTGCCCTGGGCATGCATGAGGACCACAGGAAGACCCAGGCCGGCCGCCACGGGCAGGCTGTCCTCGCTGAAGCCCAGCGCCGACACATCATTGATGATGGCCGCCCGCGACAGGGCCGCGGCCTTCATGACCTCGGGCTTGCGCGTGTCGATCGAAACGATGCCGCCCGCCCGGTTCAGGCCCTCAACGACCGGGATCGTCCGCCGCAGTTCCTCGTTGACCGAAACCCCCTTCGATCCGGGCCGTGTCGACTCTCCGCCCACGTCCAGGATATGCGCCCCTTCATGCAGCAGCGACTTGCCATGGGCAATGGCCGCCGCGGAATCCTCAAGCAATCCACCGTCGGAAAAACTGTCCGGCGTGACATTGACGATTCCCATGAGGCGCGGCCGGTGCAGGGCTATGCCTGCGATATCGGGCCGAACAGTCTCGAATGAGTCCAGCGCCAGTTGCAGCGCTTTGGCTTCTGCGTAGGAAACGGTCCGCCGTGAAATCTCGCCGGAAGTCCGCGTAATGATTTCTACCAAGGTGAAGGCAATGAATTCGCTTCCGGCAAGCCGTCCGGCTTGCCCTGCATCGATCGCCCGATAAGCGTCGGGCCCCCAAAGGAGCCCGAGCGGTCGATAGTAGGTTTTGGACATGCCGGATGATCAGGCCTGCGGCTGCGGCTCCATGTCGCCAGCCGTACCGCGGCCCCGCTTGGCGCCGCCAGCAGTCGGAACCGAAGAGGCGGGCCTCTGCGACTTCTTGGTATCGTCCGGATCGTCCCGCACGATTTTCTCGCCCCGCATGATCTTCTTAACGTCTTCGCCCGACAGCGTTTCGTGCTCGAGCAGGGCCGCTGCGACCTGATGCAGATCAACCTTGCGCTTGGTGAGGATCTTCTTTGCCATGGCCTCACCATCGGTAATGAGCTTGCGCACTTCCTCGTCGATCAGCTTGGCCGTCTCGTCCGAAAGGTTCTTGGTCTGCGTAACTGAATGGCCAAGGAAGATTTCTTGCTCATTGCCATTGTAGCGCACCCGGCCAAGCCTGTCTGACATGCCCCATTCGGTCACCATCGCGCGGGCAAGCTGGGTTGCCATCTGGATGTCGCCGGTGGCGCCATTGGTCACGTTCTTTTCGCCGCCAAGGATAAGCTCGGCTTCGCGTCCGCCGAACAGAACGGCAAGCCGGGCCTCACACCACTGGCGGGTGCGCGAATGACGGTCGCCTTCCGGCAGGTTCATGGTCACGCCAAGCGCACGGCCACGCGGAATGATGGTGACCTTGTGCAGCGGGTCATAAGGCACCTGCAGGCCGACGATGGCATGACCCGCTTCGTGATAGGCAGTGTTACGGCGCTCTTCCTCGCTCATCACCAGCGAACGGCGCTCGGCACCCATCATCACCTTGTCCTTGGCGTCCTCGAACTCGGCCTGCGTCACGATGCGCTTGTTGCGCCGTGCCGCGAGCAGCGCGGCTTCATTGACCAGATTGGCAAGATCGGCGCCCGAGAAACCGGGGGTGCCGCGCGCCAGGGTCTTGGCGTCGATATCCGGCGCCAAAGGCACATTGCGCATGTGAACTTTCAGGATTTGCTCGCGTCCGATCACATCTGGATTGGGCACCACGATCTGCCGGTCAAAACGGCCAGGACGCAGCAGCGCTGGATCGAGAACGTCAGGACGGTTGGTCGCGGCAATCAGGATCACGCCCTCATTGGCCTCGAACCCGTCCATCTCGACAAGAAGCTGGTTGAGCGTCTGTTCGCGTTCATCGTTGCCGCCGCCAAGGCCGGCACCGCGATGCCGCCCGACCGCGTCAATTTCGTCGATGAAGATGATGCACGGCGCATTCTTCTTCGCCTGCTCGAACATGTCGCGCACCCGGCTGGCGCCCACGCCCACAAACATTTCCACAAAGTCCGAGCCGGAAATCGTGAAGAACGGCACATTGGCTTCGCCGGCGATGGCGCGCGCCAGCAGCGTCTTGCCGGTTCCCGGAGGACCGACGAGAAGCGCACCCTTGGGAATCTTGCCGCCGAGGCGCTGAAACTTGTGCGGATCCTTGAGGAAGTCGACAATCTCGACAAGATCGTCCTTGGCTTCCTCGACACCCGCCACGTCCTCGAAAGTCACGCGGCCATGCTTTTCGGTGAGCAGTTTAGCCTTCGACTTGCCAAAACCCATGGCCTTGCCGCTGCCGCTTTGCATCTGGCGGATGAAGAAGATCCACACGCCGATAAGTGCGATCGTCGGCAGCCAGTAGAACAGGGCGTTGGTCAGGAACGAGTCATTCTGGGCTGGCTGGAAGTTCGTCTCGATGCGGCTTTCTTCAAGCGCCTTGAGCTGCTCTTCAAGGATCGGTCCAACCGTGCGGACGACCTTGCCATCCGAGAGTTGCGCCGTAATTTCACTGTTGAGGCCCACGGAATTCGAGAAGGTTGCCGACTTGACCTGGCCGGATTTTACCTTCGCCATGAAGTCCGAATAGCTGATTTCCGAAGCGTTGGTGCGCGTCACCTGTCCCTGGAACAGGCTGAACAGCGCAAACAGCAGCATTGCAATGACGATCCAAACGGCAAAATTGCGGAAATTGGTCACTTGGTCCCTCTGTTCCGTACGGCCTCAGCCCTGATAAGTACCGTAACATAAGCACCGCATGGCAGCTTGCCAAGCAGCCCGTCAGCCTAAACAAACCATTAGCGGCAAAAAGTGGCCGTAACCTTTAGATTTTCGGCTAATTGACCCCGATCCGGCAAGAACACCGGTTTTTCGCCGTCGAAAATGGCAGGCATTCCCGCCTGAACAAAGGCCGGCAGGCTCTTGACCCTGGGAACACCAGACACAAGGCTTGCCGGACGAACGTTCAATTCCGCTAAAGGCGAATCGACACTGATTTGCCAGCGTCCGTCCCACACGCCCTGGCCCTGCAATGCCATGGGCACTTTTGAAATACGTCCCGGTTCGCGCCCAAAGAGTATGGATTTCTGCCGCAAGGCGATCAGGCATCCCGCCAATGTAGCTCGCTTGCGCTGCGGCTCGACAATGGAAACCCAGCTTTCAAGACGTTCCAGCGCCGCCAGTTCAGCCCTCTGACCAGCACCATAAGTGAGGGTAAGCCGGTCAAGGACACGGATGCGAAGTTCATCCGGCAGTTTCCGGAACGACTGAAGGTCGACCGCGCAATAACCTTCCGGAAAGCGCTGTACCTCAGCGGCGATAAAGTCATCGCAGATGGCATGAAGCGCATTGTCCGCCCGCAAGGCCCGATGGGCCGTCTCGTGCAGAGCGGAAGCGGTGAGTCCGGCCCTTTCGATTTCCGGCCATGCCTTGCGCACCCGGATTCGCTCGAACTGGCTATTTTCATTGCTTGGATCGTCGATCCACTGATGGTTCTGCGCCTGAAGATAGGCCCTCAGTCGCTGCCGGGAGATATTGAGCAACGGCCGCCGGAGGATAATGCCATCGAGGAGGGAGGACCGGCGCATTCCGGCAAATCCCTCGATGCCAGTGCCGCGGGCGAGCCGCATGACGATGGTTTCAGCCTGGTCCTCGATGGTGTGAGCCGTCAGAAAAACGGCGGCACCGTTCTCCTTGCACCATTCGGTGAGGAGTTTGTAACGCGCCTGCCGCGCCAGCTCCTGGATGCGCGTGGAGGGTTTCTCGCCGCTCCATGACAAAACCGCATGCTGCAGTCCAAGTGTTCTCGTCCATTGGCTGACCGCTTCGGCCTCGGCACCGCTGCCTTCCCGCAGGCCGTGGTCGACAGTCAAAACGGAAACTTGTGGCGGCTGGGTCTGTCCTCTCGCCCATGCGTGCACCAGCAGCATCAGCGCTGTTGAATCGGAGCCTCCCGAAACCGCAAGGGCGATATGGTCGGCGCCGGCAAGGTCACGAAGGAGATGGTTCAGCTCGTCTCTGGAAAACGCAGCTTCAGGCCTTTCAGCAGCCGCCACGCTTGAACTCGCCCTGGGCACGTTTGCGGGCTTCCGTGGACTTGGGATATTTCTCGCTCACCGCACTGAACGCCGCACAGGCCTGCTCGTTCTGGCCCAGACGCTTCAGCGAAAGGCCCAGTTTCAACAGGCTGTCCGCAGCCTTGCGGCTCTTGGGGAAGTCCTGGTAGCCGGTCAGAAACGATTGCGCGGCCGATTTGTAGTCGCCCTGAACATAATAGGTTTCGCCAAGCCAGTATTGCGCGTTGCCAGCAAGGCTATGATCGCGGTGCTTGCCAAGGAATGTCTGAAAACCGGACTCGGCATCCGTGAACTGGCGCCGCAAAAGATTCTCGTACGACCGTTCGTAAAGCGCTTCCGGTGAATCGAGGTCTGGATTCTCCGCGATGGCCACAGTTTGCGTTTCCGGCTGGCCGCCCGGGGCGACGAGAACCTGGCCTTCGAAGCCACCATCATTTTGATTTGCCTCAGGGATTGAGCCGAGAATCTTCGGTCCCGGCGCTTTCTGGATCGCCATCTGCTGCTCGTTACCGTTCTCGTCGATAACGGTCGTGATCATGTTTGGAGGCGAATCTTCGATTTGCTCGATTCCCTGGTCCGCTTGACCCTGCCTGACTTGCGGCAGTTCAGTTGTCTCAACCGGGCCGATGTCGGGCGCCAGCTGCTGAATGCTGGACTCCTTTTTCTTCGGTAACTGCGCACCAAGGCCGCCCTTGAGCTGCTGCACTTCGTAAGTGAGCTGTTCGACCTGCCCCACAAGCTGCCTGATCTGATCTTCAAGCTGGGTGACCCGCACATTGATTTGCGCCGCTGACTGTGCCGATGCGGGCGTGGTCAGGGAGGCCGAAGCGATGAAAGCTGCCGTAAGGAGAGTATAGATCTTGATTTTCATAATTCCCGACCGGATGGGACCGTCTTGCATCCACAATTGTTCGCCAAACGCGGTGAAAATGCGGCTGTGATTGTGACGATATTCGGAAAGCGCAACTCTGTTGCTCGCCTGCAACAGTCGTGCCGCCTAGCCCGGATTTGCGCCCCCGGTCACCATGGTTACAGTGCGCCGGTTCTGCTGATAGCACTGCTCGGCGTCACAAAGCGCCGCAGGCCTTTCCTTGCCATAGGCGATGGAGGCAATGCGATTTCCGGGGACCCCGTTGGCGATCAGGAATTCGCGGGTTGCGGTGGCGCGCCGCGCCGAAAGGGCAATGTTGTATTCACGCGTTCCTCGTTCGTCGGCATGGCCTTCGACCTGGACTGTTACGCCCTGATATTGCTGCAGCCACTGCGCCTGGCGGCGGAGCGTTTCCTGAGCCTCTGGCGTAAGCGACGACTGGTCGACGATGAAATAGACCGTGTCGCCGATATTCGTCTTGAAATCACCGGCTGAGCCCGGTGTAGCGGCAGAACCGCCACCGGTGCCCTCTTCAAGGTCGGGCGTATTCTTCTTGGAGCAGGCAGCTAATGCCAGGAAACAGCAAGTGACGGCTGCGATCTTTGTGATCTTCATGCTTGCCAGTCCACGCATCATATCAACACACTCCTTTTGATCGCCCGCCGGGCGCGCATCTCGTCCAGAACCCCAAAATCGCACAGCCATCGGCTCGCACTACGCAACAATGTGGCGGATTATGGTTAAGAAACCATCACCCGCCTGTCGCGCGAGTCCCGATCTGGTTGCCCGCTCCCGGTAATGACCGTCCGAGAGCGGCGATTTTGTGACGGGAAAAGGCTTTGGCCCTAGCTGGTCGTGCCACCGGTGATCACCGTCACAGCGCGGCGATTCTGCGAATAGCACTGCTCTGCGTCACAAAGT
The DNA here is from genome assembly GCA_031373255.1 of Hyphomicrobiales bacterium. GTDB lineage: Bacteria > Pseudomonadota > Alphaproteobacteria > Rhizobiales > Aestuariivirgaceae > JANMMJ01. The sequence goes on from JANMMJ010000087.1 coordinate 28,309, forward strand.
GCAGCCGGCCGTTCCTTGCCATAGGCAATGCTGGATATGCGCGAGGCTTCAACACCCTGGGCAATGAGGAACTCGCGCGCTGCCGTGGCACGGCGGGCGGAGAGCGCGATGTTGTACTCGCGTGTACCCCGCTCATCCGAATGGCCCTCGACCTGGATCGCTACTGCCTGATACTGCTTGAGCCACGATGCCTGGCGCCGCAGCGTCTCTTCAGCCTCGGGGGTCAGGTTCGACTGATCCACCACAAAATAGATGCGGTCGCCAACTTCTTGCTGGAACTGTTCGGCGGAACCAGGTGCGGCGGTTCCAACGCCGGGGCCGGCATTGGCTTCCAGATCCGGTGTCGATTTTTTCGAACATGCGGCCAATGCCAGGAAACAGCAGCAGACGGCAGCAATCTTGAGACTCGCAAAATGACGCAACATTAAACCCACTCCTTTGAAGCTAACTGATGTGACGGCATCGCGATCCCCTCGCGCCTGCCTTTTATTGGGCCCCCCGGCCCGCAAACTGCACTTCTTCCCCTGCGCCCTTGCCTAGTTGAGCAGCGGTGACCAGGCTGGATCCGATGCAAACCCCTCGGTTTTCACCGGCTGCTCGTTGTAGCCGGTGATATCGACGGAGAAGAGCTTTGGCCCACCCGAGTCTCCCGGCTGATCGCGGAAGAACATGATGACGCGCCCATTGGGCGCCCACGTCGGACCTTCATTGTGAAAACCTTCGGTTAATATTCTCTCACCAGAGCCGTCGGGTTTCATCACACCGATGGCAAAACGTCCGCCGCCGAGCTTGGTGAAAGCGACATTGTCACCCTTGGGAGACCAGACAGGGGTCGAATAGCGCCCATCGCCGAAGCTGATGCGCTGCTGCCCGGAACCATCGGCATTCATCACATAGATCTGCTGGCCGCCGCCGCGGTCGGATTCAAAAACGATCTGGCTGCCATCTGGCGAAAACGAGGGCGCCGTATCGATCGCAGCCGTATTTGTGAGTTGGCGCAATTGCCGCGAACGGAGATCGAGCACAAAAATGTTGGCGTTGCCGCCCTCTTGCAGGCTCAGCGCCACGCGCTGGCCATCCGGTGAGAACCGCGGCGCAAAGCTCATGTTGGGAAAATCGCCAACCACTTCACGCTGTCCCGTTTCAATGTTGTAGAGGAACACCCGAGGTGAATCGCCGTCGAATTCCATGTAGGTGATTTCCGGCGATGTGGGTGAAAAGCGCGGCGTCAGCACGATATTCTTGCCGTTCGTGATGGCTTTCACGTTGGCGCCGTCCTGATCCATGATCGCCAGCTTCTTCACCCGGCGGTCCTTGGGACCCGTCTCGCTGACAAAAACCACGCGGGTATCGAAATAGCCGTCGATACCGGTGAGTTGTTTGTAGATCTGGTCGGAAATCTGGTGAGCAATGCGCCGCCAGGCTTTTGGAGAGGCACTCATTTGCAGGCCGACAAGCTGCTGCTGCGTGCCGACGTCCCACAGCCTGAAATCGGCGCGGAGTTTACCGCCGGCAAGTGAGACCTGCCCGGTAACCAGCGCCTTGGCTTGAATCTGGCGCCAGTCGGCAAAGCGCGGTTCCTGGTTGAAGTCGGTGATCTGTTCAATGAATGACGCGGGATCAAGCGGATTGAAAAATCCCGAATGGCTCAGGTTGTTCGCGATCACCCCTGCAATATCCGCACCCATCTGCGCTTCGTCGCCCCCCGCACCGATCAACGCCGGGATCGCAATCGGCAACGGGTTGATGTTGCCGGGCGAGACGTCAACTTCAAGCGCTTTTACCGGCAACGAGAGCAAGGCTAGTGCGACGATTGCGAGCACATGCGAACAGACGGTCTGGCGGAACGTTCTAAGTGTCATATTGCCTCAAATGCAGTCAGGACATCATGTTTGGATTGAAATTGATCGTGATCTCCTGCCAAAGATCGTACTTGTCGGCCGGCAGGAAATCGTAGGTCTGGCAATCCATGACAGCCGACACGGCCGATTGCGCGGTCGCCTGAAACAGTCCATCGCCGCCTGAAGTCAGAACTTCCGGAAGTCCGATCACATTGCCCTGCTGGTCGAGATGGAACTTGATCTTGACCACGATCTGCGCTTCCCGCGCACCGGCCGGGGCCGCCCAGCATTGCGAAAGCTTCTGCCGAAGCATGTCGACCAATGTCGCGGCAAGCTGCTGGTCCTCACCGGAGAGATTGGCTTCGGCCTGTTGCGGCTCACCCGTTTCCTGCGAAGGTTTCTGCGGCGCAGTCTTCTTGTCGTCGACCTTGTTGAGGAAATTCTCGATTTCGCTGACGTCGAGTTTCTTTTCCGGCTTCTTTTTTTCGGGTTTCTTTTCCGGCTTTTTCTCGGGCTTCACCTCAACTTTTTTAGGTTCTTCCTTCTTCTTGGGTTCTTCCTTTTTGGGCTCCGGCGTATCGTCTTCGGTTTTCTTGATCAGGTCCTTGAGAGGATCCTCCTGGGGTTTGGGCTCCTCCGCCTTCTTCGGCTCTTCCGGCTTGGGTTCCTCTTTTTTGGGCTCGGGCGGCGGCTCTGCCTTGGGTTCCTTGGCTGCCGTCTTGATTTCGGGTGCTACTTCCGGCGCAGGCTTGGTTTCCTTGACAATTTCCTGAGGCTTGGGCTTCGGCTTTTCGACCTTCTTCGGCGCTTCCAGCGTTTTGGTCATGGCCATGCGCTTGGAAAAATCCTCGACCGACACGATGTCGACCGGGATCATCTCCTGATCCTTCACCTTGAATTCTTGCGGATTGGGCATGACGATGAACGTGGCAATCAGGATTGCCACATGCAGCAGGAGCGATGTGATCAGGCTCCAGCGCATTGTCAGTTGGTTTTTTTCTTGGGGTTGTCGCCCGTGACCAGACCGAGTTTCTTGTAGCCAGCAGCGCTGAGTGCCCCCATCACTTCCATGACACGGCCATAATTCACGCCCGTATCGCCGCGCACGAAGATCTGTTCATCATAGCCGTTCTTGGAAATAGCCTGCAGTTTCGGGATCAGCGTGGCCACATCGATCTCGGTTTCCTGGAGATAGGTCTTGCCATCGAGCGCAACTGAAACTGTGATGGGTTCCACATTCGACTGGAGCGGCTTGGCGTCCGTCTTGGGAAGTTCGATCGGCACACCGACCGTCATCAGCGGGGCCGCGACCATGAAAACGATCAGGAGCACCAGCATGACGTCGACAAGCGGCGTGACGTTGATCTCCGACATCGCCGAATAGCTGGACTTTCGCCGGCTCGACCGCCTGACATATCCCCCGCGGGATCCTCCTGCCGACGCACCCATACCTTACACCCTCTCGTCGAGTTGGCGCGAAATGATCGCCGAAAACTCGTCTGCGAAATTCTCCAGCCGCGTCCCGATTTTGGCCGCATCCGAGGTGAACATATTGTAGAAGATTGTCGCCGGTATGGCGGCGAGGAGGCCGATGGCCGTGGCGAACAAGGCTTCCGCAATGCCAGGTGCCACCACCGCGAGATTGGTGTTCTGCGAATTGGCAATGGCCTGAAACGAGGTCATGATTCCCCAAACCGTCCCGAAAAGACCAATGAACGGCGTCGCCGAACCTGTCGTGGCCAGAAACAGCAGCCGCGACTCCACCCGGCCCATCTCTTTCTGGATTTGCACGTCCATGACCTTTTCGATGCGCTTCTGGACGCCCTGGAAACCGGCCCGCATCGCCGAATCCTGACTGCGTTTCCACTCCCGCATGGCCGTCATGAAAATCGCCGAAAGCCCCATGCTCTCGCGCGGCCCTAGTGCAACATAAAGGTCGTCCAAAGACTGGCCCGACCAGAACAGCTGTTCAAAGCGGTCATTGGCGCCGTTCATCCGACGCACCATGATGAACTTCTCAAGGATGATGGCCCAGCACCAGATCGATGCGAACGCAAGGCCGAGCATGACCAACTTGACCACCCAGCCCGCCTGCCAGAACAGGTGCCAAAGCGACACTTCGCCAATCTGCTGGACGGTTTCAACCGCTACTGGATCCATTCTGTCTTTCCCAACCGCCCGCAAGGCCGCCATTCGTCCCCACGACGCGAAGCAACCTGATTTCACGGAGAAGGCGCCCTGAAACAGGTCAAATCTGTCGAAACTGCGGCGAATCCGGTGTTTTCAGTCGAATCGGCGCAGAGGCCGCACCGCAACCGGCCAGCCTGCGGTAGCAGATGAAGGTTTTATGGTTAAGGGAGGGTTAGCAACACAACGGAACCGCGGAGCAACCGGCGCGTTATGTCACCGCAGAACACAAGTTTGGGAGACATCCGATGGCGGCCGCAAAGCGCAGAAAAACTTCAAGAAGGCAAACACCCCGCAACGATGCGCAAGTCTTCCTTGACAGTATCGCCGGTGTGGCAGCCTCAATGGCCGAAAGCCGCAAGCACCGCGTCTCGATGAAGTTGAGAGACGCAGCAACCGCAGCCTACAGTTTCGGCCAGACGCTGGACGATCTTCCCAATCTCCGCAGCTATGTCGAGGAAGCGTCGTCGGCGATTGATGATCTGGGGCAATACATCGAAGGCGCAGAAATACGCCAGATGTTCACTGAGGCCAGGGCTTATGCCCGCCAGCGCCCCTTCCTGACACTCGGCGCGGGCGTTGCTGCCGGGATCGCCGCGAGCAGGCTTCTGGCTGCCACGCCGCCGGGCACAGGTCAGCGAAAGGCCCGCAACGGTAGCCGCCATGCGTGAGACGCCCAATCGTGATGCAGTCGCACGCGTCATTGAAACGGGCGTCGGACTGGCACGCGCCGAATTGAACCTCTTGCGAGCGGAAATTCTCGCAAATTTGCGAGCCCAGTTTACTGCAATCGTGATGGGTGCAATCGCCGTTGGGCTTGCCATAATCGGAATTGCGTTTACAGCAGTGGCGATCGCGGCCCTGATTGCACCATTCGTTGGCGGCCCGATGATTGCTTATGCGTTGATTGGAGCGGCATGCATCCTTGCTGCGCTGATCTTCTTTGCAGTCGCCCGCAACAGGCTTTCATTGAAAGGCCTGACACCCAGCCGTTTCGTCGAAAACATTTCCCGGATGAACCTCGGCATGAAGGGGCATAGGCATGAGCGAGCTTGAACGCCTATCCCTCGAAGCGGACATGCGCCGGGCAGAGTTCGAAGCCGCAGTTACCGGCGCAACGCGGCGCATGCGGCCCAGCAAATTGCTGGACGACGTGCTGGGTCAGATGGGACCGGCACCAGCACTCGCCAAGCGCATGCGCGCAGTCGGCCTTAACAATCCATTGGCGGTCGCGATTTGCGCGGCAAGCGCCAGTTGGATCGCCTGGAAGTTCCTGCAGGCCGGAAACGGCCTAATCAGGAAATCAACCCCTCACCAAAAGGAGAAAAACTATGGCTATGAAAGCGAAAAAATCATCTAGGCGGACATCCCGTCCGAAGGCCGCGAACCGCAAGGTTGGTCTTGACCTCGCCAGTGACGTCAAGCGCCGCGCGACGAAGGCCGTCAAACAGGGCCGGAAGTTCGCAAATTCTGCCTATGGCATGGCCAGCCACATGGCTGACAGGCTTCCGCATGCCGCTGACATGATGCCGGATACCCGCCGCATCCAGCGCATGGCGGATACCAATCCGATGCTGCTCGGCGCAATTGGCCTTGGCATTGGCTTGGTCGTCGGGGCGTTCATGCCGAATGTCATAAGCGGCAGCCGGAACAATGCTCCGGCCGGGAGGACAACTACAGGAAATCGCCGCCGCGCGGCGCCTAAGAATTCTGGCCGCGCAAAGACGGCGCGGTCCACCAAGTCCGGCGCTGCCAGGAAGTCTGCGACAAATGCGCAACACCGCAATGGCACGCAGGCAACGACAATAAACTGATCTGCCGATTCTTCTAAAAATATGCGGCGCGCTCCTCTTGGCGCGCCGCATTTTTGTAAGCACTGTCTTGACCCATCCAGCCAATGCGCCGTATGCGCGATGCCATGCGCACCTGCTACTTGCACATTGGCCCCAACAAGACTGGAACGTCCACAATCCAGGCTGCTCTGTTTGAGAACAGAAATGAATTGCGCGACGCGGGTATTTACGTACCAGAAATGAATGCCGCGAAGGCGCGGAGCAATCATCACCTGCTTGCCAATGAAATGAACTTTGACAGGACGGATGCCTACCGGCGCGCCTTGAGCGAGGAACTGAGGTTTGCCCGGCTTCCACCTGATGTTCTGATCTCTTCCGAGAACTTTTCGGCCCGTATTAATGAGAAAGACGCACGCGACCGCATTTACGGTTACTTTTCAGCCTTGGGTTATGCCGTCGTAATCATCGCCTTCGTGCGGCCCCAGGTCGATGCCATCAATTCGATCTACGCAGAGGGGGTCAAGAAGCTCATAAATTGCCAGCCTTTTGATGAGTTCCTCAACCACTTCCTGGTCAGCCCGCGTGCCGACCTCAACGCAAAATTCGGCCACCTTCTTGCCGACAATCGATTTCAGACAGTTTTCATACCGTTCAACACTCACATAATTGGCGCCGGATTAGTCAGCGCAGTCTTGACTGCTGTGCGTCTGCCTGAGGATGCGCTGTCGACCATTGCGATGCCAGACACAAGAAATGAGTCTCCCGGACCGAAGACCATTGCCGCGATGCAAGAAATTGGTCTGGCTCTAGAGCGCGGAAACTACGCTATCAAACGCGACCGTCGAAGCCAATTTGCCAAGACGCTCCGCAAGATGGCGGGAGAATTGGGCTGGAACGGCCAAAAGTACTATGGCCCAAGCCGCGAGCAGCGCCAACTTATCATCGACACATTCAGCCGCTCCAACAATGACTTCGCATTGGCCGTGTGGAAAAAACCATGGTGCGAGCTTTTCGGGGAAGACGAAAAGCGCGCACTGGAGAGGAAATGCATTGTGCTCGATCTGACACAACTCTCGCAGGCCGAAAAACAGGAATACGAAGAATTCTGCGCATTCGGAAAAAAATGGATTAGCGGGGCGCGGGATTAGTGCAGAGGGCTGACTTGACGGCCTTCACCATATCCGGCGGCATTCGCCGCGGCCGGCCATTCGCATCGACAAGGGCCGCCGTGACTGAAGCCTGAAACAGCACCTGCTCATCTCGCCGCACAGACTGAAAAAGCTCCATGCGCGCTCCTGCCAGTTCGAGAAAGCGGGTTTCAACCTCCAACAAATCGTCAATGCGGGCCGGCTTGAAAAAGTCGCAAACCATGCGCCGCACCACGAAACCGAGGCGTCCCTGCGTTTCGTGCCAGTGAAGCTCATGATGATGGACTCCCGACAGCCGCAGGAAATCCGAACGCGCCCGCTCGCAAAACTTAAGATAATTGGCGTGATACACCGCACCGGAGAAATCCGTGTCTTCGTAGTAAACCCGAACTGCGAGGCGATGCACACCTGCCACGATGCGTCCCGCAATATCGGGCCACTGTTCAGTCATCGTTTCCCTCGAGCGGCAGGATGCCCTGCGTGATTTCGGATCGCTGCGGCACCGCTAGGCCAAGGTGCCGGAAGGCATGCGCTGTAAGTAGGCGTCCGCGCGGCGTGCGATTGAGAAAACCAAGCTGCAGGAGATAAGGTTCGACGATATCCTCGATTGCGTCGCGCGCCTCTGACAGTGACGCGGCGATGGTATCGATCCCGACCGGTCCGCCACCGAAATTCATCGCGATGCAGGAGAGATACCGGTGATCCAGCGCATCGAGCCCGCGCTGGTCAACGTCCAGATTGAACAAGGCCCGGTCGGCCTCGGCCCGGTCGATAGATAGTGCGCCAGCGACCGAAGCAAAATCCCGCACCCGCCGCAGTAGCCGGCCGGCAATCCGCGGTGTCCCCCGCGACCGCCTGGCAATCTCAAGCGCACCATCCTCCGAGATGGCCACCTGCATCACCCGTGCCCCGCGCTGCACGATATCGAGCAGTTCTTCCTCGCTGTAAAACTCGAGCCGCACCGGAATGCCAAACCGGTCGCGCAACGGCGTCGTCAAAAGTCCGGTGCGTGTTGTGGCGCCCACAAGCGTGAACCTTGCCAGGTCAATCCGCACTGAGCGCGCCGCGGGGCCTTCGCCGATAATGAGATCGAGCTGAAAATCCTCCATCGCGGGATAAAGCACTTCCTCGACCGCCGGGCTGAGCCGGTGGATTTCATCGATGAACAGCACATCGCGGTCTTCAAGATTGGTGAGAAGAGCAGCGAGATCGCCAGCCTTCGCGATCACCGGTCCGGACGTCGCCCGGAAGTTCACGCCAAGCTCGCGCGCCACGATCTGCGCCAGCGTGGTCTTGCCAAGTCCCGGCGGACCGGCGAACAGCGTATGATCGAGGGCTTCCTTGCGCGACTTCGCGGCTTCGATGAACACCCGCAAATTCTGCTTGGCCTTGCCCTGGCCGATGAACTCATCCAGCCGCTGCGGCCGCAGATGCGTATCGATTGCATCTTCAGGTTTCGTGTCACGGTCGATCAGACGCTCATTCATGTCATCGCCAGCTCACGCAGCGCCAGGCGGATCAATTTCTCCGTTGGCTGATCATCGCCGCCTTTCTTCATCGCGGCACTCACGGCAATTCCAGCTTGCGTTTGGCCATAGCCAAGATTGACAAGGGCCGAAACCGCATCGGCTGCCGCCGTAGGTCTGGAGGAACCGAGATCGGCCTGAAGCCGCGCCAGGCCACTATCGGAAGGCGTAAAGGCAGGCGCCTTGTCCTTGAGCTCCAGCGCTATCCGCTCGGCCAGCTTTTTCCCGACACCCGGCGCGCGCCCGATCATCGCCTTGTCTTGCAGTGCAATGGCGTTGGCTAGGTCGCCAGATGAAAGCGTAGAGAGAATGGCCAGGGCAACCTTGGTTCCAACCCCCTGCACGGTTTGCAGCAGGCGAAACCACTCCCGCTCGGATTGAGCGGAAAAGCCGACCAGCCGGATCATGTCCTGGCTCACCAGCATTTCAGTATGGAGTTCGGCAGCCTCGCCAATCGGCGGCAAAGAACCCAATGTCTTTGTCGAGCAGAAAACATGATAGCCGACGCCGCCCACATCGATGATCACCCAGTCATCGCCGAAAGAGTCGATTCTGCCCTTGAGCTTTCCAATCATGATCGGGCTTCACTATCCGCGCCACTGGAACAAGTCAAGAACGCGCTACCAGCTTTGCGAGATCGCGCGCGCCACGTTGATGGCAATGGCAAATGGCGATGGCCAGCGCATCCGTTGAATCCGCAGAGTTCATTTCGGCCTTGGGCAGCAACAGTTTCACCATGTGCTTGATCTGGTCTTTCTCGGCATGCCCCGCCCCGACGACCGACTTCTTGATCATGTTGGGCGCATACTCGGCAACGGGTATGTGCAGCAGTGCTGGCACCAGCATGACAACGCCCCGCGCCTGGCCAAGCTTGAGTGTTGCTCGCGCGTCCTTGTTGACGAATGTCTCTTAGATGGCGGCCTCATCAGGGGCATGGAATTTGACCACCGCGAGCAATTGCTCATAAATCTGCAGCAGCCGGTCGGAAAGCTCCGCCTTCGGATCGGAATGCACGCTGCCATCGGCAATGAATGAAAGCCGGGAGCCCTTCGTCTCGATCACCCCCCAGCCGGTGTTGCGAAGCCCTGGATCAAGCCCGATGATTCGAATCGCTTGCATGGCGATCATCTATAGCGGAACGGGGCCGCACAGAATCAACCGCGAACCCGCAATCATCTTCGATGGATGGAGGTAATCAGGATGTGTCTTCATATAACGCGTCCCTCGCCAGCCCATGACACTCGCGCAGCACAAAGTCGATTTCCTCTCGAGGCTGCTTGCGATGGCCGGGCGGCGGACCGGGGCGGAACGGCGACCAGAATGTAGGTTTTTGCATCCTGTCGCGCCGGGCTTTCCAGCGCGCCAGACGCCGGGCCTGGTGCGGCAGGTTCTCCAGCGCCATCTTCACTGCGGCGAGACGGCGGCCAAGGCGAGTAGCGTCGATCACATCGACCGTCTCATTCGGCTCAGCGATGGGACTCTCAACCGGCCGGGGTTGGAACAACGGGACGAGCGGACTGTCGGCAAAGACGTGAATGCGGGGAATGACCGTGGCGGAAGTACGTCTTCGTTCGAAGCAGCTGAACCTCTGGCGCGTGTCGAACAGCTGAAACGCCAATACTCCGCCACCGCCTTTTCCGGCGAAAACAAGACCCTTGGGCATTGGACGGATGAGAGCGGGTTTCACCTTGAGCCCACGCGCCGCAATGGCAATCAGGCGGCGCACCGCCGATTCCGTTGGGTGCAACATCCGCGACACCGCGTTGTAGAGAGACGGCGGAAGCAGCGCCACCATGCCGCCTGTTCCCATTTCCACCATAGCAATGAGCATCGCGACGATGCGGGTGAGTGCTGCCTGATTACGCTCCATGACCCTGTCCCAGTCCATGTGTCCGGTAAAGTCCTCCTCCAGCCTCGCTAGAACAAAACAGGAACAATGTCAACAGCTTTCGGCCGGGTGATTTGCACCTTGCCATTTCCGGAATGTCGGCCGGCGCTGAATGAGGCTGCTTGAGTTCAAGAGCAAAACCTCCCAAGGGCCGGAGGAACGTGTTGGCCAAGACGCCTTCCGCGTCTGGCATGCAACGGCTCAGGCCGCGTTGAGCTTGGCCAGAACCTCGTCGCTGATCTCGACATTGGTGAAGACGTTCTGCACGTCGTCGTCCTCTTCCAGCCCTTCCACCAGCTTCATCAGGCTTTCCGCCTTTTCTACATCCGCCGGTGCTATCGTTTGCGGCCGCCACACGACTTTCACGGTATCGGCCTCGCCAAGCTTTGCCGCGAGTGCCGAAGAGACCTCCCCGATATTTTCGAAGGCGCAGATAATTGTGTGCCCCGTTTCGTCCGACTGCACATCATCGGCACCTGCATCGATGGCGGCTTCCATCATTGTGTCGGCCGATCCAGCGGACGGCTTGTACACAATCTCGCCCGCGCGACTGAACATGAACGATACTGACCCCGTCTCGCCGAGATTGCCGCCATACTTTGCAAACAGCGAACGCACCACCGAGGCTGTTCGGTTGCGGTTGTCGGTCAAGGCTTCGGCAATGACGGCAATCCCGCCCGGTCCATAGCCTTCGTAACGGATTTGTTCATAGGTATTGGAATCATTCCCCATCGCCTTCTTGATGGCGCGTTCAATGTTGTCCTTGGGCATGTTCTCGGCCCGCGCATTCTGAACGGCCAGGCGCAGCCGCGAATTCTTTTCCGGATCCGGCAAACCCGATTTTGCGGCAACCGTGACTTCCCGCGCCAGCTTCGAAAAGAGCTTGGATCGGATGGCATCCTGCTTGCCCTTCCGGTGCATGATATTCTTGAATTGTGAATGGCCGGCCATGGCGATATTCCGTGATTTTCCAGCCTTATAACTGGCAAGCCGCGGAAATAACAGGCCGCAGTGTCGCGATTTAACCGCTC
>JANMMJ010000122.1:0-2028 GCA_031373255.1 Hyphomicrobiales bacterium
TATCCGATGCCAAACTTGAAGAGGCCATACTCAAAAAGCCCGAGTTTCGCGACCCTAACAATCGGCAAATGGTACAAGACCTGAGACGGTTGCGAGACTCAGCGTTTATTCTTTGGTCATACGGACGGATTGAAGAATGCGAGCAGCTGCTGGGCCATATTCGTGGACTGGTCGCATCTCCCTCTATGGGTAGCCTGGGCGGCAGCGATGAAGACGAGGTCGAACAACAAATCGCGGCCGGAGAACCGATGGTTCAGGAAGGCGGTGCTGTCATCGGCAATCGAAACAACATCAATGCGGCTCCACTCACAAAAATCGCCGAAATGGTTCCTCTTATGAGAGCGGACGAGATCATGGGTGCCGAGGTCCGGACCTCGGACGATAAGATCGTGGGCGAAGTCAGAAACATCGTCATGGGGACGGAAGGACGGCGTGATTATGCCATTGTGGCGACTGGGGGGTTCTTTGTCCCAGGTAAGGACAGTATCGTGGTCGCGTTACCCTATCTCCGGGTCTCGCGCGAGCGCAACAGTTTCTATCTTGCTCTGACCAAAGCCGATCTCGCAAATGTCCCGCTCATGCCTGATAACGACTACGAATGGCTCTCGGACGATGTCTGGCTCGCACGGAACAACGCACGGTTTTCCGTAGAGCCAAAACAGGATAAGTGATCGTGATGAGTTGACTGTGCAGTTACCAATTCATTCCCCTGGCGAGTTAAATCACATGACGCTTGCAAACCACGATCCCAAGGTCCTGCAGTTAATATCGCGCGCCATCAAGGAAGCGCATCTCTTTGATCCCGATGCAGGCTTCGGTTCGACTTGGGACAGACCCACTCTCAGCGGCGAAGAGGCCACTCACTATGCCAAGGCGATTCTGAACTGTTTGCATGCAGCAGGTCTCGAAATATCACATCAGAACAATGCCTCATGACGGCAACAAACGGTTCGCGAGGCGCTTCCGATAAGAATCAATCACGTGAAATCGATCACGCGTCGGCCCACAATCGTGGCGGTAAGGGTGTTGCGGTAGAAGATCATGGAATTTTGACTCAAACACTGACCTTGTCGTCGAAATATGCTTGGTAGTGTTTATGTCAGCCGTGGAACAGGTTGCTTTTGTGTTCTGTATCCCAGTAGGGCGCTGAATGGCTCGGAAATTTTCCAAGAGATACGCCAAGCGGTACACTATTGAAGATGATAGCAAGGGCGCCAACTCCTATACAGTCGAGACCGCCTCAGAACATAGTCGCCTTCTACAACATGCGCGGCACCTGCGAGCAGTGGATCAAAGAAGGCAAGGGCGCGATCAAATGGACGCGGCTGTCGTGCCGGTTGTTTTCAGCCAACGCTGTCCGTCTCCAGCTTCATGCACTGGCCTACAATCTCGGCAACTTCCTGCGCACCCTGGCAACACCCGAACCGATCAAGCACTGGTCGCTGACCAGCCTCATGGAGAAGCTGATCAAGATTGGTGCCAAGGTCATCAGCCATGGCCGCTATATCGCCTTCCAGATGGCGGAGGTCGCTATCCCGAGACACCTCTTCGCCAGCATCCAGCGGCTCATTGCCGAACTGCGGCCACCGCCTGATCCAGAAGCGGCGTGAACGGCCCGGTTGTCATGTGTTGCGGCGAAAACCAAGGGAGGATTACGCCCTGAAGAAAGCGAAAACGACATTCTCGGCCAGCAACGTGGCCACAGTTGTCTGGCCGACGTCGATCCCGAGTTTGAGCAATTCGCCGTGGATGCGTGGTGCACCCCACAGAGGGTTTGCGACGCTTATCTCGCGGATGAGGGTCCGGATGTCCAACGGCACCTTCGGCCACCCTGCTCCGGATCTGGATTTCCAGCGCCAGAACGCACGAAATCCACGTCTGTGCCATCCGATCACCGTCTCGGGTTCGACGATCGACAAGGCATTCAGGATACCCGGTGCCAGTCGATACAGCCAGACGAAGAGGAGCCGGTCAGTGTTGGCGAGGACCAGCCTTTCGGGTCGCTTCCGGCGCAACACATTGAGCTGA
>JANMMJ010000124.1:0-2192 GCA_031373255.1 Hyphomicrobiales bacterium
CAACGTCATGACCGTTGAAGAGGCCAAGCGGATTTGCCCCGATATTGTCCTGGTGCCACAAAAGCCTGACCTGTACCGGCGCGCCCACAACATGCTGCTTGCCGAGATTGAGAGCGTCATTCCGATCGATGCGGTGAAGTCCATTGATGAATTGACATGCAGGCTCGACGACGGGCAGCGCGCCGATCCCCAGGCGCTTGCAGCGCGGATCAAGGGAACGATTGCTTCTCATGTTGGCCCGTTCATTACCTGCTCGATAGGCTTCGCTGCCAATCGGCTGCTGGCCAAGATTGCGGGCAAGCGCGACAAGCCAAACGGTGTCACGATCTGGCACCCGCACATGATGCCGGAACCATTGTTCGGTGTGGAGCTTGAGGATATTCCGGGCGTCGGTTCGCGCATGCAATTGCGGCTTGCGGCGGCTCGCGTTGTGGATACCCGCCGCCTCTACGCGATGCAGGCCAAGCATATGCGCAAGATGTGGGGCAATGTCACCGGCGAACGGCTTTGGTATGCGCTTCACGGCTACGATGTGCAGGCCCCGGAGACTGAGCGCGGCATGTTCGGCCATGGCAGGGTCTTGCCGCCCGATAGCCGGACCTTGCCTAAGGCCTATGAGATTGCCCGCCTGTTACTGGTGAAGGCCGCCAGGCGGCTTCGCAGGGCGGGGTACTACTGTTCCGGTATTTGGGTCTGGCTGTCGATCCGCGACGGCACTTGGTCACGGCAGCGTAGCCTGCCCATGGTGCGCGACGACGCGGCCATCCTTGAGGCGCTGCGCATTGTTTGGCGCCAGGCTGAGGCCGAATTGAAGCGGGGAACGTCGCTGTTCCGCGTCGGCGTCACCCTTACCGACATTTCCCCGGCCTCTGAACGGCAACTTGATATGCTGCTCGATGACGACGGCAAGCGCCGGCGCTGGGAGTCCGTCACGACGGCAACCGATACTCTCAATGCCCGGTTTGGAAAAACCGTCGTCAGCGTCGGGCCGTGGAACCCGCCAGCAGGCGGCCATGTCGGCGGCAAGATCGCCTTCACCCGCATTCCATCGGCGGAGGATTTCCAATGAACTGGAAAACCAACATTCAGGTGCGTGACCTTGAGCCATCGCAACGACTTGAAGTCACCTGCAAAGTCTGCGGCCATGTTCACTATCTGACGCGGCAACAGATCGTCCAAACGCCGGAGCGGGAGTTTTTCTATCTCGACGAAGTGGAGAAAGCGACGGTGTGCCGGGCGCGGGGTTGCCGGGGCACGGTGCGCCTCGCTATCGTAAGGCCGGGTGAAACCAGCGGCTTCGTTGGCGGAATGCCTTGAGGGGTAATATCCATGTGCAATCTCTATTCGATGCAGGCTGGCCAGGAGATGCTGCGGGAGTATTTCAAGGCATGGAAGGACTATCTCGGCAATCTGCCGCCGATGCCGGGCATCTTCCCTGACTATGCCGCTCCCATCGTCAGGAACGGCGCTGAGGGCCGCGAGCTTGCCATGGCCCGCTGGGGCATGCCATCGCCAGCTTTCGCCCTGGAGGGCAAGAAAACCGACCCTGGCGTGACGAATGTGCGCAATGTAAAGTCGCCGCATTGGCGGCGCTGGCTTGGCGTCGAGAATAGGTGCGTCGTGCCGTTCACCAGCTTTTCAGAAAACGAAGTGCTCGCCGATGGCTCACGCCCGCCCGTGTGGTTTGCCTTCGATGAATCGCGACCGCTATCGGCCTTTGCCGGGATATGGACGCGGCAATGGAAATCAGTGCGCAAGCTCAAGGAAGGTGAGACGAGCAACAACCTGTATGCGTTCCTGACAACGGACGCGAACAATGAAGTTGGTGCGATACACCCGAAAGCGATGCCGGTCATTCTGACGACGGCGGATGAAATCGACATATGGCTGACGGCACCCGCAGATCAGGCATTGAAGCTGCAACGGCCATTGCCGGATGGTGCGCTCCAGATCGTTGCGAGAGGCGAGAAAACGGACGGATGAAAAAACCCCGCCATTTCTGACGGGGTTAAGTCAATCATGAATCGTCTGCCCTAGCCAGCGGGCCGACACTCACTCCTTACCATGAAATACCAGGTGTGTTAAGCTGGGACCAAACACATTCGTTTTGTGAGCGATCCAAAATGGATAAACTTAGCGGTATGGCGATTGCGCCACGTGATGGTCGTTGGCTCATGGTGCGGAGCAAGGCA
>JANMMJ010000132.1:0-2047 GCA_031373255.1 Hyphomicrobiales bacterium
CATTCTGGGCGTCGGCGGTTTCCTCGGCATGGGTGAAAAGGATGTCGCCGTACCGCTCGATTCAATCAAGGTAACGCCAGACGGCGAAAACAACGTCAAACTTCAGGTTGAAGCCACCAAGGAGTCGCTCGAAGCTGCACCGGCCTATGACAAGACTATCCGTGGCTACGCTGGCTGAGCCACTGCGCGAGACACGATGATGAGGCCCGGACCTGGCGTCCGGGCCTTTTTCGCAGGCTACCGCCAAAAGAAAAAGCCCGGACAATTATTGCCCGGGCCGAAGGTTTCAGGGTGCTGTGGGGGAACCCGATGGGGGGGAAATCGGGATCGATTGCATGCCTGTGATGAATAAACGCCCGGATCATGCTGCAGTTCCACAAACCTCAAAATTAATATTGCCCTATGGCATCCGGCTGACGATGCTCTCGGTCATTGCGTCGGGGCCGTAATCGGCACTGCCCTGGACTTTGAGAATATCCGCCAGCCTTGCCCGCGCCCTGTTTACCCGGCTCTTGATCGTGCCAACTGCGACACCGCATACCGCCGCCGCTTCTTCGTAAGCAAGCTCGGAGGCGCTCACCAGCAACAAGGCTTCGCGCTGATCCGGCGGCAATTGCTTGAGCGCCGCCCGCATGTCCAGCAGATCCATGTGGGAATGTTGGTTGCCATTGACGGCCAGCGCCGCAGAGAGATTGCCGTCGACGTCCTCGACCTCTCGGCCCTTCTTGCGCATGCGGCTGTAGAATTCATTGCGCAGGATGGTGAAGACCCAGGCCTTGAGATTGGTGCCGGTCTGAAAGCTATGCTGGTTGGCCCACGCCTTGGTCAGTGTCTCCTGCACCAGATCGTCGGCCCGGTCGGCGGCACCCGAAAGCGAGAAGGCAAAGGCCCTGAGCGCCGGGATGTTTTCGATCAGCAAGGTTTTGAATGGCTTCGGCGATTCCATTTCAATGCTCCGAACTGAAGGGTTCATAAGTCTTGCTTGACTTGGGCAGCTGAGGCCGCATCCAGTTCATCCAATAGGTCTATGAAGCGCTTGGGCACCTCTTCATGAGCCACTTCGTCATAGATTGCGCGAAGCTTGTGGCCGATGACTTGCCCGACATTGGCCGAGCCTGTTTTTCTGTGATAGGCAGACACGCAATCCTCGTTTTCTTCAGGTCAAAACGGCGCAACCCCAATCGGGCAACCCCAGGGAACTTACAGCCATAAGTCCCAGTCGCCAAAAAAGTTCCAGACTATGGAACTTTTCGCGCTGCGATTGTGAGATTGCTGTCAAATCAGCGGCTTACGGTTTAGGTTGCAATACCCGGCAAATTCATTCCCTGCTCTTTGGCGCGAGAGATCGCCGGTTTCTTCACAGGCATGCGGCTCGGCTGACTACGGCCCGGGCCTACCCGGCAACAAATGATCCCGCCTGCGGAATGAGCGCAGACGGGAGGGGAAGGGCAGATACTCATGCGAAGGTGGAACTATCAGACCATCATTTCACACGGGTAGAGAACGCAGATGACAGGGAAATCCTCCATGTCCGCGGGATAGTCGATGACTTCGCCCTCGGAGACATCGGTCTCGTCCGGCAGCGGCTCATCGACAATGCCGCCTTCGTCTTCATTCAGCCAGCAATCCTCGAAGGTGAAATCGTCGACAATGATGAAATCGTCGTCGCAATAGGCAATTTCACCGTCGCCTACAGGGTCCACGGTCGATTCGCCGCCTTCGATCTTGTCGAAGACAACCCCGCCGCTTTCCCAGTCGACGAAGATGTCCCTCGTCACCCATTGCTGATCGAAGGTGGTGCCGCCATCGGCAGCGCCCGGATCGCCAGTGTCTTCTTCGCCGGCATAGTCGTCGGCAATGAAAACCGCTTCATCGGCGATGGTACCGTCGTCGATGAAACTTCCGTCATCGAGCAGGCTGCCGTCATCCTCGCCGAAATCCGCCGGTTCAACGGTTTCTTCGACAAGTGACACCTCGGCGATCAGCTCGGACAAACTGGTATCCATGGCTGTCACTCCATTTCCGTTAAGGTTTGTGTCATGCAATA
>JANMMJ010000226.1:0-2069 GCA_031373255.1 Hyphomicrobiales bacterium
TCCTTGAGGCCGGCATAGGGTTGCAGCGAAGCGCACAGGGCCAAATGCGATGTGAAAGTGTGATTCACATAGGTCACACCATGCGCGAGAGCGTAGTCCGCCACACGCTTGGCCGGCGCGAGGCCGCCGATGCGCCCGCAGTCTATCTGAATGAATGACACCTTGCCGTAGTCGATCAGATGGCGCGCCATGTGAAAGCTGTGCGAAGCCTCGCCGCCCGCGATTCGCACATTGCCACGCCGTTCCGACAGGGCCCCATAGGCTTCATATGCCCCGCCAAGGAACGGTTCCTCAAACCAAGTCGCATTTACTTCTTCCAGAAGAGCGATGCGGGCTGCGGCGGAATCAACATCCTCGCGGAAAATCTGGCCGGCATCAATGAGCAGCGTGCCTTCCTTGCCCAATCCCTCGCGCGCCGCCTGCAGATGATCGCGATCATCTTTCAGGCTGCCGCGGCCAAAAGGTCCCCAGCCGCATTTCACTGCGCGAAAGCCGCGAGTACGGGCCGACTGACAGCCGGCAAGGGTTTCTGCGGCTGTGTCTCCGAAGAGTTGGGACGCGTAGGGCAGTTTGGGATACGCGGCTTTATATCCGAGAAGCTTGTAAACGGGCGCGGCTTGCTTACGGCCGAGCAGGTCCCACAAGGCCATTTCGATCCCGGAAAAGGTGTGCGCAGCCTGAAGCAGATCCATGCATTCCAGTTCGACCGCCGCAGCCAGCGCGGCAATATCGTGCGCGTTGGTCAGCGGTTTGCCCATCACGACATCACGCACTGGCCTGCAAGCACCGTGCGACATGGGGCAAACGAAGGCCGCAATCGATGTGAGGGGCGACGCCTCGCATTCGCCCCAGCCCACATGCCCACCTGCTGCGACGCGCACCAGGAGTGCATCCTGGCTCCCATCGCCAGCGTCAGTTACCACCGGCATGGACAAGTAGAAAAAATCAATCGCCTCGATCTTCATGATCACCTCTTTAAACCCGGAACCTGTGCAGCGCCTCTTCATTCAAGGTGACACCGAGGCCAGGCGTCATGGGCAAAGGAATACGGCCATCGACCACCGGAAGTTCTACGCTGCACAAGTCACGACGCAGCGCAGAATCGGCCAACTCGCGGGGGAGGAATTCGATGAAAGTGCAGGTCGGGGCTACAGCTGCCAGATGGGCGGAAGCGGCAATTCCGATCGCCGACTTCCAACAATGCGGCACGACAACCAGGCCGCGGTCACGCGCATGCATGGCGACACGCTTTGCTTCCGTAAGGCCGCCTACGCGCCCGACATCGGGTTGCACAACATCAATGGCCTTTGCATTCATGAACTCCAGAAATTCGAAGCGTGTGTTCTGCCATTCGCCAAGCGCGATCTTGACAGGCGAGGCATGGCATAGTTTGGCATAGCCCTCAACATCATCCGACGGAAGCGGCGTCTCGACGAAATAAATATCCTGGTCGGCAAACATCTCGATCGCCCGCAGCGCTTCCTTCCAGTCGGGCCAGGCATAGGCGACATCGACCATCAGCGTCATGTCCGGCCCAACAGCTTTTCGGATATCGCGTACCATGCGGGCACAATGGCGATCGTCCTCAATCTGCAGCGAGTTGTGAGAGTATGGTCCCTTGAGACATATCTCGAGTTTCGCTGCACGAAAGCCTAGTTTTTGCGCAGCAAGTGCACGCTCGCACAAGACGCGGCCGTAAGTCTCGAGATCATCACCCTCCGGCAGGAGAGAGGCATAGGGCGTAATCGTCCGGTTCGTGGCGCCACCCATGAGATGCCAACAGGGCTTGCCCTCGATCTTGCCGCGCAGATCCCAGAGCGCCATGTCAAGAGCGCCGATGGCGCAGATACCGAGACCACGGCGGCCCGTCATGGCGGAGCCGCGATACATCTTTTCCCAGAGACCCTCGACGTCTGTCGGATCCTGTCCCATTAGCATCTCAGTGAGACCAAGACCCATGATGTGAGTCCCTTGCGCCTCGATCATGGCCCGCGCGACCCAGGGATTGGTGTCCGTTTCGCCGATGCCGACGTGCCCGTCGTCGCTGTGTATCCTGACCACCAGATTGT
>JANMMJ010000227.1:0-2042 GCA_031373255.1 Hyphomicrobiales bacterium
GAACGGTAAAATCCTTGCCCAGATACTTGTTTATGGTTTTGGCCTTGGCCGGAGACTCGACGACGACGACGGTCATTTCCACTCTGTCGTTTGGGTAATAGGGACCCGCCTCATATAGGGATCAATCTGCCACTGCAAGGCATGGCACCCCGCACGGCGTCATAAACTACAACTTTAAACATCTAGTGTGATTGTAAACTAAATCTAAGATATAAATCATGACCAGTGCATCACCCGAAATCAGCAGGCCTTCGGCTCCGCAGCACGCTTCCGAGTCGCATTCGGCCGGCAGGCAGCAAAAGCAGACGGCCGCCTACATATTGGACATGCTGCTCGAGATGCGCTTGGTGGCGCAGGGGTCCGGCCTGAGGCACCTGGTGCATTTCATCGAACTGGCGAGCTACGAGGCCTTCGAAGTCGCCAACGGAAAGCCGCCGCAGCCAGCGGATTTGCGGCCGTCTAGGCGGCCTTCAGGGGAATGATTTCCGCCACCGCGATTAGTGCTGGCGCCCCGAGGGGTTCGATCCCGGCGCGCTCGCCTGCCTCGAAAACCAGCGTATCGCTGATGGCCACGACGTGGCTCCGGGCCAGCAACTCACCTTGTAGGACATAAACCAGGGTTGTGGCACCACTTTCTCCGAATTCGTGGCGCCCCTTGATGTCGAGGACGGTCAATCGCGAATTAGCGAAACTGCGCCAGACCATCAGGTTGAAATCGCGCACCGGGCCATCGCGCAGCGATCCCTTGACCGTCCAGTCGCCGGAAAATCGTTGGGGTTGAAATTTCCGGTCGAGCACGATCCTGCCGTCGCCGCCCGCGTCGAGCGTCATGCCGGATCCTTCGATCAGCATGATATGCCGGTCATAGCCGGAAAATCTTGAAAACGGCCCGTCTGAAGCAACGTCAGCGATGCTCAGGCGCCACAGGAAAACACCGCGCACACCGGTGTCCCGGGGATGAATGGCGATTTCGGTTGTGGTGCCGCCGCCGTTTTTCCACGGCATGATCGCATAATCGCCTGATGTGAGATGTTGCATGCAGTCTAAAGCCTGTGCGGGGAACGGCCAATGGGCTCGGCATGAGCGATCACCCGCCGGATGTCCGGAAGACTCTCGCGCAGTTGCCGGTCAACCCGGTCGATGACGGCATGCACGTGATCGACCGTATCCGTCTCGGAAAACCGGCAGTGATAATGCACGAAAATGCCCTCGCTGGTGTCGCGTATGCGAATATTGTGAATGTCCGACATCGGCCCCTCGGGTGCCGCCAGCTCGCGCAGGCGCGCGATGGTCCGCTTGCGCACATCTGCGGATACTTCGTCGCCGCTCAACTGGATCTCAGGGAGTGGCTCGATGTGGCTTTCAACCTCCACATCCTTGCCAAGTTCGTCGCGTATCGCATCCTCCAGTCCACTAGCAACCTCGTGGGCCGTTCCGAGCGGCATCGCGCCATCGACCTCCAGGTCGAAACTGATCGCCAGTTTGCCGCCCGGGATGCGCTGCACGGTGAGATGATGAATGGCGCACAGCCGCCGGTGGGCGATCAGCATGACCCTCTGGAACACCGTTTCATCATCAAGCGCAATCGGATTGGCCGTAACCGTGACGTCGGCATTGGCGAACTGGGCCTTTATGGCGGTTGCTACCCGCTCCTTCAGCGGAACCAGATCGTCCATCGGCAGCGTGCGCGGCACTTCGATGACAACACCGGCAAACAGCGTACCCCCCGCCGGGCGCAAACGCAGCCGGCGAACCGCGGAAACACCATCGATGCCCGACACAATATTTCGGATTTGGTCGGTTGCGCCCTCCGGGGCGGCGTCGAGCAGCGTGTTCAGCGTACGCTGCCCAAGCCGCCAGCCCGCCAGCGCCACGAACAGCGAAACAAGGAGTGCCGCGGCCGAGTCGGCCCAGCTGAGGCCGGCCCAGAGGGCACCAAGGCCAATGAGCACGGCAATAGAACTCCACATATCCGAGCTGAAATGCAGCGCATCCGCTTCCAATGCTTCGCTGCCAGTCTTTTTGGCGACCCTGTTGAGGAC
>JANMMJ010000005.1:0-2084 GCA_031373255.1 Hyphomicrobiales bacterium
CCGCCATGCGCCGGGCCCTTGCGGCTACGCGCGTGTCAAACCCAGCACGGGCCACGCACATCATCCAGGATGCCTTATGCGGCCGCGCCAACGCGGACAAGGACACAAATGACGAGCCCAAAAACTATCTTTCCAAGAGCATTGAGAACGAGGACACGAACCTTGCCCGGCGGTCTTACGTCTTGCCAATATCGCGTAAGGGACTGGCTGAAACGATAAGGTCACTTACCTCAAATAGATCAACTCTGCTGCGCCCTAAACCCATTGACCCTCCTATTGCGGAAGGTGCCCAGTTTTTGCGGCGCCACCAGATAACCAGTGCGGGTAGTCGGGATTATCGCCTCTACGTTCCGCATGCGGCGACGCCGCGTGGTCTCATTGTCATGCTCCATGGCTGCAAGCAGACGGCGGAAGACTTTGCCATTGGAACGAACATGAATGCAGTCGCACAAAAAGAGGGGCTGCTTGTGGCTTACCCGATGCAAAGCCGCATGGCCAATCAGTCCGGTTGCTGGAACTGGTTCCTACCCAAGCACCAAGCGCGGGAAGGGGGCGAACCTGAAATCATCGCTGCTCTGACGCGGGCCATCATGAAGGAATACGGCTTTGACAAGGATAACGTCTTCGTTGCGGGCCTGTCGGCTGGCGGGGCCATGGCAGCCGTCATGGGGGCGACCTATCCAGACGTGTTCGACTCCATAGGCGTGCATTCCGGACTTGCCTACAAATCAGCTTCCGACGTGAACACTGCTTTCGCTGCCATGCGCGGGGCTGCAACGGCACGGGCTGCGCAACATACCAAACTACACCTTCCACGCCAGATCGTTTTCCATGGCAGCAGTGACCATACAGTCGCTCCAGTTAACGCCAGGCTGATGTCCGACATGGTGCGATCTCAAAATGAGCAGGGCAATACACTTCACCGGAGATTTTCGGCAGGTGGAAGGTCTGTCGATCAAACACTCATATTTGGATTGGACGGCGCAGTCCGCGCCGAAGAGTGGATGATAGAGGGCTCGGGTCACAGATGGAGTGGCGGCAATCCTCAAGGCTCTTACACTGAATCCAATGGCCCGGACGCATCTCTTGAAATGGTCCGCTTCTTTTTGCGCAAACCTGCAAATACGCCTCTTTGAGCTCACGGCTGATCAACAACAATGGAAATGACATTCACCTCGATTGAGGAAAATCAACCAGGGCCAAAATGGAAGGCACGATGGAATAGAGCATGGCCGATTTATCGCGATTGGTTTACGCGAGCGCAGAGGAATGCTCCATCCCGCTCGGCATGCGAGTCTGCCATGTCACGATACATGCCGGAACTCGCAACGCCCTATCGCAGATTGCTAGCGTTGACAGGGGGAGGGGATCTTGAAGCCTGCTTTCTCTCACATTGGTGCCCTCCACAGTATCTCTCGGGATGTTCTATCGCTGCTGCTGGCCGGACGGATCAAGTTCGGTTGGTTAGGAATTATGATCTTTCACCACATTTGAACGAAGGACTTTTATTTCGATCTGCCTGGTGCGGTGTTCCGGTGATGGGAATGGTCGAATTTCTGTGGGGACTTTCGGATGGAATAAACAGGAATGGTCTATGTGCTGCTATCGCATTCGGTGGCAGGAACACTACTTCACCAGGCTTTGGTGTCACACTTATTCTGCGGTATGTCCTCGAGTCCTGTCGAAGTGTTGAAGAAGCGCTAGACGTCTTAAATCGCGTGCCGTCTCATATGGCGTATAACATTGTTCTTGCTGACCGTTTCGGCCATACCGCTAGCGTCGAACTGCAACCAGGCGGTGGTTTGTTTCGAGTTTGGCCATCGATAGCGACCAACCACCAACACGGTCCCGAGCAGGTTTCGCGCCATAGGTTCACCGAGACCTACTCTAGGCGCGCTCACTTGCAAAATATGATAGCAGACGAACAAGACCCGCGCGATTTGGCTCGGCTTTTTCTTCAATCACCGCTTTATCAGCGCGACTACGAGAATGGATTCGGAACACTTTTCACGGCTGAATATGATCCGTTGCAGACTGGATTAACCCTCCACTGGCCGTCGGATAGGTGGGTCAACTCGTTAGAT
>JANMMJ010000045.1:0-9689 GCA_031373255.1 Hyphomicrobiales bacterium
GTGGATTTTGACGGCCGGAACCTTCGCGCGGCTGACCTCGTTGCCAAGGCGGCAAGTGGAGATGTGACAATCGCCTCACCCTTCGACGCACCGCGCCCGGCGGGCAAGGTGAGGCTTGACGGCGCGCAGATCGGAGATCTGGCCTTTTCGCGCATTGAGGTCGACGCCAACGCAAAAGGACTAGACAACTACGATGTCAGCCTCAAGGCGACGGGCAAGGATGTTTCGGCAGATGCGCAGGTGGCAGTGACCGTCGCTGGCAAGGATATGCAGTTTGCCGTAGCCCGGCTGAACGGTGTCCTGCGCGATATTCCGGTGCGCGCCGCGCAACCCTTCACGTTTAGCCGTCAAGGTAATGCCTGGAGTGTCAACAACGCTGAACTCATTGTCGGCAAGGGACGCGCGAGCCTGGACGGACGGGTGCTGCCCGACATGGATGTTGCCGCGAAGCTCAACTCCATCTCCCTTGCCGCATTGGAGAAGATTACGGGCGTTCAGGGATTGGCCGGAGTCGTCAGCGGAAGCGGGAGACTCACAGGCACGACCGCTTCACCGACCGGGCGTTTTGATCTGTCGGGCGAGGCTGTGACTTTTGAAACCTTGCGCGCGCAAGGACTTCAACCGCTTACGTTCGAGGCGAATGGCAGCGTGCAGAAACAGAGCGTGAAATTCAACGCTTCGGGTACGTCAGGGCCGGGAACGCGCGTTACGGCAGATGGCGAAATTGGATTAGGAACTCCGTCAGGCCTGAATATTACCCTGCGTGGCAAGACCGACGGGATTTTCCTTACTGAGCGCCTTGCAGCCAGTGGCATGCGGTTCCGTGGTAGCAGCGATTTTGACATGCGAGTAACCGGAAGCACCGATCTGCCTGTCATCAACGGCAATGTCAGTGTGGCGGGCGCCACAGTGGGCGATGCTGCCGGGCGATTCATTATTCGCGATGCCAGCGGCCAACTGGCCATCAGTGACGGGGTCTTGCGGATCACGTCACTCCAGGGCGTCACCGGAAAGAACGGGCGGGCGATATTCAGTGGAACGGTTTCCCTTGTGAACGACCTCGAAGCCAATCTGAAGGCAGAGATCGAGAATGGCATCTACACCGATGGCACATTTGTCACCTCGCGATATGACGGAAACCTGACACTTACCGGTCCGCTGCTCGGCTCGCCCACGCTCGGTGGTGAAATCGCGCTTGAAAAAACCAAGATCACGCTCAGCTCGGTGCCGCCAAGCGCCCTGCCTGCGCCCGATGTGAAGCATCGCAACGCGCCCGCACCGGTCAAGAAACAGGCGCAAGCGCTGCGCGAGTTGCAGGGAGGTGGCGGCGGAGATGTGCTGCTCAACCTGACACTTCGGGCGCGCGATCCAATTTCGGTCAGCGGGCGCGGCCTCAACGTCACGCTCGGCGGGCGGTTGCTTCTAACAGGAACGTTGCAGAACATTTCTGCCGTTGGTGCATTTCGCCTGCAGCGTGGCAGCCTGAAGCTTCTGGCGCGGCGGCTGGATTTCGAGAACGGCCGACTCGATTTTGATGACGGGCTTGATCCACGGATCAATTTCGTGGCCGTGTCGCGGCGGACCGATGCAACGATTACCCTGACCATCTCAGGCCGGGCGAGTGCGCCCGATATCAAAGTGACATCCAGTCCGCAGCTTCCGGAAGAAGAAGCGATGGCGCGGCTGATTTTCGACCGGTCAATGCTGCAGCTTTCACCGCTGCAGATCGCTCAAATCGCGAGTTATGTTGCAACTCTCAGCGGCGGGCGCGACAGCGGCTTGCTGTCCGGCCTGCAGAATGCACTTGGGACGGACTGGCTGGAAGTCATCCAGACCGAGACGGGCGAAACGGCGCTGAGCGTCGGCAAGCGGCTGAATGACCGGCTTTCAGTTGGGGTCGAACAGACAACCAAGACCAACACCAGCCGGGTTGTCATCGACCTTGGCATAACCTCGAATTTCAAGGCGAGGGCTTCGGTCGGCACCGATGGTGCGTCACGGACCGGGGTCTACTACGAGAAAGATTACTGATCGCTTGATCGCAGGAGGGCCGGGGTGCGCTATGAATTGATGCTTCCCCATCAAATCCGGACTGCCATTGCCGAGCGCTGGCCGGCCGTGCTGCCGCTTGGTGTCCTGGAGTACCATGGCGAGCACATGGCGGTGGGCATGGATACGCTGGCCGTCACCACGATGCTCGACATTGTCGAGAAAGACGCGGAATTGATCATCCTGCCGCCATTCTACTATGGCGCCGCCAGCTATGCGGTTGAACCGCCGGAGGGCAATGGTTCGCTTCATGTGGCCGCCGGTGTGCTGCAACCGCTGGCTCAGGAAATGTTCAAAGGCCTTTTGCGCATTGGATTTCGCAACATTCATTTTTTCATTCATCACCAGACGGAGAATTTCACCGCCGGCATGCCCACCGACCTGGCCTTCAAGTTTGGAGCGCGGCAGGCAATTTTCGAGTTCCTCGAGCGTGAACGGGGCGAGGGGTGGTGGGGCGACGAGAAGATGGCGAACTATTATGCCGAGCAAGCTGGCGGCGATGATCCGTTCAACTGGATCAAGGGACATCCCTCAATCACGCCTGAGATTTTTGGGCAATATCCATTCGATCATGCGGGTCAGGGAGAAACGTCCCTGATGATGGCGCTTTGCCCGGATGCCGTGGACATGCAGCACTTCAACAAGGAAAAATGGTACTCACGCAGTGCGGCGGATGCCTCCGCTGAGCTTGGCGCGAAAGGGCGGGATTTGATCCTCGCGGGAATGCGCCGGGCGCTGGGACTGAAACCTGCTACTTGACGGCGCCGGCGGTCAGCCCCTTGACGATGTAACGCTCGAGGAAGATGCCGATGATGATCAGCGGCAGGATGGCAGCCGAGGCAAGCGCTGCCATCGACCACCAGGCAATGCCCTGCGATCCGGTCTGGCTTGCCACCATCACAGGGAGCGTCTTGGCATTCGTGCTGGTGAGGAGCGCGGCGAAGAAATATTCGTTCCAGCACAGGATCACCGCGAGAATGAAGGCAGCCACCATGCCCGGCAGGGCGATCGGAAGCACAATGCGGAAAAACGCGCCCCATGAGGTACAACCGTCGACCAGGGCCGCCTGTTCAAGTTCGCCAGGGATCGAGTCAAACTGGTCGCGCATGATCCAGATGACAATCGGCAGGACGCTGAGCGCGTAGATGAGGATAAGGCCCAGGAGCGAGTCGAGCAGGGCAAGTTCCTTGTAGAGCACGAGGAACGGCATCGCGAGTACCACAGGCGGCAGGATCAGCTGCGACAGGAAGAAGAACGAGATGTCCTGGTTCTTCCAGATCTTGTACCTGTATTCGAAGCGGCTGAGACCATAGGCGGCGGTTGAACCGAGCACGAGCGCCAGGGAAGCGCCGCCCAACGATGCAAGGATCGAATTCCAGAAACGCTTCAGGAACTCCTCGCGCGGCGTGGAGAATTGAAAGATTGTGTCTGGAGAAAGGCCAAGTGCCCGGAGGCCGAGCCAGTTCGGCTGATACTGCACCCACGGGATGATGTTGCCGAGCTGCACGTCCTTGGCCACCTTGAAGGTCGTCGAGAATGTCCAGAAAATCGGAAAGAGCGCCACGATGGTCCACAGGATGAGCGCGCCGTAGATCAGGGTCTTCTTCAAGGCCGGCGGCATCTAGCGGTGCCTCTGCATGAACTTGCTGGTGGACCAGAGCAGCAGCGCCACGAAGACAATGATGACGATGAGATAGACCTCAGCCACCATGGTGCCATAGCCGACATTCGAACGGTCCTTGTATTCACGGAAGATGAAGCTCGACACGGTATCGGTAGCGCCGCCGGGGCCACCCGATGTCGTGTTGATGACGATATCGGCGAGCTTCAACTGGAAAATGATGCGCAGCACGATGGTGGTCACGCTCACGGGAAGCATCAACGGGAAGGTAACTTGCCAGAAACCCTGCCAGCCGGTTGCGCCATCAACCTTGGCTGCCTCCTGCACCTCCTTGGGCATGGCCTGGAGCCCGGCAAGCAGGAGGATCATCATGAAGGGGATCCACACCCAGGCATCCATGGCGGCGATGGTGGTCTTGGCAAGCCAGGGCGAAGTCAGGAGCGAGGGATTGTCCCAGCCCAGCGCCCGCAGCAGCCGTGTTCCGGGTCCGAAGCGGTATTCGAGCATGGACTTGCCGATCATCCAGCTTACCGCGACTGGCGACAACATGAATGGCAGCAGGAAGGCGACGCGGAAGAACTTGCGCCCCCTGATCTCGGCATTGAGGAGAAGTGCGAGACCAAAGGCGATGGCGTACTGTACAAGTACCGACAGCACATAGAACACCATGTTGCCAAGCGAGTTCCAGAAATAGGGATCGTTCACGAGCTGGTAGAAGTTGGCGAGCCCGTTGAACTGGCGTCCGGTGGCAGACGACAGGTTCCAGTCGGTGAAGGCGATATAGAGCCCGAAAAATGTCGGGAAGATCACCAGGGCTATGGTGAAAAGTACGGCAGGCAGAACAAAGAGCGCGCGCCAGCCGGCTTCTCCCAGGCGCAGGATGTTGCCAATGCAAAGCGCCACACCCCAAAGCCCATAGGCGACGAGAATGGGACGCCAGGAGGCGAAGCCAAAGGGCAGAATCCCCGCTCCATTCAGCGCCTGCATCACCACCAGCACGGCCAGAACGATTGAGGCAGCACGGATGACGAGGGTGCCGCTTTTCTGCCGCTCGGCCGATACAAGACCGGCTACGGCGTCACGGCCAAGATTTGCGGTCACTGATGTTGTCATGACAGCCGGCGGACGATTGAAGGAGGTGAGGCCGGCGGCATGCCACCGGCCCCTGGTTTCTTATAGGCCAAGCGAGGCCTTGTAGAGCTTGATCTGGTTGTCGCGGCCAAGCTGCTCGGTGATCTTCTCCCAGGCTGCTGCGATGGCATCGGCGCCGGCTTGCGCCGTGGCCTGACCGGCGTAGATCTTGGCCAACTCGTCCTCGGCCACCGAGTAATACTGGAAGATGCCCGGAATGCGCGGTTCGATGGCCGCGTTCGGGTGGTTGTAGGAATTGGCTTCGGAGTCGAGATAGCTCTTGATGAACTTTTCGTCGTAGCCTGCCGCAACCCACTCTGGAATGTCGAAGTGGCTCTGCCTGTAGGGCTGGAAGCCCGAAGGATAAGCCGCGCTCCACAGCGAGATGTCCTTGCCGCCAAGGTGGGCCGCGAGCGACCAAGCGGCCTTCTGCCGAACAGGGTCTGAATCGACGCGGGCCATCACATAGATGCCCCAGCCGATATAGGCCATGTTCGGCGCATAATTCGGACCTGAAGCCAGCTTGTCCCATGTACCGGTCTTCGAGTTGTAGACGTCGTCCGATCCGGGAAGGATGTCGAAGGCCGTCTTGCCCTGAATGACGGAACTGTCATTGGTGTTGACGTTCGAGCCGATGTCACCCCACCAGGAGAGCATGGTGCCGGTTCCGGCGAGGAACTGCTGGAAGCCGGTCGTGCCGGGATCGGCGTTGAGCTGGTCGGCAGGCTCGGAGGGCAGGCAGTCGACCACGTCCTGGATGGCGCGCACCCAGGCCGGATTGTTGATACGGGGCTTCATTGTGTCGGGGTCGAACAGGAAGGCCTTGTCGTCCGGATGCTTGGCGTAAGCCGTGGCGCGCGATCCGAGGAAGTAGAAGCCAAATCCGCCCCAGCCCTTGCACGGGTCGAGGTAGCCGTAGAGATCCTGGCCATCGAGCTTCTTGCCTTTGAGGAATTTGGTCGCAGCATTGACCTGCTGCCAGGTCTTTGGCACGCCCCATTCGCCAGCGCCGCCCGCCTTCTTCCACTCTTCGGCGAGGCCGGCATCGGCGAACACGTCCGAGCGATAGTTGAAGTTGTGACAGTCGCCGTCGCAGGAGATGCGATAGGTCTTGCCGTTCCAAGTGCCGACCGGGGGTTTCAGGTAACTGACATAGTCATCCATGTCGATTTGCTTCTTGACCCAGTCCGGCATTTCGGAGGCAAGGCCCTTGCCGCAGACGTCGCCCTCGAAGGGCGCGCCCATTTCGACGACGTCGAAGTCGATTGTGTTGGTGGCAATCGATTGCTGCAGCCGCGCATTGTAATCGGCCTGTGCGAGGTCGATCCAGCTGATCTTTGCTCCAGTGTAATCGGACCATGCCTTCAACAAGCCGCGGTACAGGACGTTGTGGACGTTCTGGTTGTTCAATCCCATGAATGTGAGCTCAACGCCCTTGAATTCACCTTCCTTCACGTTTTCCTTGGTGGCGCCGAGGC
This sequence comes from Hyphomicrobiales bacterium, assembly GCA_031373255.1. Classification (GTDB taxonomy): domain Bacteria; phylum Pseudomonadota; class Alphaproteobacteria; order Rhizobiales; family Aestuariivirgaceae; genus JANMMJ01. The sequence goes on from JANMMJ010000045.1 coordinate 6,280, forward strand.
ACATTTCGCCAACTTTCTGCCAGTCGGCGTCGGTTGGCTGGCCTTTGTCAACACCGGGAATGGCGAGAATCTGGGCGCGCAGGTCGCTCTGGGCGCGGGCAGGCGTGGACGTAAGCGCGCTTATGCCGCCGGTCGCTGCAAGGGCTGACACCGCAGCGGCACCTTTCAGGACATTGCGCCGGTTCGTGACGAACCGGTTGTAAAGTTCGACTTTCATAGTGGAAACCTCCCATTGAAATTCATTCTTGGCTGGCCAACAGCCGCCGTTACGGTATTTCCAACGCAATATCGGCAGGTGACGAAGGCGGTTGAGACTATGCAGCAGCCTTGCTAGTTGTCAATCAGCCTGCAACCGGAAACAGCAGCAAATGAAGGGGCCTGCAATGCCGCAATCACTCGATCAGATGGCACAACAGGCTCTCGCGGATGTTTCTGCCGTGATGGCGAGACTGGCTCCCGACGCACTGGAACCGATGATTGACTCGATACTGCAAGCCAAGCGCATCGCGCTTCATGGTCTTGGCCGGGAGGGTCTGCAGATGCGTGGTCTTACCATGCGCCTGTTCCACATGGGCCTTGACGTGCACGTGGTCGGAGACATGACCGTGCCGCCGCTTGGACCTGGCGATCTGCTTGTCGTCTCCGTGGGGCCGGGCGATCTTCAGACGACCAAGGCGCTCATGGAGATTGCAAAGGCCGCCGGTGCCAGGACCGGTGTCGTCACGGCCCAGCGTGAGGGCGGGGCCGCAAAGCGCGCCGATGCCGTCCTGCATATTCCGGCGCAAACCATGGCCGATGACCAGGGCAGCAAAACGTCCATCCTGCCAATGGGATCGCTGTTCGAAGTCTCGCAGATGCTGGTTTTCGAAATGCTGGTTCTGATCCTGCGCGAGAGAACCGGCGAAACCGCCGAGGCCATGCGCGCGCGCCACACCAATCTCGAATAGTCTGCTCTCCAGCTAGTTCAGGCGCTTGCCACTTGCCGCGTCGAAGAGGTGAACGGTTTTTGGATTTGGATTGAGGGGCAATATTTCCCCCGGTTTGGTGGCGATGCGTTCGCGAAAAACGCCCACGATCTTCTGTCCGCCAATCTTGGCGAAGACCTGGGTTTCGGATCCGGTTGGCTCGATGACCGATACCTCGGCCTTTACCGTTCCCTTCGCCAGCGAGAAATGCTCGGGACGGATACCATAGATGGCGGGCTGGCCATCGGCATTGCGAGGTGCCTTGGCAAGGGGCAATGTCACTCCGCCATCAGTCAAAAAGGATGGCTTGCCATTGATCTGTACCTTGCCCTTGAGCAGGTTCATCGACGGTGACCCAATAAACCCCGCGACAAAAATATTGGCCGGGTTGTCATAGAGTTCCAGGGGCGTGCCGACCTGCTCAACAATGCCGGCGTTCATTACGACAATCCGATCAGCCATGGTCATCGCTTCGACCTGATCATGGGTGACATAGAGTGTTGTGGTCTTGAGGCGCTGGTGCAGTTCCTTGATTTCGGCGCGCATCTGAACACGCAATTTTGCGTCGAGATTGGAGAGAGGTTCGTCAAACAGGAATACAGCGGGGTCGCGCACGATGGCGCGGCCCATGGCGACGCGCTGGCGCTGGCCACCTGAAAGCTGGCGGGGATAGCGGGCGAGATAGGGCACAAGGTCCAGGATTTCGGCGGCGTGGCGAACACGCGAGTCGATTTCGGACTTCGGGGCGCGGCGCAGCTTCAGGGCAAAACCCATGTTTTCCGCAACAGTCTTGTGGGGATAAAGCGCATAGGTCTGGAAAACCATGGCGATATCGCGGTCCTTGGGCTGCAGGTCGTTCACCACGCGATCGCCGATCCTGATGTTGCCGGACGTTATGGCCTCGAGCCCGGCAACCATCCGCAGGAGGGTTGACTTGCCGCAGCCGGACGGACCCACGAGGATGACAAATTCACCGTCGGCAATCGAAACCGAAACACCATGAATGACTTCCTGCGCGCCATAGGCCTTGCGCACGTCGATGATATCAACCGAGGCCATTATTCTGCTTCCCGAACGCCGTTCTTAGTCGCCGGCCGAGACGTTATTGCATTGATCGGGATTGGTCGAGAGTGAAATGGGCGGGCGCCTTCCAGTCACGCGGTGATCTTGCGCCTCGTTGCTCCTTGAACGGTACGGGCAATTACAATGCCGATGATCATTGCGGCGATAAAAACAAGTGTTCGCGGATCGCCCAGCCCGATCGCAGGAATAGCGCCTCCGGGACAGAAGCCCGAAATACCCCAGCCAACACCAAAGAGCGCTGCGCCGCCGATCAGCGGCACGTCAATCTGCCTGCCCTGGGGAATATGGAAACTCGTGTCGAAAACGGGACGTGATGACTTCGCCCAAACCAGCCGATATCCGATAGCGGTGGTGACCAGTGCGCCGCCCATGACGAAAATCAGGCTGGGATCCCAGGTTCCTGCGATATCAAAAAAGTTGATGACCTTGGCAGGATTGATCATGCCGGAAATTGCAATTCCAAGTCCAAAGATCATACCGGCTGCAAGGGCCAGGAGGTTCTTCATGGGGTCAGGTTCCGATCACATGGCGCGCGGCGTATACGGTGGCAAATGTCGAGAGCATGAACGTCAGTGTTGCTGCGATTGAACGAGGTGACAGTCTGGCAATGCCGCAGACCCCATGACCGCTGGTGCATCCGGAGCCATAAGTGACACCCACACCGACGATGAGGCCGCCCACGCTCAGCGTGAGAGATGATACCGGAACGGCAAAGCCAATCTCGCCCTTGAACGCGAGATAGAGAAGTGGGCCTGCGATAGCGCCAGCCAGAAAGGCCGCTCGCCAGGCCCAGTCGTCCGCAACGGGTGGTATGACGCCTGTCAGAATGCCGGTCATTCCGGCAATGCGGCCATGGAATGCCATGAGCATGGTTGCGGAAAGCCCTATGAGAACGCCGCCGAGGAGCGAGAGCAGTGGGGTAAACTCAGTCTGGAAGGTCATGGCCTCTCCATCGATTTCGGTTCCTGGACCCTAGACCGGAATGCGCTTTGGCGAAACCAGCAAGTCCCCCGGCATCCGGCGGGCTCTTTGTTCCTGAGCTTAAGCAGCCTCATTCAGCGCTGGTCATCATTCCGGCGATGGCGGTTCACCCTTCCCCCATCGGGGGAAGGTGCCCGGCAGGGCGGCTGAGGGACCTGTCGCACGCCTCTATCATGCCCACACATCTCATCGCTCTCTAAAGCCGTCATTCCATCCACGCGGCACGTAGTGCCGCGCGAAATGGAATCCAGCTCTCTTCGGCAAAGAGTCAGCCCGTGGCAGGTGAAGCGGGGTTCCGGCTCGCGCGCCGCTGCCGCGGCGCTTGGCCGGAATGACGAGAAAACGGGGGTTCCCTGTCTGGTCATTGCGGGCCGGTCATGG
>JANMMJ010000049.1:0-18520 GCA_031373255.1 Hyphomicrobiales bacterium
CTGGATTTTCACCGGGCAATGGAATCGGCCTGCAACAGCCACACCGTGGCGGATTACGCCCGGTTCAGGTCGTGGTGCGACGAGTATTTCTTCCTGCCGCACCGACATGAACCGCGTGGCATCGGGGGCATATTCTTCGACTATCAGAACTCTGGCGACTGGGATGCCGATTTTGCCTTCGTGCAGGATGTCGGTCGCGCCTTCCTCGATGTCTACCCCGCCATCGTCCGCCGCAATATGACGTTGAAATGGACGGATGCCGACCGCGAGGAACAGTTGATCCGCCGTGGCCGCTACGTGGAGTTCAATCTCCTCTATGACCGGGGAACACTGTTTGGTCTGAAGACGGGCGGAAATGTCGACTCGATCTTGTCTTCAATGCCGCCATCGGTAAAGTGGCCCTGATCATGGATCTGCGAAACGGTTTCGATATCAAGCGCTACATTCGGACGATCCCGGACTATCCCAAGCCCGGTATCATGTTTCGCGATATCACGACACTTTTGGCTAATTTGCATGCCTTCCGGGCGGCTGTCGATGAACTCGCCTGGCCATTCTTAAAAGGCAATATCGATTATGTTGTCGGCATCGAAGCGCGAGGCTTTATCCTCGGTGGTGCAATCGCTCACGTTCTGGGCCGCGGCTTTGTACCCATTCGCAAGAAGGGCAAATTGCCCTCCCGGGTGATTGGCCAGGAATACGCGTTGGAATACGGTGTCGATACCATCGAAATCCACGCTGATGCCATTGGTAAGGGCGACCACGTGCTTCTTGTGGACGACCTGATCGCCACAGGCGGAACTGCCGGCGCCGCAATCGATCTCATCAGGCGATCGGGCGGCGACATCGTCGCCGCAGCTTTTGTCATCGATCTGCCCGAGCTTGGCGGCGCCAGACGGCTGAAAGACAAGGGAGTGAAAGTTCACACCCTTGTCGAATTCGAAGGCCATTAACGCCGCTGGACCAGCACCTTGCCTTCAAAGCTGTACACCAGTTCACCATTCTGGTTGTGGCCGTCATTGAGCATGTCGAGCATTCCCCATTTTGGCAGCGAGGCAAGTTCGCGTTTGCCCGTAATGACCGCCCGGTAGGTGACCGTATCGCCCGGAAACACTGGCCTGAGCCATCGCAGATTGCGGAAACCTGGTGAAGGTCCAAGTTCCGGGAGAATATTGCCCGCTGCTACCTTTTCCGCGCGGGCGGCATCATTGACAGCGACATAGCACTTCATCCAGGCGGCGGCCGTATGCCATCCCGAAGCCGCCAGTTTGCCAAATGGCCCTTCCATCGCTGCGGCATCATCGAGATGAAACGCCTGGGGATCATACAGTTTTGCAAACTCCAGAACATTTTCCCGGGTAAACGCATAAGATCCCGTCACAATCTCGCGGCCAATTTCAACCTCATCGAAAAAGAGCCCGATCACGTCTGCCTGACTCGCATGAAGTTGATCCCCGTGACGTCGAGTTTCTGCTCACCCTCCTGATTGAAGACTTCCCAGTGGATTTGCACTATGCCCATTTCTGCGCACTTGGCCGACCTCCGCACGGACAGGATTGTCGCCTTTCCGCTCAAAGTCTCCCCCGCAAACACGGGCCGGAGCCATTTCACTTCTTCCAGCCCATTCGAACCCATGCCTGCTGAGTTGCCCAGGTAGGAATTCACGATCATGCGCATGAGCATGGCGCAGGAATGCCAGCCGCTGGCGCAGAGCCCGCCGAGAATGGAGGCCTTTGCCGCTTCCTCATCCATGTGAAAAGGCTGCGGATCAAATTCAGCCGCGAAAGCCTTGATTTCATCGGCCGATACAGCATAGGAGCCAAGATCGAGAACCTGCCCTATGCGATAATCCTCGTAGTGGAGGAGATCAGCCATCAGTTGGCGAAACGGAAATGCAGCACATCGCCGTCCTTCACTTCATATTCCTTGCCTTCAAGCCTGAATTTTCCGGCATCCCGCGCACCTGCTTCGCCTGACCCGCTGACATAGTCATCATAGGCAATAGTCTCGGACCGGATGAAGCCCTTTTCGAAATCGGTATGGATAACACCGGCCGCCTGTGGCGCACGCGTTCCCCGCGCAATCGTCCAGGCCCGCGCTTCTTTTGGCCCAACCGTAAAATAAGTCACCAGATCAAGCAGTTCGTATCCTGTTCTGATAACACGGTTTAACCCGGGCTCGCTGAGCCCCGTTGCATCCAGATAGTCTTTCTGTTCATCGGACGGCAGCACCGCGATCTCGCTCTCGATCTTGGCCGAAACGACAACCGCCTTTGCCCCCTCTTCCGCAGCGCGTGCATAGACCTTTTTCGAAAACGCGTTTCCCTTGTCGGCCGAGGCTTCGTCGACGTTGCAAACATAGAGAACCGGTTTGGAGGACAATAGGCCAAGTCCGCGAAAGGTATTTTCCTCTTCGGGTGTCCTTTCGACCAGCCGCGCCGGCGTGCCTTCACGCAGCAAAACCAATGCCCTGTTGATCAGATCGGCCAGTTCCTTGGCCTCCTTGTCACCCGTCTTGGCGCGCTTTTCGAGATTGACGATCCTTTTTTCGAGTGAATCGAGGTCCGCCAGCATGAGTTCCGTCTCAATTGTCTCGATATCGGAAACTGGATCGATCTTGCCTTCGACATGCGTGACATCGGTATCTTCGAAGCACCGCACCACATGCGCTATCGCGTCCACTTCTCGGATGTTGGCGAGAAACTGATTGCCCAGGCCCTCGCCCTTGGAAGCTCCCCGCACCAGTCCGGCGATATCGACAAACGTCAGCCGTGTCGCGATGATCTGGCCGCTCGCCGCGATCCGCGCCAGTGTTTCAAGCCGTTCATCCGGCACGGCGACGTCCCCGACATTGGGCTCGATCGTACAGAACGGATAATTGGCCGCCTGCGCGGCGGCGGTCTGAGTCAACGCATTGAACAGCGTCGACTTGCCCACATTCGGTAACCCAACGATACCGCACTTGAAACCCATCTAGTCCTGTTCCTTTTCATCCGTTTTTGCGGGTTCGGGATTGACGGCCAGATGCACCTTGTTCTGGAATTTCCCGTCATGACCTTCGAGCAGCAGTGGAATAGAGTCCGCAATGGCCGTTATCACTGGCTCGGTCCATGCACGTTCAGATTTCGCAAAGTCCGAAAGTACATGCGGATGCACCAGTTTTCTCTCGCCGGGATGGCCTATACCCACTCTTATTCTGACGAAATGCGGACCGATATGCGCCCCGATTGATTTCAGTCCATTATGTCCCGCGGTACCGCCGCCGAATTTCACCCTGACCTTGCCCTCGATCAGATCAAGCTCGTCATGAATGACAATCACTTTGGAAGGATCGATGTCAAAAAAGCGGACAGCCGCGCCGACCGATAGGCCACTCTCGTTCATGTAGGTCGCCGGTTTGAGGACCATGACCTTGTCGCCGCCCAGAATACCTTCGGAAACCTCGCCTTGGAATCTCTTCCGCCATGACGGCAGCCCATGGTGGCGGACGATCTCGTCCGCTACCATGAAGCCGATATTGTGCCGGTGATTGGCATATTTGGGGCCTGGGTTGCCGAGCCCCACAATGAGGTGCATGCGCCCCTCCTGACGAGGGCGAAAGGTTTACTTCTTCTTGTCGCCACCCTTGGCAGGGGCAGCGGCTGCCGGAGCGGCCTTGCCGCCAGCAGCGGGGACAGCAGCGGCTGCGGCCGGAGCTTTTTGAGCCGTGGCCGGCACTTCTGCCGTAGCACCTTCCGCCGGTACCTCTTCCTTCTCTGCAATTGGCGCCGTGATTGTCACAATGGTGATGTCTTCGGCATTGCCTGTTGGCGTAACACCCTGCGGCAGCTTGATGTCTGACAAATGGATCGACCGGCCCATTTCCAGTGCTGCGAGATCGACATCGATCTGGTCCGGAATGAAGTCTGCCGAGCAGTAAACTTCGAGCTCATGGCTGACGACGTTGAGGACGCCGCCTTTCTTCACACCAGGGCAGATATCCTGATTGACGAAGTGCACAGGCACTTCCACGCGCACCCGCGCGCCCTTGCCCAGGCGCAGGAAATCCACGTGGATAATCGCGTCGCGGACCGGTTCGAACTGAACGTCGCGCGGAATGGCCCTGACTGTCTGCCCTTCAACTTCGAGGTCGATCAGCGTCGAAAGAAATCGTCCCGACTGAACGTGAAGCTGCACTTCTTTGAGTTTGAGGGAAATGAGCTGCGGATCTTTTTTGTCCCCATAGACAACTGCGGGAACGAGGCCTTCGCGGCGAACTGCACGGGAGGCCCCCTTGCCTGCCCCGCCACGCGCCGTGGCCTTGAGCTGCACAATCTTTGACATATCTAACTCCTGTTGAGATCTTACGCTACGGGCCTTCCTCCAGGGGTGACCGGCGCCCGCAAGCGCTCGGGGCTATACAGCCAACCGGGAAACCACGCAACCCATGGCTTTCCGAGGCATCAAAAATCAATTTTTCCGAGAAATGAACAAAGCGGCGCAAGCTTTGGTTTACCATTAGCAATTAGCGTCCGGTCAAGACGGGGTATTTGCGATGCGACTGTTTTTCGACCCATTTTCCGAGATGAGTACCCCTTTTGTATCTTTTGAGCAGGCCACCGACTATTTGGACGAAGCCTGTGTAAAGCTGAATGTTAGGCACCTGTCTTATTGGTGCGTCAGTTTCGTCGAGGGCGTGCCTGACCAGGTGAGCTGGATCGCCACCTACCCGCCTGAATACATGAACCACTACATGTCCAACTATACACCCATAGGCGATCCGGCCTTTGAGGCCTCCATGTCAGGTCCCGTGGTCAGTGATTGGGTCGACGTCATTAACACGTCATCGATTCAGAAAATTCATGACATTGCTTCAAAATACGGGATCGCTAAACATGGCCTGTCTATCCCCATGAGGGACGGCAGAAACGAAGTTCTCTTCTCGGCGAATGTCGATTGCGACGATCGCGATTGGCCATCCGCCCGGATTACCCTGGCCAACACCATTCACATGATGGCGTATTACTTTCACCGCCGCATCACCCCCCTGATCCGCGATCGCAACGCCACTCCGAGTTCTATGGCTGCGTAATTCTCACGCTGATCGGCGTCGGATGGAAATTGTTGCAGGGATTGAGTACCTGCGGACAGTTCGAAATCACCGCCAGAACGTCCATCTCGGCGCGAAGATCGACGTAGTCTCCCGGTTTCGAGTTGCCCAGCGCGATTTCGGCGTCGCCTGCTGCCCCGACTGGCACTGTCATGAACCAATTCACGTTTGGCACGATATCGCGCCACCCCAGGCCATTCTGCTTCAGTGCGGCGAGAAAATTCTCGCGGCACCCACTATTGTCGACGCCATAGAGAAGCATGTTCGACGGCGCCGAACAGCAGCCGCCAATCGTGTCGTGTCCGCCAAAACTGTCTTCGACGATCGTGAAAAGTGCGCGGGCTCGATCCGAGTAAAGCACGTGGCCCTTGGTCAGCAGGATTTTGCCCGCCTTTTTGATCGTATTGGGGGCGTGGTAGCGCTCTTCCTGATCAGAAGCATTGTAGCAAAGAAAATCCACCGCCTGCTGCCCATGGATGTCGGTGATCCGGAGCACCTGGCCGCGACCAATGACGCGGCTCCATGAGGCACGGGCTGCGATAATCTCCTCATGGACAATCTGCATGGGCCAATCAGTCGAACAGGCTGGAGACCGACTCCTCGCGCGATGTTCGCCCGATGGCTTCGCCAATCAGCGTCGCGATGGAAATCACCCTGATGTTCCGGGCCACCCTGACCGCTTCCGTGGGCTGGATCGAGTCCGTGATCACCACCTGGTGCAGCTTTGATGAAGTGATGCGCGAAATGGCTCCGCCCGATAACACACCGTGGGTGAGATAGGCGCCGACATCCTTCGCACCTTGCTCGATCAGAGCCTCGGCAGCGTTGCAGAGTGTGCCTCCGGAATCGACGATATCGTCGATCAGAATGCACGACTTGCCCTCAACCTCGCCGATAATGTTCATGACTTCGGACTCGCCAGCCTTTTCACGCCGCTTGTCGACGATCGCCAGTGGACAATTAAGGCGCTTCGCCAGTGACCGCGCCCTTACCACGCCGCCCACGTCCGGCGAGACGACGACAGTATTCGAAACGTCGTAGTGGTCGTTGATATCGCGCACCATCACCGGGCCCGCAAACAGGTTATCGACCGGCACGTCGAAAAAGCCCTGGATTTGGCCAGCATGCAGGTCCAGCGTCAAAACCCGGTCGGCGCCCGCCCGTTCAATCAGGTTGGCGACCAGCTTGGAGGAGATCGGCGTGCGAGGCCCGGCCTTTCGGTCTTGCCGCGCATAGCCAAAATAGGGCAAAACCGCTGTAATGCGTTTCGCCGAGGCGCGCCGGAGGGCGTCGATGATAATCAGCAATTCCATCAGGTGATCGTTCGCCGGAAACGACGTCGACTGCATCACAAAGGTATCCTGGCCGCGGACATTTTCTTGGATTTCAACGAAGATCTCCATATCCGCGAACCGCTTCACCACCGCCTTGGCCACCGGCACGCCCAGATACGAACAGATGGCCTCGGTCAGTGGCCTGTTGCTGTTACCGCTGATGATCTTCATGCGTTGAGAATCTCGCCCGCTCGAAATCTGGTGGCGCGTCTATAACAACCGGCTTGCAATTGCGCAAACTGTGAACATGACGGCTGTGCATATCGTCGACATGGAGGTTAACGGTATTTTTTGATCAGGTCGAAAATTCCCGTTGCTCCCCCTTCGGTTGCATAGCCGGCAGCCTCTCCCCAACTCTTGTCCAGGGAGCCGGGCGGCACGTCATTGGCCTGTCTGATTGTTCCGAGAAGCTGCCCGTCATAGGATGTGACCGTCCAGTTCAAGGCAACGTTCTGCTTGTCGCCCTTGGGTTGGGCCAAGGCCACGGTTCCGGAAATGGTGAGCGCGTCGGCCCGTGGCGCACTGAGCACCGGCCAGCCCGCCGAACGCAACGTCTTGCGCATCGCTTCGGTTAGCTCGGCATTGCCTTTCCCCGGGGCCCCCTTGACCTGGACAACTGCGACGGCCTTGATTTCGTGAGCCCCGCTCTTGCCCTTTTTGCTCTTGGTGTTTTCGGGTTGTGCCGCCTCGGCCTCTTGCTCCGGTTCCGCAGGAGGCATAGTCGAGTCCGCCTCCGGAGCATTCAGCGCAATCGTGCTGTCCGGAGGAAGCACTCCGGGACCATAGATTGTTTCGTAATCCAATTCTTTTTCAGCACCTGGGCCTGCCTTCCCGAATGTCTCTGAAGGAGGAACGACCGGCGCCTCCGACCCGGCACTTCCTTCGGGTTTTCCGAAGGGCTCCGTTCCGCTGCTGCATCCAGCGAGCACCACCGAAATACATATGGTTGCGAAGAAATTGTGCCTGTGTCTCAACGCACGATCATCTTCAATGGATAGCGCGAAACTGGCTCCGGCGGGCCTTGTTGAACGATGTAGGTTTGCCCAAGGCTGAACGCCGTCCCGCTTGTCGAGTCCATGAGGATCATGTGCGCAAAGAAAACCTGGTTGGGCACCAGAGGTTCGGGGTTGCCTTCGTAGAGCATGGGGTAGTCCATCCAGCTTGGGGTGAACTTCGCCCCCAGTGAGTAACCACACGCATTGTAACGGTGTTCGCGCATCCCAAGGCCATCCATCACCTGGGCATGCGCCTTGAAAACATCGCCCGCCACATGTCCGGGCCGCAGGACCTCTTCGCAGGCAGCAAGCGCCGCCCTAACCGCTTCATCCATGCGGTTATGATTTTTCTTGGGTTTGCCGATGATGATGGTTCGCATCAGCGCGGCATGATAGTGGCGATAAACGCCTGCGAGCTCGATCGTAAGCTGGTCCTGGCGCGAGAGCTTGCGCCGCCCGGATTTATGCCGGCCGAGGAGCGCATCGCGCCCCGACCCTATGATGAATTCGTTGGCCGGATAATCGCCGCCACCAGAGAACACGGCCGCCTGTTGCGCCGCCAGGATGTCTCCTTCGTCCGCGCCCGCCCGCGTTTTGGAAATTCCGGCCTTCAGCGCCTTGTCGGCCAGTTCCCCGGCCTTGCGCACATATTTAAGTTCCGCAGGCGACTTCACAACGCGAAGCCGGTCGATCAGACGCGTTGCTTCGATAAGCTTGCAGAACCCCTCCAGAGTTTCGTGAACGGCCTTTCCATTGAAATAGGTCAATCCGTAGCTATTGGTCTCGATACCCAGCCGTTTGCCCTTTGCCCCGAGGCTCGCAAGCATGTCCTTGAGTTGAACCGCGGGCTGCGCGCCGGCAATGTCGGTCCAGATACGGATATCCTCAATGGTTGACGTATTCTGGGCCTGGCGAAGGTCTGGAGCTCTCGTAAGCAATGCCAGCTTTCCGTCCACACCGAGATAGAGGCATTGGAAGAAGCAGAATCCGAAAGTATCGTAGCCGGTAAGGTAATACATGCTCTCCTGCTGAAACATCAGCAGGCCGTCGAGATTGTCGGCTTCCATCGCCTTGATCGCCCGGGAAATCCTGGCCGCATACTCCGCCGCCTGAAAATGTAATGCCATGGCTGGAAACCCCTCCGACTCGCTCAATCAGCCAGCGATATGGCCGAAATCTGGCGGCCGTAATCTTTTTCCTTGCGATGGGTGGTTCGCCGGAAGCTGAAAAATCTCTGTTCGTCCGCATAGGTACAAAGCGCAATATTGACGACGGATCCAACACCCGCACGTCTCATGCGCTCCGCCAGATAACCCGGCAGATCGAACATATGGTGGTAAGCTCGCGCAGACTTCTGAAACCAGCGCGCCGTGTCCTTTTCTTCGGAATCGAAACGTGCCGGGAAGTCCGGGCCCACCTCATAGGAAGCCTGTGAGATCGTCGGACCGATGACAGTCACCATGTTTTTCCGCTGTGCACCAAGCTTTTCCATCGCCGCGATGGTGTTGTCGGTAACACCCGCGAGCGCTCCCTTCCATCCCGCGTGTGCAGCTCCGATCACGCCGGCACTCATGTCTGCGAACAGCACCGGCCCGCAATCGGCAGTGAGCACACCGAGTGCTAGTCCATGGACCTTTGTAACCATCGCGTCTGCTTTTGGACGTTCGGCTGGCGCCCACGCATGATCGACAGTGACAACATCCGCACTATGATGCTGAAAAAGGGTAATCAGCCTCTCACGCTCAACGTTCATGCTGTCCGCAACGGCAGCACGGTTGCGTTTCACCGACTCGAGATCGTCGCCCGAACCAAGTCCGCAGTTAAGTGAAGTAAAAATCCCGCTGGAATGCCCACCCTCGCGGGTGAAAAACCCATGCCGCAGGCCCGTAAGCGAGCCAAGTTCGGGCACCTCGATCACATTTCACCAAAGGGATATGGCGCGGCAATACCATGTGAAATAGCCGCCATGACCTTGAAAAGGGTTCCCATCTGCTCATCGGCAACAAGCCGCGCATGGTTGAAGGAGATGGCATCGCGCTGTTCGTCGGTCGCCTTGCGCAAGAGTTGCTGCGCCCGCGCTTCGATGCCCATCGCCCGGAGGAAATCACCCTGGGTCATCACCGGCAGGACTTTGGCGCCGCCTCTTCCCAAAGCTTTGCCCAATTCGCCGAAATCGACATGCGAAGTAAGATCGCAGTACCCTATATCCTCGAAAACATCAGCGAACTTGTGCACACGCATCGCCTGCAACGTATCGACAACGCCAGACTCGGCGTGGCCATAGTCGATGAAAATAGCCGCTCCCGGAGCCGCCGCAAGGCGCTCCGCCATGGTTTCAGCGATCGCGCTACGCACCGGCGCCACCTCCGCGATGCTTTCATCATCGCTGCCGTCTGCCCAGGAGGGAATCAAAACCGCCGGAGTGGGATCGGGGCTTAGGACAAATCCAAGCGCATCGTCGCCGCTGACACCTACAAACCGCTCGTGCCAGAGATCGCCACGCTTCTCGAATTGCTTGATCGGAATGGCATCGAAGAACTCGTTGCCGGCAAGCAGCATTGCACCCTCGGGCACATCGCTGAAATTGTCGTGCCACTGCGCATTAAAACCCTCCCTGGCCACGGCTTGCTTTTGAATTTCCCGCAATCTCCGGCTCGTCTCGACAAAGTGAACTTTCACCGCGTCACGAAACCCCGGCATGACCTTTGCGGCCCGTAGCATGTCTGCCATCAGCACGCCCTGCCCTGGTCCCACCTCCACCAGATTGACTGCTTTGGGCGATCCCATTGCCTGGTAGATCGAGGCAAACCACACGCCAATCAGCTCACCAAACATCTGGGAAGCTTCCGGCGCTGTTATGAAGTCACCCTCCAGGCCAAAGGGCTGTTGCGACATGTAGTAGCCATACTGGGGATGCCCCAGGACCAGGCCGAAATACTGGTCAATCGGCATCGGCCCCTCGCTCGCAATGATTTCGCGAATGATCTTTTCAAGAGGCGTCACTGATTTCTTTTCCCCGAGAGCGAATGAGCAACCAGATTCCAACTGCAACCAGCGGAAGCGAATAGATCATACCTAAGGTAATGAAGCCCGCAATATATCCGATGTGGGCATCCGGCTCACGAAAGAATTCAACAAGAATGCGGGCCATCCCATAACCAAGCGCAAATATCCCGGAAGCGCGTCCATGATGCTGGAGCGCACCATAATGATGCGTGGCGATCCGCACCGCGATAAACAGGAGTAAACCCTCCAGCACTGCCTCATAGAGTTGACTGGGGTGGCGTGGAAGGCCGGTCGGGTCCGCCGGAAACACCATCGCCCAGGCCACGCTGCCGGGCCGCCCGTAGAGTTCTCCATTGATGAAGTTTGCGATCCTCCCCAGCATCAGGCCGATGGGTACTGATGCAGCACCCAGGTCCAGCAGGGCATCAAGGCCCGCCCCGACCTTTCGCCCGTAAAAATAGAGTGCGGCCACGACACCCAGAAATCCGCCATGGAAGGACATACCGCCCTCCCACATGCGTAGGATATCCCCTGGATTGTGCAGGAACTTCATCGGATCGTAGAAAATCACGTATCCAAGCCGCCCGCCAAGCACCACGCCCAGCACCATCCAGATGAACAGATCGTCGACCTGAAGCGGAGCAAGTGTGGGCTGGCTGCCGCCCCACAACGCGCGATTCACGATGAGCCGCTTGATATACCAGGAGGCAAAGAGCAGCCCGGCAATGTAGGCCAGCGCATACCACCTGACGACCAGCGGCCCGAGCGAAAAGGCCACAGGATCGATGTTGGGGAAGGCTAGTGCCGCGAGAATCTGCATCTATGCGCAAACACTGGCGGCATTGGCTTGAAGGGTCAACCCACCGCCCGCCAACACTTGCCTTGAACTGTGCCACCTCGTTCACTAGGTGTAGAGTGAAAGGGCAAAGCAATGACCACGACGTCTTCCCGCTTTTTTGACGAACTCGCCAAAGTGATGACCAACGCAGCCGGTGCCGCTCAAGGGCTGCGCCGGGAGATCGACACATTGGTTCAGGCCCAGGTCGAACGGGTTTTGAACAATCTCGATATCGTCAAGCGGGACGAGTTTGAAGCGGTTCGCGAGATGGCCCAGAAAGCCCGCGAAGAGAATGAGCGCCTGTTGGCGCGAATCGCAACATTGGAAGCACGATCAATTCCCACTGAGTCGCCGTTGATCCAGGATGAACCGCATGCCGATTCGCCGGCACCTCCCATGTAAATCAGATGTGGAGGAATCACCTATCCTCCGCCCGCGTCTATTGATGACAGTAGGGTGATACGGCACGGTCCTCCCCACACGGACGAAATGATTCGTCGGCTGTGAATGGGAAGTTTCTCGTATGCCCGCACTTGCGGTTGAGCACCGGCAGCCCGCCAATCCACTGGACCGCGTCGAAGAATTGGCAGAGGCCAATGACTGGTCGGTGGAACGGCAGACGACCGATGAGGTCAATATGGTGGTCGATGCGAACTGGGGATCGCTGCAGCTTTCCCTGAACTGGCGCGAGGATGTTGAAGGACTGCATCTCGCCGGTTGCTTCGATTTTAAGGTTCCCACTTCGCGGCGCGAAGAAGTGGGCCGCCTTCTGAACATGATCAACGAGCAGCTGTATCTGGGCCACTTCGATATTTGGCGCCACGACGGTTCGATTGTCTTCCGCAACGGCCTGACACTGGCTGGCGGCGCCGAAGCCAACGACGCCCAGTGCGAGGCTCTCATCACCCTCGCCATCGACTCTTGCGAGCGTTATTTTCCGGCCTTCCAGTTTGTCATCTGGGCCGGGAAATCGGCCGAGGATGCAATCGAGTCGAGCATGCTGGAGACCATGGGGGAGGCATGAACCAGATTCTTAAAGGATCGCTTGTCCTTGTCGGAACCGGCAAGATGGGCGGCGCCATGCTCGAAGGCTGGATCAGGAATGGCGTATCCCCGGAACACATCGTAGCTGTGGACCCAGCTCCGCCGCCTGAGATAAAGGCATTGATCGAGCAGCACGGCATTCGTCACAATCCGGCTCTTGAGTCGATTGGCAATGCCGAAGTCATCGTTATCGCCGTCAAACCGCAGGTCGCAGATAGCGTCCTGCCTGTGGTGTCGGTGCTGAAGTCCTCCCGGCCGCTGGTCATATCGGTCGCCGCGGGTAAGAAAATCGCGACATTCGAACAGCATTTTGGCAGCGATGCTGCTGTCATCAGGACCATTCCCAACACCCCGGCCGCCGTAGGCCGCGGGATTACGGCAATGGCCGCCAACGCCCATGCGACGCCTGAACAGAAGCAACTCGCCATAGCTTTGCTCGTCTCCATCGGCGAAGTCGTTGACGTGAAGGACGAGTACTATATCGACGCCGCCACCGCGGTTTCCGGCTCAGGCCCGGCCTATGTCTTCCTGCTGACGGAATATCTCGCTGCAGCAGGTGAAAAGGTGGGACTTGAACCCGCTGTTGCCATGCAATTGGCGCGCGCAACGGTATCTGGCGCCGGCGAACTGATGCGGGTTTCGGGCATCCCTGCCGAAACCTTGCGCAAGAACGTCACATCGCCCCATGGCACCACCCATGCCGCCCTCCAGATCCTCATGGCGGATCACGGCCTTGGCGAATTGATGGACAAGGCCATCGATGCGGCAACCCGCCGCTCGCGCGAACTCGCTAGCTGACGGCGGCGAGTCCTCGGTCTAGACTGATCTGATGACCGAAAATGAGCAGGCCAGATCCCTGTGGACAGCCGCACTTGATCTGGCGGCATCAAGACCGTGGCGGGAAATCACGCTGTCGGAGATCGCGACGGCAGCCGGGCTGACCTTGTCTGGGATCGCGGCGACTGTGTCTTCCAAGGCGGATGTAATCCGGCTGTTTCAGCGCCACAACGACCGTAAGTTCCTTGCTTCCCTGGAAACTGAGAAACTTGAAGGCGAACCCCACGATCGCCTGTTCGATGCCATGCTCCGGCGCATTGAACTGCTGACGCCTCATAAGGCTGCCATCCGCGGCATGGCCGGCAATCCGGCGGATGGTCCGGTCGAATGGCTTTCGCTCATCTGTTCCGCTCTCGATACCCAGAACTGGATCATGAATGCCGCGCAGCTTGATGTCTCCGGCTTCCGCGGGGACCTGCATGCCATCGGTCTGGCCAGGATCTATCGCGACGTGTTGCTGATCTGGCTGGATGACGACGATCCGGGCCTCGCCCGCACCATGGCAAGCCTCGACCGCAAACTCCGTGATGCCAGCGCCATGGCCCGGCGGCTTGAAACGCCGCTGGCGATACTGGCCGGACTATACCGCGCCGCAAGCACCTTCCGGCAAACCCGCAAACAGGATACGGCCACGTCCGATGCAACAGCCGATTAAGTCAGTGCTTCCAATAAGTTTCGAAGATTTTCTCAAGGTCGACGTGAGGGTTGGAACGATCGTCGAGGTGGAGCCATTCCCCGAAGCGCGCAAACCCGCCTACAAGTTGCGGATCGACTTCGGCCCTGTGTTCGGCATCAAAAAGTCATCTGCGCAAATCACCAAAAATTACACGATGGACCAGTTGCGCGGCCGTCAGGTCGCGGCCGTTGTCAATTTCCCGCCACGCCAGATTGGCCCATTCATGTCGGAAGTGCTGACACTCGGATTCCCCGATGAATCCGGTGAAGTCATGCTCGTCGGGATCGACCGCGCGGTTCCCAATGGCGGCAGGCTCTACTGAGTTTAAACGGGCAGGTTGACGATGGCGCGCAGACCACCGAGCGGGCTATCGGCCAGTTCAATATCTCCACCATGGGCGCGCGCGATATCTCGGGCGATCGCCAATCCCAGTCCCGTCCCGGTTTCGTCCTGGTTGCGGGCATGATCAAGCCGCACGAATGGCCTGAACACTTCCTCGCGAAGGCCCGGTTCAATCCCAGGGCCATCATCGTCCACCACAACTTTCAAATGGTGTGGTGATAACTCCGCGCCAATTTTGACCTTTTTGCCATATTGCGCGGCATTTCCGATCAGGTTGCTCACCAGACGGCGGAAGGCATTTGGCTTGAGCTTGACCATCAGCTCGTCCGGCACGTCAATTGTCACGGATTTGCTTGCCCGGTTGGTTTGCTTGGCAACAGAGGCCAGCAATTGCGCGGCATCGATCAATTCCGCCTTCTCGCCGCCATCGCCTTTGACAAAGGCCATGTATGCTTCGAGCATCCTCTGCATTTCATCGACATCTTCCTTGAGAGCGTCGAGATGCGGACTGTCCTTCAGCATGGCAATTTCCAGGCGAAAGCGGGTGAGAATTGTCCGTAAATCATGTGAAACCCCGGCCAGCATTGCCGTGCGCTGCTCGACATGGCGTTCAATGCGGTCCTTCATCGCCAGAAAGGCTTGCGCCGCCTCGCGCACTTCCGCAGCGCCGCGTGGATGGAATGCCGGCACGTCGTGCCCCATGCCAAAGCTCTTCGCCGCCTCGGCCAGTTGCAGGATCGGCTGGATCTGTTTGCGCATGAACGCCACTGCGATGGCGAGGAGAACCAGCGAAGACAACAGCATCCAGAACAGGAACACATGCGTGCTCGCCGCAGAGGCCCGTTCCTCATTCGGCCTCAACCGGAGTACTACGCCCTTCTCCACCTCGACCCGGATATCCACGGTACCGTCCTGTCCGGACGTATCGAGCCAGAACGGCAGGCCGACATCATTCGAAAGGTACCGATTGAGCCGGCGGTCAACCACCGAAAACAGTGGCGGCGGCAATGGCGCGGGCAATGCAGCATTGCGCTCGATTGAAAGCCGCAGGTTCAATTGTTCGTTCGCGAGTGACTCGATTTGGGCAAAAGCTGCATCGTTTCCCGGTGAGCGCCGGTAGAGCTCCACAACAGCTGCGATCTCCCGCGCAAGCGACCGCGACAGTACTTTGGTAACCTGGTCCCAATGCCGGTCAAGAATGATGCCGGCCATGATCGTCTGCAGCACCACTATGGGCGTCACAACGATAATCAGCGACCGCTTGTACAGTCCTGTAGGCAGATAGCGCTCGAGAAAACGGCTAAACCGCCAGTACAGCGAAGGATTATCCGGAGAGTCTGGCGTCGCGTGTGAGACTGTTGTCGGCATCATTCATTCACTGGTCGAGGTGGAGCATGTAACCGAGGCCTCGAACCGTCTGCAGATAAGCCGGATTGGCAGGATCCTCTTCAATCTTCTGCCTCAACCTGTTGATTTGAACATCGACGCTGCGCGCCCCTTCTTCCGCGCCAGGTTGGGCAAGATCAAGGCGGCTCACCGTCTGCCCAGCCCGATCGATCAGCGAGCGCAGCAATTCGCGTTCCCGCGTGGTCAGTTTGACCAGTTCGCCATCCCGCCGCAGTTCGCCGCGCTTGCGATTGAAGGTCACAACCCCAAATCTCACATCTTCCTGAACTGCCTTCAAGGTGACGCGCCGCAACAAATTCTGGATTCGCAGCAAAAGCTCACGGGGTTCGAAGGGCTTTCCCAGATAATCGTCACTGCCCGACTGCAGTCCGGCAATCCGGTCATTCGGCTCGGACAGCGCCGATAGAATCAGAACCGGCACTTGGTTGTTGATTTTTCGCAATGACTCGGTCAGCGAGAGTCCTGTCTCCCCCGGCATCATGATGTCGAGTACCAGCAAATCGAATGCAATGCTCTGCATCGATTCCCGTGCTTCAGCGGCCGATTGCACCGCCGAAACCCGGAAGCCGTTTTCCTGGAGATAGGACTTTATCAGTTCGCGGATGCGGCGGTCATCGTCGACCACGAGAATATGGGCCGCATCGTCTCCGGCGATCATTCTGGTCAACCAACCATCTTGCCAGCCTCGATCCGGCTGTGGACTTCATCACGGTTGGCTGGGTTGATAAGATGGTAAAGCACGTTGCGATAGGACATCTGCGAGCCTGGGCCGGCTTCCGAAAGCGCCCTCCGGATACGCAGAAGCTGCGGCGCCATCAATCGCTTGTGGAGATTCTCGCCTTCCGAAGTCAGAAACAGCAGGCGCTGCCGCCTATCCTCGGCGCCCTCCTGCTGGCATACAAAACCCTTGTCGATCAGTTCCTTCAACACCCGGCTGAGGCTTTGCTTGGTGATGCCAAGAATATCGAGAAGCTGCGCCACCGTCATGCCCGGATTGCGCCCGGTAAAGTGCAGCACCCGGTGATGCGCCCGCCCGAATTTGTACTCGGCCAGAATTTGGTCGGGGTCGGAAATGAAATCGCGATAGGCGAAAAACAGCAGTTCGACCAGGCCCACGACGTCTTCGTCATTGATACGCTCGGTGTTCACCGAAATTACGTCAGCCATATTGACATATTTTCCACTTTTGCTATGATCGGCCCAACATAATCCATCGGCGCCAAGGTCATGTCAGTCACATTGACATATAGGCGCAATTAGCCCGCTGATGCAAAGTGGCGAATGCCACCAAGGCGGCCATTGGGAGGAAAGAGATGTCGATTATCCCCTTCGATCAGCGCGATGGCATGATCTGGTTTGATGGTGAGTTCGTTCCTTGGAAAGATGCCAAGATCCATGTCCTCACCCACGGCCTTCACTATGGCTCCTGTGTTTTCGAGGGTGAGCGCGCCTATGATGGCGTCATTTTCCGGTCGCGCGATCACTCGGTGCGTTTCCGCAAGTCAGCCGAAATCATGGATTTCGAAATCCCTTATTCAATCGAGCAACTCGAGGCCGCAAAAGCCAGGGTCGTCGAACTGAACGGCGGTGGCGATCAGTATGTCCGTCCTGTTGCATGGCGCGGATCTGAAATGATGGCGGTTGCCGCGCAGCACGCAAAGATTCACGTGGCCATTGCGACCTGGGCCTGGCCTTCAATGTTCGATCCAGAAGTCAAGATGAAGGGCATTAAGCTCGACATCGCCGAATTCCGCCGGCCTGACCCGCAATGTGCGCCTGTCCACGCGAAGGCGGCTGGTCTTTACATGATTTGCACCATCTCGAAGCACAAGGCGGAAAAGAAAGGCTATGCCGACGCCATGATGCTCGACTGGCAGGGCCGCGTTGCCGAGTGTACCGGCGCAAATATCTTCTTTGTTCGCGATGGCGCCGTGCACACGCCGATTGCAGATTGCTTCCTCAGTGGCATTACCCGCAACACTGTGATTGACCTGGCGCGTAAGGAAGGCCTGGAAATCATCGAGCGGCGCATTATGCCGGAAGAACTCAGCACGTTTAATGAGTGCTTCATCGTAGGCTCGGCCGCCGAAGTCACTCCCGTTGCCGAAATTGGCCCTTACAAGTTCAAGCCGGGCAACATCTCCCGGACCTTGATGGACGCCTACAGCAATGCAGTGAGGCCGGCAGCGAAAGCTGCCTGAACGTTCAATCGCCAAGGGCCTCTGCAATGGGGTACCACTTGTGTGAAACACTCCCCTCGGCGCAGGATGTTCCAGTGCGTCATCGGGGAGAATGCGTCATGGGTAATCTTGCAGCAGTGCGGCGTTATTTCGATGCATGGAATGCGCGCAATGCCGACGCAATCCTTGCCGCGCTTAATGATAACGGTACCTATGAGGACCCCACGACCGGCGGCGCAATTTCCGGCGAAGCGATCCGCGCCTATGTGACAGGCTTGTGGTCGGCTTTTCCCGATTTGGCATTCGAGGAACAGAGCTTGCATGAAACCGGCCCCGGCAGCGCCGCGGGCCAATGGATCATGCGCGGCACCAACACAGGCAGCATGATGGGCTTGCCGCCAACCGGCAGGAAGGTGGAGCTGCGCGGCGCCGATTTTATCACAACGAAAAACGGCAGGGTTCAAACCGTCACTGGCTATTTCGACTCCAGCACCGTACCGCGCCAACTCGGACTCAATGTCATTGTCCAGCCGTTCGGGATCGGACCCTTCAAGTTTGGGACGTCTGTGGCCGTGCAAACGGGCAAAACCGAGGTACCAGGCGTGTTCTCCATCACCCAGGTCGAATCACTGGACGACGAGGCGGGAAAGATCTTCACCAGCAGTTCGCGCGACACGATGATCGACATGCTGAAGATGGATGGCTTCATCGGCGTGCTTACCGCGAACTTCGGCAACCGGCGGCTCACGATCAGTGCCTGGGCCAACCCGGAT
>JANMMJ010000050.1:0-10424 GCA_031373255.1 Hyphomicrobiales bacterium
CCGCAACCCGGCCAAGCGCCGCGCCGCCTGAGCGGGGCAGCTTCGCCAGTTGTCCTGAAGCGTATCTATGACCCGCGCGGTGCGGCGGATGGCTATCGTGTGCTTGTCGACAGGCTGTGGCCGCGCGGGCTGACGAAGGAAAAGGCCGCAATCGATGAATGGGCCAGGGCGATTGCCCCAAGCGATGCTTTGCGCCGCTGGTATGCCATGCGCCCGGACGCTGGCCGGAATTCCGTGCACGCTACCTGGCCGAGCTAAAGGCCGGGCAAGCCCAGGAAACGCTTGAGCACCTCCGCGCCCGCGCCGCCTCCGGCCCCCTCACACTCCTCACCGCCACCCGAAACCAAACCCAAACCCACGCCACGGTGCTGTGCGAGATACTTGGGGGGTGAGCCGGGGTTGACATTGTCCGGCCGTCACGCGGTATGACGTGCCCTCCTCATCCCCATCCCCGAAAGCCCGTCATGCCTGACCTCTCGTCCTTCCCCGTCACCCGCCGCTGGCCGCCGCGCCATCCCGATCGCCTGCAGCTCTATTCGCTCAACACGCCCAATGGCGTGAAGGTGTCGATCATGCTGGAGGAGACCGGCCTTCCCTATGAGGCGCATCTTGTCGATATCGGCAAGGATGAGCACAAGACGCCCGAATTCATCTCGATCAATCCCAATGCCAAAATTCCGGCCATCATCGATCCCGATGGCCCGGGCGGCCGGCCGCTGGCGCTGTTCGAGTCGGGCGCCATCCTGCTCTATCTTGCCGAAAAGACCGGCCGGTTCGCCGCGGCCGATCCCGCGAAGCGCTGGGAGGAAATCGCCTGGGTCTTCTTCCAGATGGCGGCGATCGGCCCGATGTTCGGCCAGGTCGGCTTCTTCCACAAGTTTGCCGGCAAGGCCTGGGAGGACAAGCGGCCGCTCGAGCGCTACGTGGCCGAATCGCGCCGCCTGCTGGAGATCCTCGATACGCGCCTGGCCGATCGTCCCTGGCTCATGGGCGAAGACTATGGCATCGCCGATATCTCGACACTGGGCTGGGTGCGCAACATCATCACCTATTATAACGCTCGCGATCTCGTGGCCTACGACACGCTGGCCCATGTTCCGGCCTGGCTGGATCGCGCCCTGGCGCGTCCCGCCGTGCAGCGCGGCCTGAAAATCCCGTCACGCGGGTGAATGCTCCTGCAGCAGTGTTGGCAGGTTTTCCACCACGGCCGGGTGGACGTGTGTGGCGCCCATTCGTCACGTAGAATTGGAGACTTCAAAACAGCTCACTGTGCGTTCAAATCCGCGCAAGCCAAAGCGTGTTTTTATTGGGTCTGCTGTAAATCAGCACGACATCCGGCTTGATGTGGCAGTCACGGAAACCTTTGTAGGAATCGGTGAGGGGATGGTCGCGATTTTTGACTGGCAGCGGTTTGCCGACGACCAGCAACTCCAATACTGCCTCCAGCAATTCGTCGAGATCGGGATGCGCTTTGAGCTTCTTCAATTCTTTCCGGAAAACAGTAGCGGACTCAATCGTCCTCATCCATGTCCGCCATCAATGCCTTGACTGACGCGTGCCGCTTGCCCTTCCCGGCCTTGAGCTCGGCAATGGCGTCAAGTGTTTTTGCGTTTGGCGCTTTCACTTCAAAGGGCAAGCGCTGCTCATCGGCCACACGAAGCATCAGCATGCGGATGGCATCAGACACTGAGAGGCCCATGGCTTCCAATGCCGCCGTTGCGCGGATTTTGGTTTTTTCGTCGATGCGGGCGCGGACGTAGTTCGTGGCGTGTGTCATGCGAAATTATGTAGTCCGATTGTGACTACAAATCAAGGAATTTCAAACTGGTGTTCGAGCGGGCATCGGAGTGGCGGGAACCCGGCTGTGCCAGCGCTATCCTACGATAAGTGAAGTGGCAATCACGCCATCGGCTTCAATTCCTGTAGCAGGCTCGGCAGATATTCCGCCACTGTCGGGTGGATGTGCATGGTGCGCGCCATAACCGTGTAGGGCTGCTTCGCCGCCATCATGTCGAGGAAGCAGTGGATGGTCTCGTCGCCGCCGATCCCCAGCATGGCGGCCCCCAGGATCAGCTTGCTTTCGGCATCGACCGTCACCTTGATGAAGCCCAGCGTTTCGGCCCGCTCGCGCGCCCTGCCGATGGAACTCATCGGCATCTTCGCGGAAAGTGCGTTGATGCCCTTGGCCCTCACCTCGGCATCGGTCATTCCCGCACGCCCCAGCGGCGGATCGATGAACAGGCCGTAGCAGGAGATACGATCCGATATCCGCCGCGGGTCGTTGTCGAACAGGTTGGCCGCAACGATCTCGAAATCGTTCCACGAGGTGTGGGTGAAGGCGCCCCGGCCGTTGACATCGCCGATCGCCCATACGCCGGCGGCAGTGGTGCGGCACTGGTCGTCGACCGTGATATAGCCGCGCCCATCCGTGGCGATGCCGGCCTTGTCGAGGCCGAGGTCGTCGCTGTTGGGCCGCCGCCCGATGGCCAGCAGCAAATGGCTGCCGTCGATCCGCGTGGTGCCGCCGCCGCTTTCGACATTCACCGCCACACCCTCGCCCTGCCGCGCCACCGAAACGATCTTCGATTCCGTGCGGATGTCGATGCCTTCCAGCGCCAGGATTTCACGGACCGCATCTGAAATATCGCCGTCCTCGCGCGGAATGAGTTTTGGCGCCAGTTCGACCACAGTCACGCGGGCGCCGAAGCGCCGGTAGGCCTGCGCGAACTCTAAGCCAATATAGCTGCCGCCCGCCACGATCAGGTGCTCCGGCACCTCGTCCAGTTCCATGATCGAGACATTGGTGAGGTAAGGCACCTGGTCGAGCCCGGGAATCGGCGGCGCCAGCGCCCGCCCGCCGGTATTGATGATGATCTGCGGTGCTTCCAGCACGTCATCGTTCACCGCGATGCTGTGCGGGCCGGTAAAGCGGGCGTGGCCGCGAAACACCGACGCGTTCGCCATGTTTTCCAGCCAGCGCGTGACACCATTGCGCGCCTTCATCACGATGGCGTCCTTGCGGGCCTTCACCACCTTCATGTCGATGCCGACCGGGCCATTGATGGTGACGCCATATTCGGCGGCGCGCCGCGCCATGTGGGCGGCATAGGCGCTGGCCACCAAGGTTTTTGTCGGCATGCAGCCGGTGTTGACACAGGTGCCGCCGAAATGCTTGCGCTCGATCACGGCGACTTTCTGCCCTTCCCTGGCAAAGCGCTCCGCCAGTGCCGGACCCGATTGCCCCGAGCCGATCACGATTGCATCGAATGTCTGGACCATGGCGTGCACTCCCTGATGAGAGACTGGATGGTGGCCACATCCGCAACCTGCGGCAAATCACATTGCGGGGCGCGGCGCGTTACTCGCGGATGGCGGCAAGCACGTGCTTTTCGAAGAGCGAGTATGGAACAAAGTTCTGGCTCTCATCGGCATAGAGCCCCGCGGTGATCGCCACGACAAGGCCGTAGGCGGGAACCACATAGATGCGCTGCCCGCCGAGTCCCTGCGCTGGGACCCACGACACCTCGCGAGTGCCGCGCCTCTCATGATCGCCCCACCACTGATAACCATAGCCCAGCGACGCGATCGGATCGATGTTCCTGATCCGTGGGTTTGTCGATTCGTCGATCCAGGCTTCCGAGACGATCCTCCGTCCCTGCCACATGCCCTTGGCCAGAACCAGAGCGCCGATTTTCGCCATGTCGCGTGGCAGCAGGCGAAGACCGGAAGCCGCCGCCGCCTCCCCACTGGCCGGCATGCGCAGCCACTCGTATGTGACGATTCCAAGCGGCGCGAAGAGGGTCTCCCGGGCGAAATCCTCAAGCTTCTGCCCTGTCGCCTTTTGCAGGACACCGGCAAGAAGCTGCGTGTTGCCGCCGCTGTAGTTCCACGCAGCACCGGGCGGCTTCGCGATATCCTGCTCCAGCACAAAGCGATAGGGATCGCCTGAGCCGATCATCTGGCGCTCACCATTGCGCGGATTGCTGTAGGGCAGCGTCTCGTCCCAGGCGATGCCGGAGGTCATGGTCAGCAGATCGGCAAGCCTGATTCGGCCTTTTTCCGGCGTGCGGAGATCTGAAAGATCGGGAAAGAAGCCAAGGACCGATTCCTCCACACTGCCGATCAATTTCCGGTCGATAGCAATTCCGATGAGAAGCGATACCACTCTTTTGCTGATCGAGCGGAGATCATGCAGCTTGTCATACGCATGCTTGACAGTGCCGCGGTCGGTGCCCCATCGGCTGTCCCGTCCCGAACGGTACGTCTCATAGACGAGAACGCCGTTGCGAGCGACGACAACCGCATGGATGTTCATCTCCGGCGCGCCATCCAGTGTATCCTCCAGCGCACACAGGATCGCCGCATCGAACCCGGCGGCCTCCGGCGAAGCGACAGGCCAGCCGTCATCGCGTTGCACCGGCGCCGCGCATGAGGGTGCGGCACCCGTTCGCTCAACCGGGAGAAGGCCCGCGATGCAAATCCCCGCGATCATGAGACATGCAGCAATGGATCGCCGAACCATCGCCCTACTCCCTTTCAGGAAGCCGCCTGCCGCAGAAAATCGGCAACTGCCTGCTTGTAGCCCCGGTCGCCGACAGCGTTCATGTGATTGCGCCGTGGCAGCACCACGCCCTGTGCGCCGGGGATCAGCGCCACTAGCGCCGCGACCGATCCGGCCACTTCGTCGTTTTCGCCCGCGACCACCAGCACCGGGCAGGTGATTGCCGCAAGCTCTGCCTCGCTGACCGGATGGCGGATGCCGCGCATGCAGGCCGCCAGTGCGAGGCGGTCGCTTTTGGTCTGTTCGGCGAAGCTGCGGTAGGCCAGGGCCTTCGGCGTGGCATCGGCAGGCAATTGTGCGGCCTCGAGCACGCGTGCCGCATCTTCGTATCCGCCGACACCGCGAACCACATTTGAGGCAAGGCCGCCAAGGATGAGCCGATCGACGCGATCGGGATGCGCAATGGCAAACCATGTCGAGATCGAGGCGCCCATCGAGTAGCCCATCACGGCAGTCTTGATGACGCCGAGGTGATCGAGCAGCCGCCGCAGGTCCTCCGCCATCTCCGGTACGGTATAGAGGGCCGGATCGTGCGGCGCGGCACTGCGGCCATGGCCGCGATTGTCGATGGCGATGACGCGCCGCCCGGCTTCGGTCAGCGTCTTGACCCATCCCGTATCGTGCCAGTTGACCCGCGCATTTGACGCAAAGCCATGCACCAGAAGGATCGGTTCTCCGTTACCTTCATCGTCGAAGGCGATCTCGACGCCGCCTGAATTGAAACTGGGCATGCTGGCGAAGATATGCTAATCGCGGCGGCGCACAAAGACTTTCGAGGACAACATGGCTGCAGGTTCCACCCCGCACTTCCACAACGACATGGGCATCCCGGCCATCGAGACGGGAGCCAAGGAGTTCATGTGCATCGGCTCGAAACCGCCCTTCGATCATCCCCATATCTTCATCGACATGGGTGCGGCCGACGAGATCGTCTGTCCCTATTGCTCGACACTCTATCGCTACGACGTGGCCCTCGCTCCCGGCGAAGCCAATCCCGCCGCTGCGCTATGGCGCCACGAGGCCGCATAGCACTTGCTCCCGTCATCCGGGAGTTCCGCGCGGCCGATACTGCGGCGGTGGTTGCAATCGTAAGGCAGTTGCAGGCCCATGAATCGCGCTTCTTCGACCGCATGATTCCGCCCGGCCAGTTCGATTCGAAATACATTGATCGCATCCAGGCCGACGTAGGCAAGGCGGGCGGCGTGATCCTTGTAGCCGAAGTGGACGGTGAGCTGACAGGTTACGCTACATTGCTGCTTCATCAATCCTCCGAAGGCGAGCGCGATGAAATCCTCTACACGTTTTCCAAAGTCGGCGATCTGGCCGTAACCGAAAGCTGCCGCAATCGCGGCGTCGGCCGGGCGCTGATTGCCGAATGCGAACGCCGCGCCAGGGCCGCAGGACAGAAATGGCTTCAGCTGGGCGTGCTCGCAGGAAACCAGGGTGCCCGCCGCTTCTATCGCGAAGTGGGCTTCGGCGAGCTCGGCCTCACGCTCGAAAAACATCTCACATGAAGCAAAGCCTTTCACTTGCCCAGGCCCGTCGCGTGGCTCTCACGGCCCAGGGCTTCGCCCAGCCTGCGCGAGAGGGCACGGCGAACTGGACCCGCATCAACAATGCCATCCGCCAGATGAACCTGTTGCAGATCGACAGCGTCAATGTGTTGGTGCGCTCGCACTACCTGCCGGTATTCTCGCGCGTTGGCCATTACGAGCATGCCACACTCGACCATCGCACCTTCACCAACCGCCGCCGCACCATGTTCGAGTGCTGGGCCCATGAGGCGAGCCTGCTGCCGCTTGAGTTGCATCCCCTGATGCGCTGGCGCATGCAGCGAGCCCGCGCCGGCAAGGGCACCTATGGATCGATGAACGAATTTTCCGCCAGCGAGCGCGCCTATGTGAAGGGTGTGCTGGCCTTCGTCACCGCCAATGGCCCAACCACCGTGAGCGACCTTCCCGACGCCGGCAAGAGCCTTGGCGGCTGGTGGGGCTGGAGCAAGGGCAAGATGGCGCTGGAATGCCTGTTCGATCAGGGACTTGTAACGACGGCCACGCGCCGCAGCTTCGAGCGCATCTACGACATTCCGGAGCGCGTCATTCCGGCCGATGTTCTGGCACTGCCGACGCCCGATGAATCGCAGGCGATACGTACACTTGTAGACATATCGGCAAGAGCGCTGGGTATTGCCACCGAAAGCGATTTGCGCGATTACTTCCGGCTACCGTTGGTAGAAGGCCGCCAGGCGGTAGGGGAATTGGTGGAGGACGGCACCTTGCAGCCAATCACCGTTGAGGGCTGGAAACAGCAGGCCTATTTGCACGCGGCCGCGAAACTTCCGCGCAAGGCCGGCGGCAATGCCCTGCTCTCGCCATTTGATCCTCTGGTCTGGGAAAGGGCCAGGGCGGAAAGGTTGTTCGATTTCACCTATCGCATTGAAATTTATACCCCCGCACCCAAGCGCAAATACGGCTACTACGTGCTGCCCTTTTTGATGGGCGAGCGCATGGCGGCACGCGTCTGCCTCAAGGCCGACCGTCAGGCGGGCGTGCTGCGCGCCAATGCCGCTTATGCCGAAGCCCATGCCGAACCGGGCGCCACCGCAACCGCCCTGGCGAACGAGCTCCGGCTTATGGCGCGCTGGCTCGATCTTTCGGGCGTCGAGGCAGGGACCGGCGGCGACCTCGCCCCCCGGCTCAAGGCGGCGCTATGAACATCGATATCGAAACCAATCGCCTGCTGCTCCGCGTCATCCCGCTGGAAGCGCTCCAGGCCACGGTGAGCGGCGACCTCGACACCGTCGCCCAGCATGTGCAGCTCATCGTGCCACCGGCCTGGATTGGCGAAAGCTGGGTGGCCCAGCTCCGCTTCGACCAGTGGCAGAAAGACCCCGCCTATGGCCCCTGGTCGGTGCGCGCCATCGCGTTGAAAGAAACCGGCGAAATGATCGGCTACATCAATTGCCATGGCACCCCGGACCCGGTGTTCATGGAGGGCAAGGCGCCCAACGGTGTCGAGATCGGCTACATGCTGTTCGAGCCGTGGCGCGGCCAGGGCCATGCGCTGGAGGCCATCACTGGCTTCAACCGCTGGGCCAAGATCCATGGCGTAGACAGCGTTGTCGTGTCGATTTCGCCCAATAACCAGGCCTCGCTGGCGCTTGCCCGCAAGCTCACCGCCGAGAAGATCGGCAGCCACATCGACGAGCGCGACGGGCCCGAGGACGTCTACCTCATCCGCATCTGAATGCCTTACAAAGTCTTTCTGTGTACGGACAGATCGGAGCGGTCTGCTTAAATCTATCTCAGTTTGTTTCTGTCATCATGCTTCTCAATGTGGCCCAATCCGGCGATGGAACGCGAGGGCCCTGGAATAGATCGATCACGGCGGCCACGGGCCATTTCCATCAGCCGTCGGTTGGACCGGCAAAGGAGCCGACCCATGATCGAACTCGTATTTTCCGCCTGCCTCATCGCTTCCCCGGCCGACTGCAAGGAAGTGCACCTCACCTACGAGGCCCAGCAAGTCAGCCTTATGGAATGCTCCCTCTATGGCCAGTCCGAGATGGCGCAATGGACCAATTATCACCCCCAGTACCGCGTCGGCCGCTTCCGCTGCGCGCCAGTGCGGATGGCCGGAACGGAGATCTAAATGACCAGCCGCAGCACCCCCGCCGTGCTCTACCGGATCTTCTGCCGCCAGCACGCCCTGCTGCGCCAGGTGATGCGCGTCTACTTCGACAGCTTCACCAAGCGCATTCACCAGGAAATCCGTTTTCTAGAACGCGAGCGCCAGCGCTGGCAGAGCCACGCCGGATTGCCGCACGGGCCGCAGCACAAGACATTCGCCGCGGCCTCGCGGGCCAATATCCACAAGCTCACGGAACAGCTCCATGATGCCCACCACCAGCCGCTTTCAGGCCACGTGGCCTACAACACCCATCGCTTCGACAGCTTCGATACCCCCCTCGAACTTGTCTCCGACGATCCGCGCATGATCCAGCAGGTCCTCGCCCTCGACCGGATGTCTCCCGCGCGCTGAGTCGGGCGTTAGCGATTGCAAAGCTCCGGAAGCCTCTCCATACTCGGGGCCGAAAGGCTTCCTCCCAATGTGGCCCGACCGCCGGCTGTGTACCCTGCTCGGAATCGAGCATCCCATCATTCAGGCTCCGATGGTTGGACCGGCAACCCCGGAACTGGCCATCGCCGTGTGCAACGCGGGCGGCCTCGGCTCGCTGGGTAGCGCTGAAATGCCGGAGCAGCAGATACGCAAAACCGCCGCCACAATGCGCGCCGGAACCAACCTGCCGTTCAACCTGAACTTCTTCATTCATCCGGCCCCCGAACCCAGCGCCGAAACCTGGGATAGCGCCCGTCAGCGGCTCATGCCCTGGTACGAGAAACTTGGCCTCGGCGCGCCGCCCGAAACTCCGCCCGCGTTAAGGGCCGGTTTCGATGCAGCGAAACTCGCCCTCGTGCTCGACCTCCGCCCACCGGTCGTGAGTTTTCATTTCGGCATTCCTGACGGCCGCGCCATTGCCGCCCTCAAGCAGGCAGGGATTGTGCTGCTGAGCACGGCAACGTCAGTCGCCGAAGCGCAGGCCCTGGCGCGCGCTGGTGTTGACGCCATCATTGCCCAGGGCCGCGAGGCGGGCGGTCATCGCGGTTCGCACCAGCCCGTGGCGCCAGCCGATGGTATCGGTACATTTGCCTTGGTTCCGCAGGTCGTCGATGCCGTGGACGTGCCGGTGATTGCGGCAGGAGGCATTGGCGATGGGCGGGGCATTGCCGCCGCACTGGCGCTTGGCGCCAGCGGCGTGCAGATGGGGACAGCCTTCCTCTCCTGCCCCGAAGCCGCGACCGACGCGGCACGGCGCGAAATGCTGCGCCATGCCGGAGACACCGACACGATCCTGACCGATGCCGTCTCCGGCCGGGCCGCGCGGGCGGTGCGCAGCAGCTACACCGTTGCGATGGAAAGCCAGAGGCAGGCGCTGCCGGGCTTTCCCTCTCTCTATGCGCTAACCGAACCGCTCTTGCAGGAGGCAAAGGCCGGCGAGGTGTCGTTCCACCTCTATGGTCAGGCCGCAGCACTCAACCGGGAAATGCCGGCCGCAGAACTTGTGCGCCAACTCGTCGATGATACCGCGAGAATTCTGGCGGGCCTCGGCAGGCCTGCCTGAAAATCAGCAGGATCGATGGGTGCATCCATCAACCCCGCTTGGTTTCAGTTGCCGCCGTGCTGGATCGGACGAATGGCGGGCAGCAGCCCTTCCCGCGTCAGGTCATGCGTCGTTTCCTCGATCGCGTCATGCAGCGTATCGACCAGGAAATCCGCTTCCTTGATCGACAGTGTGAGCGGCGGCGACATCACGTCGAGGTGGCCGAGCGGGCGCACCAGCAGACCCTTGTTCTCGCACAGGTTCGAGATGCGCTTCGAGATGTTGATCTCGTCGGGAAGATGCGCCTTGGTGGCCTTGTCGCCCACATACTCGACGCACATCATCAGACGCTTTCCGCGCACGTTTCCAACGAGACGCAGTGACTCAAGTTCCTTGAGCCGCCTTTCGAAGTGATCGCCGACCGTCTTGACATGATCGAGCAGGTTCTCGCGCTCGATGATCTCGATGTTCTTGAGCGCCACCGCACAGCACACCGGATGGCCCGAATAGGTGAAGCCATGGGCGAACCACACATCCGGCCCCGGCTGGCTGATCGCCTCGTAGACCTCGTCCGAGAAGATCGTGGCGCCAAGCGGCAGATAGCCTGATGTCAAGCCCTTTGCCGAAACGATCATGTCCGGCACGATGCCGAACACGTCTTCGCTGGCGAACCAGTGGCCGAGCCGCCCGAATGCCGTCACC
>JANMMJ010000106.1:0-24254 GCA_031373255.1 Hyphomicrobiales bacterium
GCGCCATCAGTCAGGTATGGACCATCGCGCGGCGGCATTATCGTCGCTATCCTTGGCTTCGACCCAGCGGGTCCCTTCATGGCCTTCTTCCAGCTTCCAGAATGGCGCTTTGGTTTTCAGCCAGTCGATGAGGAAATGGCACGCCTCGAATGCTGCTTCACGGTGCGCCGATGCTGCGATCACCAGCACGATGTCGTCACCGGGTTCCAGCCGCCCGTGGCGATGAACGATCAGGATGTCCTGAAGTGGCCAGCGCGACCGCGCCTCGGCTTCGATTTCTGCCAGTGCCTGATCTGTCATGCCGGGATAGTGCTCAAGCGTCATTGCACCAACATCAGCACCATCCGAAAGATCGCGCACCGTACCCACGAACATGACAGTCCCGCCGATATCGGTCCTGCCTGCCTTTAATGCCCTGAACTCGGCTCCTGCATCGAAGGCTTCTCGTTGGACCCGGATCATGCCAGCAATCGTTCAGTTTTTGGTCAGGTTTGGCAAGACCGGAAACGCCATGGTCTTGAGTTTTTGAAAACCTTCGGCCGGATTGGCGGCAAGTCCGGCAATATCGGGAAACAGTTTTGGTTTTTCCCAGGGCCCCGTTATGGCAACTTGAACGGGCCAGGCAGCAGTCTTGCCGCCCGTTTCCGTATATCGCGGCTCCACTCGGAGATTGACGGCGCGCCGCAGCACATCGGCCTCGCCTTTGATCGTCATGCTAAGCGGGCCTTCGGAATATGACATCGCGCTGATTGTGGCAATGCCGTCCTGGACCGCAAACGAAGCGCCAAGATCGGTGAAGCGCGCCGAGCTTTCCCCGTGCCAGCCTTCGACAATGCGGGTCGACACCTGCTTGAGCAGGGCGCCGGGATCGACCTGCTCGAAACTTCCGTCCGCCATGGTGATGGATGCTGTCCCCTTGAGCGTCGAGATGATCTCGGCCTGGGATTTTCCCGAACCGCTCAAGACGGCCGATACCGTCGCCCGTCCCTTGATTGCCGAGAAGCCAAGGAGACTCTCGAAGAATGCTTGCGCGTCGATCTTCTCTCCCGTGAAATTGACCGAAATCACCGGCAGCTTTGCCGCGTCACTGAGGCTGACGCGCGCCGAAGCCTTGTTGCCGCCAATCGTCATTTGCGGGATCGAGGCTTCGAAATTTCCGTCAAGCTGGGTGACGCGCGATGTGATATTGCGGAATTCCAGGTCGCCGTAGGTCGCCACGTCGGCATGGACGTCAAGGGCGGTATTGAAGCTGCCAAGCGTGGCGAAGGACAAGGGCTTTATCGACCACTGCGTAATTGGCTTGTCGGCTTCCCCGATATAGGTTGAAAGATCGATCTGGTCCGCGTTCAGCGAGCCGGAGATCATTGGAATGCGGCCCGTAAGATCGAGGCTGAGTGAACCCTTGGCGGTCGTCTCGTCGAGTGAAATAGTGCTGTGGGTGAGAACTGCCTTTGCGCCACGCGAGTCGATTGCCCCCGACATCATGAAGGATGACAGCCCGTTACCCGGTCCGAGGCCAAATCCCAGCCAGCGCGACAGGCCGCGAAAATCGTCGGAATTGATGCTCGCCTGGCCAGCAAGGGCAAGACTTTTGGAAAAACCAGCCCTTCCATCGAAATAGAAGTCGACCAGCGGTCCGTTGGCCGTTGCCGAAACCGGTGAGCCGTCCTCCATCAGCCGTGCCAGCGATTTGAGCTGAAGTGTGTAGCGGACCGGCTGTTTCCGCCAGACGAACTGCCCGTAACTGTGCAGGTCCTCGTCCGAGGAACCAGAGGAGACCACACCTTCAAGTCCGGAAGCCCTGAAACTCGATCCGGAACGTTCGTCGAGGAAGGCGACGCTGCCATTGATGATTTTCAGGGGAACTGGCAGGTGCGGTGACTTTGCCGGCCAGCTGGCCTTGCCCTTTCCGTCGATCAGCAGATTGACCTTCACCCCCGAGGCTTCCAGCGATGTTGGCCGGAAAGCGCCGGAAAAGAGTGCGCCAAAGTCAGTGACAATGACCAGCTTCTCGGCACTCAGCGTGGCCGAGCCGGCATCGGATTTGCCCCCCTCAAGGCTAACATTCTTGAGCGTAACCGCAGGCGTCGGCCACAGCAGGAACTCTGGCGCGCCACCGATGTTGAGTGTGTAGCCCGATTGATCCTTGATCGCGTGAACGAGATTGGCGGCGATGGCTTCTGGCTTGAGAAGGGCATAACTGCCCCCCGCAAGCACCGCAGCCAGGGCGATAAGTGCGCCGCCCAGAATCACTAAAGTTCGCAATCGTGTCTCCGTTGCCGCCTTTGAGCAATCATTAGCCGCGAACACAAGGCCGATCTGTGGCAAAACGGCATTCATCTGGCCATGATTTGGTCTTGCCGGTATGGCCAGGACCCTGGACGCTGTCCGCCGCCACAGAAACCACGTTTTTGGGACAATTATGACCGATATCCCGCTTTGGACGCCCTCCGCCTCCCGCCAGCATCAAACCAATCTTGCCTGTTTTATCGCCGGTCTGAACCAATCCCACGGCCTCAGCCTGGCGGCCTACGCTGATGTTCATGCCTTCTCCATTGACCAGCCCGAAAAATTCTGGACGGCGGTTTGGGACTTCGCCGGGATCAATGCTCAGGCGCGCGGGTCGATCGTTCTCGACGATCCCTCGCTCATGCCCGGCGCCCGGTTCTTTCCGGAAGCACGGTTGAACTATGCCGAAACCATGCTGGTGAAAGGGGACGATTCGACGGCGTTGGTTTTCCGTGGAGAAGACAAGGTGCGCCGCCGCATGAGTTGGCGCGAACTGAACGCCGCGGTCTCGAAGCTGCAAAAGGCGCTCACGCGCGCCGGTATCGGCATGGGCGACCGGGTTTGTGCCATCATGCCCAACATGCCGGAAGCCATTATCGGGCTTCTTGCCGTTTCATCAATTGGCGCTATTTGGTCGTCCTGCTCGCCGGATTTCGGTGAGCGCGGCATTCTCGACCGGTTTGGCCAGATTGAACCCCGCATCCTCCTTTCATGTGATGGGTACTACTACAACGGCAAGGCCCACATGATGGGCGACAAATTGCGGGCCGTGCTTGAGAGCCTGCCATCCGTCGAGAGTACCCTCATCGTGAACTATGTGGATCAGGCGGAAGCGGTGGCCGCCACTTTGCCCAAGGCTCAGTCTTTCGCTTCCTTCATCGCCAGCGAGGCCGAAGGGCCGGTGACGTTCACTCCCGTGCCGTTCGATCATCCGCTCTATATTCTCTACTCGTCCGGAACTACAGGCATTCCAAAGTGCATTGTGCATGGAACCGGCGGTATCCTCCTCAAGCATGCCAGCGAATTGCTGTTGCAGATCGATCTGAAGGAAGCCGACCGGTTTTTCTATTTCTCCACCTGCGGCTGGATGATGTGGAACTGGCTGGTCAGCGGCCTGTCGGCGGGCGCAACACTCCTGCTTTATGACGGTTCGCCATTTTACCCAAACGAACGGGCGCTGTTTGACTATGCCGAAGAGGAGGGTATGACGATACTCGGGACCTCGGCAAAATATATCGACGCCGTGAAGAAGACCGGCTGGCAGCCAAAGGATACGCATGCCCTGGTACCGCTCCGTACCATGCTCTCGACCGGTTCGCCGCTGGCCGCTGAGAGCTTCGACTTCGTCTACGAGGCGGTGAAGCGCGATGTCCATCTGGCATCCATATCGGGGGGCACCGATATCTGCGGGTGCTTCGTGGCAGGTAATCCGCTTTCCCCGGTCTGGCGGGGCGAGATCCAGGGGCCAGTGCTTGGCATGGCCGTCGACATTTATGA
This sequence comes from Hyphomicrobiales bacterium, assembly GCA_031373255.1. GTDB lineage: Bacteria > Pseudomonadota > Alphaproteobacteria > Rhizobiales > Aestuariivirgaceae > JANMMJ01. The sequence continues at coordinate 3,787 of JANMMJ010000106.1, forward strand.
CGATGAGGGCAATGCAACCAAAGACAAAGGGGAACTCGTCTGCACCCAGCCCTTTCCATCCATGCCTGTGATGTTCTGGAACGATCCCGATGGAAGGAAATACCGAAGCGCCTATTTTGAGCGCTTTCCGGGCATCTGGTGCCACGGCGATTTCGCTGAATGGACCGCACATGGCGGCATCGTCATTCACGGCCGGTCGGATGCGACCCTCAATCCAGGCGGCGTTCGTATCGGCACGGCGGAAATTTATGCCCAGGTCGAGCGCATTGGCGAAGTGATCGAGGCGCTTGCCATCGGCCAGGAGTGGGACAATGACGTGCGGATTGTGCTGTTCGTCCGTCTCAGGCCCGATGCGGCACTTGATGCTGAACTGGAAAAGCGCATCCGCAAGCAGATCCGCGAAGGCGCGTCGCCCCGCCATGTGCCCGCCAGGATCGTGGCCGTCGCCGACATTCCACGCACCAAGTCCGGCAAGATCACCGAACTCGCCGTGCGCGACATTGTCCATGGCCGCCAAGTAAAAAATCGCGAAGCACTGGCCAATCCCGAAGCGCTGGAATTGTTCCGGGACCTGGAAGTCCTGAAAACCTGATGGCAAGCCGTTGAAACAGCTTTCAGCCGCTTATTGTTTTGATCTGAGAGACTTTGCAAGAATCTGGGCCACCCCTGCGACTGTGGCCTAGTTCGCGCTTGCAAATGCGTGCCGGCTCGGCAACAGAAGCGTCCGATCCGGCAGCGGGACAAAAATGGGGAACAACGCATGACGACGAACATCGGGCTTTTGGGTGCAGGACGCATTGGCTGGACGCATGCAGTTGCGATTTCAGCAATACCGGGAGCAAGGATTGCCGCGGTCTTCGATCCTGTCGATGACGCCGCAAAGCGCGTCTGCGATCTGACGGGCGCGCGCCGCGCCACCGTCGAGGAGATCATGAAGGACAAGGCGATTGACGCCGTCCTGATCTGCACGCCGACTGATCTTCACGCCGAGCAGATCGAGCAGGCCGCCCGCGCCGGCAAGGCCATTTTCTGTGAAAAGCCGATTGATCTTGACGTGAAGCGGGTGCGGGACTGTCTGAAGGTGGTCAAGGACACCGGCGCCAAGCTGATGATCGGGTTCAACCGCCGTTTTGATCCCAATTTCGCCGAAGCGCGTGCCCGCATCGATGCCGGAAAAATTGGCGAGGTGGAGCTTGTGCAGATCACTTCGCGTGATCCAGGGCCCCCGCCGGTCGCCTATATCAAACGCTCGGGCGGCATCTTCCGTGACATGATGATCCACGATTTTGACATGGCGCGATTTCTCCTTGGCGAAGAGGTGGTTGAGGTCACGGCGCATGGCTCGGTCCTGGTCGACAAGGAAATCGGCAAGGCCGGCGATGTCGATACGGCGGCCGCGACCTTGAAGACGGCGTCTGGAAAGATCGCCGTGATCACCAATTCCCGCCGCGCCACCTATGGCTATGACCAGCGCATCGAAGTGCACGGGTCCAAGGGCATGGTGAGCGCCACCAACGTTCACAATAGTACCGTTGAACTGTGGAATGAAACCGGCCGCCTGATCGACCCGCTGCTGAATTTCTTCATGGAGCGCTACAGTGCTGCCTATCGTCTCGAGCAATTGAAATTCATTGACTCCCTGACCAGGGGTGGAGCGATTTCGCCCAGCGGCGATGACGGTCTGAAGGCCCTTGAACTCGCCGATGCCGCCGTCCGTTCGATGGAATCGGGCAAGACCGTCAAAGTTTGAGCCGGGAGTGATCAGCCGGTCTTTCGGTCCCTGAATGTCCGCGACAGCAGGATCACGGGAATAAGGCCTGCCGCTACAATTGTCAGGGCTGGAAGCGCGCTCTCTTCCAGTTGGTCGAGAGAGGCAAGGGTGAAAACCGTCGTTGCCAGCGTTTCGAAATCAAACGGACGCAGGATCAGCGTCGCCGGCAGTTCCTTCATGCAGTCGACGAAGACCAGCAGTGCCGCCGATACGATGGCCGGCCGCAACAGCGGCAGATGAACCTCCCGCAGGGCTTGCAGCGGTCCCCGGCCAAGGGTCCGGGCGGCGGAGGCGAGATTGGGCGTCACCTTGTGCAGCCCGCTTTCCAGCGAGCCGAAGGAAATCGCAAGAAACCGCACCACATAGGCCGAGGTGACGGCGATGATCGTTCCCGACAGCAACAGCCCGGTTGAGATGCCGAATTGCTCCCGCATCACCGCGTCAAATGCGTTGTCGAACGCGGCAAAGGGAATCAGCAATCCGATCCCGAGCACGGTGCCGGGTACGGCATAGCCGACGCTGGAAAGCCGGATAGCCAGTCTCGCCGTCCGGCTCCGCGAAATCCGGTTGGCATAGGCGAGGCATAGTCCAAGGATAACGGCCACCACTGCCGCGACCGCCGACAATATGAGGGAGTTCGAGGCAGCCCTCAGGAAATCCAGTGAGGCGGACGCCGCCAGCCGCCGCGAAGCAAAGCCAATGAGGATGATGGCGGGAATGATGAAACCGAGAAGGATGGGCAGGACACAGGCAACTGTCGCCGCGGCGCCGCGCCAGCCTTCAAGCCGCTTGCGCTGCATCGGCCGATGCCGCTGGGCGGAGGGCGCAAAGGTCTGGTGCCGCCGTCCCTGCCGCTCGATCCAAAGCAGGGCGAACACGAAAACCAGCATCACCAGTGCGATCTGCGAGGCACCGCCCAGGTTTCCCTGTGCCAGCCATGTTGTGTAGACGCCCAGCGACAGTGTGCGGACGCCGAAAAATCCAGCAGCACCGATATCGTTGAGGCACTCCATCATGGCAAGGCTGATGCCGACCGCGAGTGCGGGACGTGCCATGGGCAGTCCGACCCGGAAGAAGGCGCCCCAGGCCGTTTGGCCAAGCGTGCGCGCAACCTCGAGATGGGCTGGCGATTGCCGGATGAAACTCGCGCGCGCTGTAAGGAACACATAAGGATAAAGCACCATCGAGAGAATGACGATGGAACCGCCGAGCGAACGAATTTCCGGAAACCAGTAGTCGGCGGGAGTGTGCCAGCCGGCCAACGCGCGAAGCTGTGTTTGCAGTGGGCCGGAGTACGCGAGAAAATCGACATATGTGTATGCGATAATGTAGGTCGGCGTCGCCAGCGGTACGAGCAGGGCCCATTGAAAGACCCGGCGGAGCGGAAACGCGTAGGCTGTCACCAGCCAGGCCGTGCCCGCTCCGATGACGAAGGTCAGCGCACCAACGCCGGTCATCAATGCGACCGTGCGCCAGACATAGCCCGGAAGCACGGTCGTGAAGAGATGTGGCCAGATGTTCTCGGTCGGTGTGAGGGCAAGGTAAATTATTGTGAGCACAGGGAGCGCCAGGGCCAGGCTCAGCGCCAGGGCGCCCAGCGAGATCAGGCGCTGGCGCCATGAGGTTTCGCGCGTGCGGGCAGATGACAGGGAAATGTTCACGGCGGAGTCTTACCCGAAAGATCAGGCCGCCAGCACGCGTGTTGTCGGGAAGGTGATTTCCACGGTTGTACCCTTGCCCGGCTCGCTGGCGATCTCGAAGTGGGTACGGTTGGCCTCGGCCAGCGCCTTTGTCAACGGCAGTCCAAGCCCCGTGCCTTCCACTTCGCGGCCCTCGGTGGCGACACGGCGGAAGGGTTCCAGCGCGCGCTTCAGCGCATCCTCGCTCATGCCGACCCCGGTATCCTTGACCCTGAGCTTGAGTTCGCCCTGCTCGGTGAGCGTGGCGGAGACAATGACCTGGCCGCCGGGATCGGTGAATTTCACCGCATTGGACAGGATATTGATCATGATCTGCCGCATGGAGCGAAGGTCGGCGACCACATTGGGCAAGTCCGCCGGAATGTTCTTGCGCAACAGCACGCGTCCCTGCGTGGCCTGGTCCTGCACCATCTTGAAGGCATGATCGGCCACTTCGCTCAAGCCTACCGAAGTGAAGTTCAACTCGAGCTTTCCGGACTCGACCTTTGAAAGGTCCAGCAGGTCGTTGATCAGCGACAGCAGGTGCGAGCCGCTCGAATGGATATCGTTGACATAGCTGCGGTAACGCTCGTTTTCGATCTGGCCAAAACTCTGCAGCCGCATCATCTCGGAAAAGCCGATGATGGCATTGAGCGGTGTGCGCAGTTCATGGCTGACATTGGCAAGGAATTCCGACTTGAGCCGGCTCGATTGCTCGGCCTCGTCGCGTGCCCGGCGCAGCTCTTCCTCGGTCTTTTTCCACTGCGTGATGTCACGCATCACGGCGCAGAACGCTGCCTGGCCGGGCTTGGCCTGCTGCAGCTTTCCGATGGTGAGAAACATCGGAACCTCGCCACCCTGCTTGACCACGGCCGTGACTTCCCGTCCGTCATTAAAGACGGAGGCAAGGCCCGGCCCCTGCAGCGCTGCAAGGTATTCGCGAACCGTCCTGCGGCTTTCCTGGGTCATGAGTTCAGCCAATGGGCGCTGCTTCACCTCGGCATTGCGATACCCGAAAATGGCCTCGGCGCCGGCACTGAAGGTCCTGATCCGGCCGTCGCTGTCGAGCGTGATGATGCCATCGGTTGCCGTATCGAGAATAGCCCGTAGTTCGGCATCCGCCACTACAGGCTCATAGTCCTGCTGGACAGATTTGGCCCGGGCCGCTTCAGGTAAAACGGAAACTTCAGTCTCCGCCAAGGACGGAACTGAACCGTCGGAACCCGGCAAATACTCCGGCACAGGTAGGTGTGGCAGGGCCGCCTCCGCAACCGGCAGCACTTTTGCGATGTCAGGAACTGCCTGGGCGGTTTTCTCCATTCTGGTCAGCTTGACTTGCCGTGCAGGTCCATCGCGCCAGGCGATAAGGCTGTTTTCGACGGCGAGATCGAGCGTCGTGCCATCGGCGCAGGGCAGTTCCGTCGCCATGGCATCGGACCGCAGCTTCGTTACCGCCTCTGCGAGTTCCGGCGCGGCAAGCGCTTCCTCGGGATCCGCGAAGCCGAGAAGCGAAGCGGCCGCCGGGGTGACATAGTCAAGCTGACCCTTGCGGACGATGAGGTTCGCACCCGGCACCGCGTCCAGCCGCTTCCGGATGAAGTCTGGAAGTGCTACGGCCTGACGGGGCCGTGGGGCGGGTTCCTCGCCGCGCAGGGCTTTGCCGATGGCCATGAAAGCATCGGCTTCCTTGGGGCTCAGATTGGCTTCAGTGGGCATTGCATTGCCCGGTGTCGCCGCCAGTTGTTTCTCAAGGGACCGGCGCTCCGTGACGTCATCGGCCATGATGACGGCATAACCGGCCGAAGGCTGCGTCAGGAGCCGCACGGTGACGCGGAGATCGCGCGTTCCAAGCCGTGTTTCGACTGGTTTTACGGCGCTGACCGTGCCCGCGGCTTCAGCCCGCCCAAGCAGGTCGCGCGCCAGGCTTGGGGCATGAATCCCGAGCATCTGCATGGCAGCCTGATTGCCGTGAAGCACGGTTCCGTCCTTCGCCACAATCACGGCGGCACCTGGCATGGAATCAAAGGCCTGCGCCAGGGTTTCGGTCGCCGCACCGTGCTTGGCGGATGTGGCAGTGGAGATGACGAGGAGGCCAGGCCGCCCGTCAGACAGGGCGTGCACGTGACACAAAACCGCAATTGGCTCCGCCCGGCCGGTGGAGGGAAACACAAGCTGGCCGGCCTGCGTCTGGCCCCGTCGGAGGCTGCGGCCGAATTCTGCAATGCGTTCCACCCCCGGCTCGGCCAGATCAAACGGCCGGTCGATCAGATCGAAAAGCGTCTCGCATCCGAAAAAGCCAAGCCCGGCCGGATTGGCCCATACAATCCGCCCAGCCTGCCAATCCCACAGCCAGGCAGGATCGGACAACAGGCGTACGTCCTCAAGTGTCGGTGTATGGCTCAAAATGCAGGCCCGGAATCCAAGATTATTTTCTTCCCGGAGGGCAACGCAGCAAACCGGGTATGAGCTTATTTTTCAAATCTTTGCCAAATTTGAGACAACTCGTCCACCTTTCCTTAACCCATTCTCTCTGCGCGAAATTTGTGCGATGCAAAATTATGTTGCATTGCACAAAATCTCCACTTATATTGAGCCCATCAAGACACTTAAGGAGATGGGAATGAGCAAGAAGACCAAGACTGAAATGGAAGCCGACGTGACCAACGTGGCTGCCGAAATCGCAACCAAGTCCTTTGATCAGGCGGAAGCCGTGTTCAACAAGGCAGGCGAAGTTGCCCACGAGAACGTTCAGGCTTTCGATGCCGCCGCCAGCGCCTTCAAGACCCGCGCCGCCGACCTTCAGCTCAAGGCCATGGAAATCGCCCAGTCAAACGTCAACACGGTGTTTTCCTTCGCCCGCCAGGCTGTTGCCGTGCAGGCGCCGGCCGATCTTTTCGCGCTCAACCAGCAGTTCGTGAAGAGCCAGATGGATCTCTATTCAAAGCAGGTCTCTGAAATGAATGAGCTTTTCGTGCTCCTCGCCAAGGAGACGGCAAAGCCCGTGCAGGAAGGCATGAATCGCACATGGGGAAGCTTCGGCAAGAACTTTGCCGCCTGATTGAATTTCTGAGGCGCGGTAGGCCCTCCCGCCGCCGCATGCCTAAAACAGGCCCGTCTCCGGACGGGCCTTTCTTTATGGCATCGTGACGGTCAGGCTTGAAGTCGCCACGGCTTGCGACTAGTTTGCGCCGGCATCGCGCGTATGCCGCTGTAGCTCAGTTGGTTAGAGCACTAGATTGTGGATCTAGGGGTCACCCGTTCGAGCCGGGTCAGCGGTACCATTTTCCTGAACAGTGCGAAATTTGCCGCGTCAGGCGGCCAGATTCACAGTGTTGAGTACTGCATCGAGGGCCGGCGCCTTTTGCGCCATTTCCAGCGCATCGTGGCGGATGTGATTGGCCCGCATTTCGTCGCGAAGCTGCTTTTCGCTGATCTGGCCTGAATCGAGGCATTCCTTCAGCAAGGCAAAGAACAACGCCTCCTGCCGCGGGTCCGGGTGCTTCTTGTATTTGCCCCAGAGTTTGATCCCGTTTTCCGGCAACAGCTTGGAAATCAAAGGAATGCGGTTGGTGAAATCGATCGGCAGTCCGGTCTTCCACGGCTGTGTCCGGCGCTTGGTATTGTGGATGAGCTTGGTTTTGGGCGTCAGCCTGTCGAAATCGTTCCACTCTTCGTCGAGAAAGCCGATGGTTCCCTTTGGTTCATTGGCCAGCACGATCCAGTCATCGTAGTCGAGCTGGCCTTCGAACATGTCCTCGAATTGCTTGCGCACGTTCCAGTGTTTGAGCTTGGCGCAGTCCAGCAGCATGACACTGGAAGCGATGTAGTCGTCGCGGCCATTGTGGCCGGCGCGGCGCTTGGCCATGATGGCCTTGCCGGCCATGTCGCGCGTGAGCAGTTCATTGACATCGCCGACGGCGAAAACATCCGGGTCGATGACAACGGCACGGCCTTGATACTTCATCAGTTCGGGTGGCAGAAATCGCGTCGGGGTGAAGGATTGGAGGTCATCGTTTTTCCAGGTCCGCCAGCCGCCTGAGCGCTTGAATTTTCGGCCCTCGAACTCCTGAAAGAACGCGAAGTCTTCCTGCTGGATAATCCTGACATCGAAGGCTTCGGGGGTCTTCGAGTTTCTCTTGAGTGAATGCGCCGAGACAATGGCACCCGCCAGCTGCTTGCCGTTGGTATGGATGAAAACGGTATTCTTCATGGTGAGCTTAAGTGCCTCGTGTCTGCGGTTCGTCTTTTGCTCCGAATTGCCAATGAAATCAAGCAAGCGGCTGCTGCTCGCTAGTCGGCCCGATGCCAGGAAGCGAAAAATGCTTCAAAGGCCGGCGCCATCAGCAGGCTTCCGGATTCGCTCAGATGGTCCTCATCGGCGTAGAGCACGGTATTTCCATCCCTGACCCGGCACATGAGATTGTCGCAAATCAGCGGCGTGGGGTCGATAAGAACTGCGTGGTGGTTCTTTGCGGCTAGCTTCAGCGTGGACAGGGCCAAAGCCTGCCGCTGCCGGACTATTTCGCGTGGCGGCGCGATCTCCATGCTGTCGCCCCTCATGCTAGCCTTGGCCAAAGCCTCGGGAACGTCATAGCCCATTTCTGGAACGTCCATGACCAGAACAGAACTCGCCCCGGCACGCGTCAGTTCGTTCAATGTGATATCGAGGCTGGCGGTCAGTTGCCGGGAAAAATTGTCGAGCACCACCCGGTCGCCTGGATCGTAGAAGACACCCTCATTGCCAAACTCCGCGCGATGCACATACTTTGGCCAGCGACCGACGAGAAAGACTACCGGCACGTGCTGGCTCGCGATGAAGCGCATGACCGCTGCATTGTTGTCCACACAGCGGTCTATTTGCTGCTGCTTTCCGCGTCCCCGTTCGAACTGCAGCAGTGGCGGACACGTCGCGCGCGCCAGCAGCACGCCAGAGCGGTTGTGTTTCCGGGCCACGAGATCAATCCCCGGTGCGATGGCTGGGGCATGGGAATCACCCCAGACAACGAAGTCCACTCCGACTTGCCCGATTTTGCCCAATCGGCAGACTTCCGCCATGCCGATATCATGGGGCCACGCGGGATCGTCTTGGCTTATAAAACAGTGAGGCGAGTGGAAAGGTCCAAGATCTTGCTTTGCGGCATAAATTTCACGTGCCTGAACTGGAAGCCGTGATGGCAGGCCGTTTAGTGCATTGATGCTCAAGCCAAGGCATACTGCCGTCAACATGGCACCGCCCGCAAAGGCAAGAACACTCTTCCGGCTCTTCAAGACACGTTTTCCGCGAAAGGGCTGTTCGATCCATCGCCATGACAGATATGCGACGAGCGTCGCCAACGTGACGATTGCCGACGCCACGAGCAGTGAAACATCTCCGCCCAGCCAATTGCGCACAAACACGATGATTGGCCAGTGCCAGAGGTAAAGCGAGTAGGAAATCAACCCAATCCAGACAACTGGCCGGAAAGTCAGCAATCTGTTGGCTGGTCCGGGCCCGGCTCCGCCGTGAATGACAAATGCCGAGCCGAGGCAGGGTAGCAAAGCCGCAAACCCTGGAAATGGCGTGCTCTCGTCATAGTAGAAAACGGCGAAGGCAATCAATGCTAGCCCGGCAACGACCAGTCTCCTGCTGCCGGCTGCCGAAAGCAAGGGCAACGCACCGGTCGCCAAGAGGGAGCCGGTGAGCAGTTCCCAAAATCGTGGCGGCGACCAGAAAAAATTGAAGACCGGCGCATACTGCTGCGCCCACAGACTCGCAATGAATGAAAGCAGCCATAAAACGCCAAGAACCCAGGCAAGTTTCTGTGTGTGTAGCCTTGCCAGTGCTGCAAGCAACAACGGAAACAGGATATAGAACTGTTCTTCAACGGCCAAAGACCACGTGTGGAGCAATGGCTTGATTTGCGCTTCGGCATCAAAGTAGCCGCTCTCGTCCCAAAACTGTATGTTGGAGGCGAACAGGGCCGTCGCGGCAGCGCTTCTGGCGAAATAAGCCAGTTCGTCCGGCATGAACAGGAAGCAGGCGGCCACGGCACTTACCGCAATGACGGCAAACAGCGCCGGAAAAATCCGCCGGATGCGCCGCTCGTAGAACTTCAGAATGCTGAATTCGCCGCGCCGTATATCGCCGAGAAGCAGAGATGTGATCAGATAGCCGGATATGACGAAGAACACATCCACGCCGACATATCCGCCGCCAAGCGCCGTGAACCCTGCATGGTACAAAACCACGGGGACAACGGCGACGGCCCTGAGACCGTCAATATCCGGGCGATAGTTTAAGGCGCCACCCTGGCCAGGAACCATCTCAGGCCGCGAAAAGCGGCCGCTCGTCAAGCGTTGGGGTTTTGGCGATCACGTCCATGGCGTCGTGCCGGACGTAGTTATGTCGCATTTGTTCATCGATCATGGCGCGGGTCACGATGCCCTTTTCGTAACACTCCTTGAGAAGCGCGAAGAAGAATCGCTCCTGCTTGGCATCCGGATGCTTTTTGTAGTGCCCGAGCAGTGCGTACTCGCCAAATAGGTTGCTGCGCACGCGGTGCCAGATATTGGCGGGCTTGAGGGAGCCCTTCTTCTGCGGTGGCCGGTAATCGACAGGAAGGCCCGTCTTCCACGGCTGGGTATTGCGGTGCGTGTTATGGATGAGGCGCGTATCGGGTTCAAGGCGGTCGAAGTCGTTCCATGTCGGTTCCAGAACGCCAATCGCACCCTGCGGCTCAAGCCTGAGCGAGATCCAGTCCATATAGTCTCGCTTGCCCTGGAACATCTCCTCGAAGTTCTTTTCCACCTTCCAATGCTTCAGTTTGGAGTTGTCGAGCAGCATGACGCTGGAGGCGAAATCATTGGCCTTTGCGCCGCCCTTGCGCACCCTGGCCATCAGGGGCTTGCCCTCCATGTCGCGCTCAAGCAGAGGCGTGACATCGGCGGCGCAGAATACGTCCGGATCGACCACCACGGAGCGCCCCTTGTAGCCCATCAGTTCCGGCGGCATGAACCGCAGCACCGTGAACGACTGCAGGTCCTCGTTCTTCCATTCGCGCTGCAGCCCGTCGCGCAGATAGTGTTTTCCTTCATGCGCATCGAGAAATTTCTGGTCTTTCGTGTGAATGAGCTTCACTTCGAAAGTACCTTTTTCCTTGGCAAAGCGCTCGAAAGAGTACTTTGACACAAGCGCGCCAATGATCTGCTTTTCGTTGGTGTGAATGTAGATGCAGGGCTTCATGTGCAGTACCCTTCCCTTAGTGGCCTCAACAGAATTGGTTCGACTAGCGCATTATCCCTTGCCGATCAAACCACGCGGCGGTCCGGCGGATCGCCGGAATAGCCATAGAATCCAGCTAGCGTATCCTTCACCATTTGGTCGATTTTGCGGAGTTGATCCTCGTTAAAATCATCCCGATAGCCGCCTGCCTTTGCCCTGCGAACCTTGTAACTGTCCGGATTGTTGATATCCGCCGGCTTCATTCGGTCTCCGCCGCCCTTGAAATGGGCCGATTTTTCCATGGCCCGCATGTTTTCGATGGAGGCAAACGACACGCATTCGGCGAGCTCATCCGCAGTGGGTTTTTCGCCCAGAAAGTCCAAGACCCGTTCAAGCGAGCCTGCGGTGTGGGCGCGGAGCGATTCGTAGCGCACCACGATGGCTTGGTCGATGTGTTGCAGCTCTTTGGCCCAGATGTTCATGAAGCGGACGATCTTCGGGATGCCCGCACTCTCCCCAACAACAAAATCGAACAGGGACATGCTGTCTGATTCGGGATAACCGTTGATCGCCTTCTTGCGGCCGCGCATGCGATGTTTCCACTGGTGGTATTGCGAAATCGCGGTATCGGCCGGATGGCGCGCCAGCAGCACAACCTTGCTATTCGCGTATGGTGATCGCGACTCCGGCTTTCCTGTGTAGTCGCTCAGGTAATTGTCATGGGTAAAGAACAGGCGCGGAATGCTTGAATTAAGCGCGTGAAAATTATCGTGCTCGAACATCCGGTTGGATGGCAGCTTGTAACGCTGCTGATAGTATCGCGACAACAATACGCGCAGCCAGGTTCGCCCGCTCTTGCCGAAGGAGACGACCACCGCGTCGGACTGCCCGATCATGCGGAAGTCCTCCATGCCGCGCAGGTAACGCTCCACCTTCAGGCTTTTCTCGCGCGGAAGTACGATGCTTGCAGCAGCTACCGCCTGCCGCAAAATCACGCGAACCTTGTGACCGACCGACATTCCGTGATTGACATCCGCTGTGCTGTGGGGGATTGGGGCGGCTTATAAGCCACTCCCCCCATTGTGGCAATGCAAGGAAGCAGGTGGGCGCATGGGCGCTGGCGCAATCGCATGGAAATCCCTGAAGGAACTCGACCTGGGTTTGAACAGCGGCCAAATCGTTGATGCTTTGCGGCCCTTCGCGGAATTGGCCCCTGACGAGGCACGCTACGATAAAGAAATGACTTTGCGGAAAAAACGCCTCCTGAAGCGCTTGGCGCGGAGAACCTTGTCCGGATGGACCAGGGTCAGCGGCCGCACGGTGGACAAGGTACGGGACGAGTATGACAAGGCATGGTCGGCGGGGCTTGACCGTTACGATATTTCAGCAGGCCCCCAGAGCTTTACTCCCTGGACTTATCAAGGCCGGAAAATCCTGGTTGATGCTGCGGGGTCGGCGCGTTTCCGCAATCTGTTTCTTGGTGCGATTATTGGCAAACTGAAGCCCGCCAGTGTTCTCGAAGTCGGTTGCGGCGATGGCATCAATTTGGCACTTCTCGCAGGAGCGTATCCGGATGTTTCATTTACCGGTCTCGAACTGACCGAAACAGGCCACCAGACATCTCTGGCGCTTCAGAAACTGCCGCAACTCCCGGTCCAGCTCGCAACCTATGCGCCCCTCCCACAAAGGGATCCGGAGGCATTCAAGCGCATTGCATATACACAGGGCGACGCAACGAAGATGCCTTTTGAGACAGGGAGTTTCGATCTTGTCTTCACGGTTCTGGCCATAGAGCAAATGGAAAGGGTCAGGCAGGCGGCACTTGCCGAGATCGCCCGCGTTACGAATGGCCATCTCCTCAATCTCGAACCGTTTCGCGATGTGAATTCCAGTCTTTGGCGCCGGCTCAATGTCGCCAGCCGGGACTATTTCCGCGGGTCGGTCGAAGAGATGCGGAGTTATGGCCTTGAGCCGCTGTGGGCCACCGATGATTTCCCGCAGGAAGTGTTCTTGGGTTCAGCTCTCGCGCTCAGCAAAAAGCGCGCGTAACCGGTTTGCTGCGATGGCCGCATCGTCGGGCGGCGGATGAAGCGGTGTGACGAACGGCTCGCCAAACGGCACGGCCCAACATTTCTCGTACATGAGCTTGTGCAACAGGTTGAAATCGCGGGTTCCGGCCCCGCTGCCCAGCGGTGTTCTTTCGATAAGCTCTCCGGCAATCCGCGCAACCCGCCAGACAATGCCTCGCGGCAACTTCAACTTTGCCAGCGTATTTGCAACGGTGCGGTTCGCCGGCCGAAGGGAAGCGATGGCCAGCGGCTTTCCCAGTCTCGCCACTTCGATCAGCATCGATATGCTGTCGCCAGTGACGACGAAACGATCGCCATGTGCGAGAAGGCCGAGATAGGGATTATCGGAGTCGTCAGGTGCCCAGCGGTGAAGAAAAGCGTCCTTCGGCAGGTCTTTTGCCAAAGCCTCGGCACTGTCTTTCGGCGTGCGCCGTGATGTTGTGATGTAGACGGACCCGCCGTCGCGTCTCTGCAGCGCAAGGATGCTTTGCAATAAGTCACTAGCAGTTGCCGGATCAAGGCTATGGCTCCCGGTCGATCCGCCGGCAAGGAAGACGGTCAGCGGCTTTGGCAGGTTTGCCAGCAGCGGTGCAAATTTTCTCCCCTCGCGAATGACCCGCTCCGGCTCGACCCCGAGCAGCGGCAGCCCGATGCGGCAAATGTTGGGTGCGTCCGCGACCCGGTAGTGCAGGGGCACAATGATAAGATCGAAAACCTCTGACTGACGCTTCGGCGGTCCGATCTGCACGAGCCGTGTCGCCGGAGATTGGGCCTTGATCCACAGGGCGGCCATCGCCATCCGCCGCCCGATGCTGAGGACAACCTCGGGCCATGGCGATGCAATCGGGTCGGATGCGGCGAGATCCACGTGGTGAAGTGATGCAGTGACGCGCGGCTTGGACTGCTCAAAGCCAGGTTTGAGGACAATTTTTCGCGTGGAGAATGGAATGCCTGTTGCCTCCGCCAGGCGAAGCGCTTGCGCATTGTCGCCAGGCTTCGACCCCTGCAGGACCCAGAAACGCTCGGAACTCATGACCGCCCCATTACCAGTTTGCGTTGGGAAATTCACCTTCTCAGATCATGGGAACGGGCAGCGCTTTCCCTTGTATTGGGGGCATTCGGCTTCTAAAGCTGCCACTTTCGGCGAGCGGCGCAGGGCAAGTTTGAATGCGGAAATTGTTAAGGATATTCTTTCGGACGGAGGAAACGCGCCCCGCCCTTGTGCTCCTGTGCCTGCTGCTGGCAGGTCTTTCCGAAGCGGCCAGTATAGGCTCGCTTTTGCCGGTAGCCGCAAACGTCGCAGGTGGCGAGGCTGGGAAAACTTCCAAGCTGGGCCAGTTCGTTACGTCAATAATGGAAAGCCTCGGGCTTACCCCGAGCCTCGGCAATCTCGTATTGCTCGTGGTAGGTTTTATGGTGGCCAAGGCCATCTTGTCGTTTGTAGCACTTTCCTATGCCGGTGTTTCCGCATCGCGCGTCGCCGTACTGCTTCGCAAACGGTTGATCGCGGCAATTTTCGATGCACGCTGGAGCTACTTTGCTGACCAGCGCGCCGGGAGATTTGCCAACGCGATCAGCAATGACGCAAGCCGTGCCGGAGACGCGTATCTGGCATCGGCCCAGATCGTGGCCTTTGCAATTCAGGCTGCCGCATATGTTGTCGTCGCTGCCGCAATAAACTGGCGGCTGGCCCTGCTGGGCCTGAGCGCCAGCATCCTCGTTGCCATGTCGTTGAATGTCCTGGTCCGGACTGCCAAGCGTGCCGGCTACAAGCAGACGGATCGCACCGCGTCGCTCACCGTCAACATGGTCGACATGGTTGCGAATATCAAACCATTGAAATCGATGCACCGCCACGAGCCTATGCTGGCGTCGATTTCCCGCATGTTGAACAAGCTCAAGAGCGCCATGGTCACGCGCGAGCTCTCGAAAGCAGGCCTTGCCCATGGCGGCGATGCCCTTGTTGCGATCCTGGCGGGCACCGGCGTCTACTTCGCCACGACAGTTTCAAACGTGTCGCTTCCCGAATTGATGGTGAGCGCTGTTGTGTTCATCCAGGTCGTGGCACTCGCATCCAAGCTGCAGAAATACATGCAGCTCTTCGTCCAGTATGAAAGTGCATTCGTCCGCATGGAGGAGTTGATCCATCTGGCCGAGTCCCAAAAGGAAGTCGACACCGGGGAAATCGCGCCGCCTCGCGGGGTAACGTGCCATTTCAAGGACGTCTCGTTCTCGCATGGCAAGACTGCGGTTATTTCGAAAGTCACGTTTGAGATTCCTCCGGGCGCTATTACAGTGCTCAGCGGGCCTTCCGGTGCCGGCAAGACCACCATCATCGACTTGCTGATCGGCCTCAATCGGCCCGACAAGGGCCAGATTCTCATAGGTGACACGCCGCTGGAGAAAATCGATCTGCACGCCTGGCGCCGGGTGATCGGCTACGTGCCTCAGGAGTTGAGCCTGTTTCACGCCAGCGTCCGGGAAAACATCACGCTCGGAGACACGGCGATTGGCGATGAGCAGGTTCACAAGGCGCTGGCGCAGGCGGGTGCCGGCGATTTTGTCAGCAAGCTGCCGCAGGGCCTCGACACCGACGTTGGCGAACTCGGCAGCAAGTTTTCGGGCGGCCAGCGCCAGCGTATCTCGCTGGCGCGGGCTCTTGTCACCGAACCCCAGGTCCTCATCCTTGATGAAGTTACCAGTGCTCTAGACCCTGAAACCGAAGCGGAAATCGTGCAGAATATTTCGGGACTGCGCGGCAGGTTCACCATTGTGGCCATAACCCATAGGCCGGCCTGGACGCGGGTCGCCGATCGTCTCTACAAGGTTGCCCATGGCAAGGTAGCGCCTGCCCAGCCGCCACCCAAAACGCCAGAAAGGCGCAAACCATTGAAGCGGGCGAAATGACGCCTCCCCCCGGTCGCCGCGAAATGGCAGAACGAGGCTGCATTGGCAGGCGGGAGTAACATGTCAGGAAACCAGGAAGCCACGGCTGGATTGCTTCGTTCGCTCTTCGATGCGGCTGTGGCTGCGGCCGATCCAGCACTTTGTGTGCCGGCCAATCTGCCGCCCCAAGCGTTGGGCCGAACGCTGGTGATCGGCGCGGGCAAAGCCTCGGCTGCCATGGCGGAGGCGGTCGAAAAAGTCTGGCTCGGCGATCTTTCCGGTTTGGTGATTACGCGTTATGGCCACGGCGCACCCTGCCAAAGGATCGAAATCGTCGAAGCAGCCCACCCGGTGCCGGATATCAAGGGCCGCGACGCTGCGCGCCGTATAGGCGAGCTGGTCAAAGGGATGTTGCCAGACGACCTTGTCCTTTGCCTGATCTCTGGAGGAGGCTCGGCCTTGCTGGCTGCTCCCGCTCCCGGCCTTACTTTGGAAGACAAGCAGGACATCAACCGTCAGCTTCTGAGCAGCGGTGCGCCGATTGGCGAGATGAATTGTGTGCGAAAACATTTGTCGTCGCTGAAGGGCGGCCGTCTGGCCGCTTCGGCCTGGCCTGCACAGGTCGTTTCCCTGATTATTTCCGATGTGCCGGGCGACGATCCGGCCATTGTCGCCTCCGGCCCGACTGTTCCCGATCCGTCGACGCGGCAGCAGGCTTTGGAAATCGTCACCAGATACAATTTGAAACTGGCACCGCATGTTGCAGCGTTTCTGGCGTCTGAAGAGTCCGAAACACCGAAGCCCGGCGACCCGCGCTTTGCCCGCGCCGTGACCCGCATGATTGCCGCTCCAGCTCAATCCACCGCTGCCGCCGCTGGGATTGCGCGCAAGGCGGGCTATCGCATTATCGATTTGGGCGATCGCATTGAAGGCGAATCGCGGATTGTCGCCCGGGAACACGCCAAACTCGCCCGTGAAACCAAGGGTCCGGCAGTGATCCTCTCAGGCGGCGAGACCACAGTAACGCTGAAGGGCAATGGCCGGGGAGGGCGCAATGCCGAATACGCCCTGGCCCTCGCCATAGCCCTTGAAGGAAAGACCGGGATTTCGGCGATAGCCTGCGACACCGACGGCATCGATGGCTCTGAGGACAATGCCGGTGCCGTGGTCTCCGCTGATACGCTGGCGCGCGCCGGAGGCCTTGGTCTCGATCCGCAGGCCTATCTCGAAAACAATGATGCCTATGGATTTTTCGCGAAACTTGGCGATCTCGTCACAACCGGACCGACACGCACCAACGTGAATGATTTTCGCGCCATCATGATTGAAGGCGGCTGATGGCGGCCGGTTCAACACCACCGTAGACCCAGTCAAGAAGTTCGATCGTATGCAGGATGGGTGTAGCGGTGCCACCGCCGATCTGGGTAATGCAGCCGATATTCCCGGTGGCAATGATGTCCGGCCTGGTCGAGGCGATGTTGGCCAGCTTTCGATCGCGCAGACGGTTAGCTATTGCCGGCTGCAGGATATTGTAGGTTCCGGCTGACCCGCAGCACAGATGCCCTTCAGGGACCTCGACCACGTCGAGGCCGGCATTCCTGAGAAGCTGTTGCGGGATGGTCTTGATCTTCTGGCCATGCTGCATGGAACATGCGGAGTGGTAGGCGACCCGCAACCGCCGTGGAGCAACGGCGGCCGGAAGCGAAAGGCCAGCTAGAAACTCGGTGATGTCTTGGCTTTTGCCGCTGATCGCCTTGGCTTTCTCGGCATAGGCCGTATCGAGGCGCAGCATATGGCCGTAATCCTTGATAGTCGTACCGCAGCCCGACGCGGTGATGACGACAGCATCGACTTCGGCCTTTGTCCATTGGTCGACGCTGCGCCTGGCCCGCGCCAGGGCATCCTCTTCCTTGCCCATATGATGCGTCAGTGACCCGCAGCAGAGTTCCTCGCCGGAAACCACCACATCAAAGCCGAGGCGATTGAGCAATCGGATCGTCGCAGCATTGATGCCTGGATCGAGCACGCTTTGGACGCATCCCATCAAAAGGGCAACGCGGCCTCGCCGCGCACCGGTCGCGGGATAAAGTCCGGGATTGCCGGATGACTGAGGTTGGGGACCCTTGCCAGGAACCAGCCGGAGGAGTGCCGCGATCTGCTTGAGCCCCAGGGCCTGAAACACTGGAGCAAGCGGCCGTCCGAGTTTTCCGCCGATGAGCGACCATCGGAAAAGCTGCGGGCGGGGCATGACAAAAGCCAGAACATTGCGGAGCAATCGTTCTGCAATTGGTCTTTGGTAAGTTTCCTCGACATGCACGCGTGCTTCATCGATCAGGTGCATGTAGTGAACGCCGGAGGGGCACGTCGTCATGCAGGACAGGCACGAAAGACACCGGTCGATATGTTTGACCGTCTCGGCGGTTGCCGGCTCGCCTTTCTCCATCATGTTCTTGATCAGATAGATGCGGCCTCGCGGGCTATCGAGTTCGTCGCCGAGCAGCACGTAGGTCGGACACGTCGCCGTGCAGAATCCGCAGTGAACGCAGGTGCGCAGGATACCGTTGACCTCTGCAATATGCGGGTCCTTGAGCTGTTCGGTGGTGAAATTGGTCTGCATGCCGGGCTAACGCTTGCTGACTTTCAAACGAATGCCATTTTCCGATCTCACCGTCAGGCGGCCAATGGGTTTGGGCTCGAAACCTTCAACCGGATCAAAGCGAAAGCGCCGGCACAGGCAACTGAGGATCAGGGTGGCTTCCTGTAGTGCGAAGGCTGCACCCAGGCACACGCGAGGTCCCTTGCTAAACGGCAAATAGGCCTGCCGCAGCGCCTCGATCGATTCATCGCGATCGAAGCGGTCGGGGTCGAACACATCGGGCTTCTTCCAGTATCGGCGGTGCCGCTGCACCAGCCACGGCGAAACCGATATCATCGATCCGGCCTTGATCGACTTGTCCCGCATCTTGATCGGGCAGGCCGATGTGCGGGGAAGAAACGCCACCGGCGGGTAAAGGCGGAGCGCCTCGCTGAAAACATTGCGCGTCAGGCCAAGGCGCTTCATGTGGGTGAATTGCGGGCGTCCGTCAGCCATGACGGCGGCCGTCTCGCGATGAACCCGTTCTTGGATGCCGGGCTGCTTGGCGAGGAGCCAGAGTGCCCAGGAGAGGGAACTTGCCGATGTCTCGTGGCCCGCAAGAAACAGCATCGCCACTTGCTCGCACAGTTCGCGCAATTCGAAGTGAGTTCCCGCCTGGGGGTCCTTGATCGAAATGAGCGCCTGAAGGATGTCCTGGTGTGTCTGCGGTTCACCACTGTGAAAGCTGTCGTATCTGACCTTCACGAGGGGATCGAGGACCCCGCGGATATCGACAGCTGCTGTCTTTGCCTCCCGCTGCCTGAATATGGTGAACAGTGAGGGAAGGCCAACGCTGCGGGTCATGCCGTGCGAAAAGGCGGTTTCCTGAAAACGGATGAAGGCATCGTAGATGAGCCGGGCCTCGTCGCCGGTCAGCGGCTTCGAGAAAATTGTGCGGAAGATGATATCGGCCGTGACATGCGTCATCTCGACGTCCACCGCCACTTCGCGCCCATCGGCAACACTATCCATTCTGACGATCAACGCGTCGACGGCTTCCATCATCAGGTCGAACACGATCTTGATGCGCGTCGCCTCGAACGCCGGGTCCATCATCCGGCGCTGGCGCTTCCATACTTCTCCGTTCGAAACGAAAATCGAATCGCCCATCAGCAATTCCAGCATCTCCGCGATGATTCCGCTTTTCGGGAATTTGTCCGCCTCTTCAACCAGGATGCGCTGAACCAGGTCCGGCTGGTTGGCGATGTAGATGCGCTTGTGTGGCAGGCCGGTTTCGCCGAGCAGCATGGAATAGCTGACATCGGTGAGCTGGGCCAATGAGCAGTGCCGCGACTTGAAGAACTTCTGGGGCCGGAACAGCAGGCGCAGCCACTTGCCGCGCGACACCATCGGCTTGGGATAGGGAGGAATGAAATCGCTCATAGTCCCTTCCTATCGCCATTTGGCCAGATCGTGAAATGCGGTATCAGGCAGGCCGCACGCGCTTAGAACAGTCCACCCATCTGGAAGGAAACCTTGCAATCCGGCTTGTCGGCCGTTTCATAGGCTTCGGTCGTGCAGGATGTAGCGGCACCGATCCGCCAGAAATCGAAGACTGTCGCCTGGGCGATGATTCCCGCTTCGGCGATAAAGGGATTGGCCAGTTCTTCGTAAAGTCCCTCATACGCAACGCCGCGCACGCCGCCGAAAATGCCAACGCCGTCACCGCCGAACACCGGTGCGTAAGCCCCGTTCTGCGGTAGCAATAGCGCGAGATTGCGCGTCTCCCAGTCTGGCTGGAGGGCAAACATGAAGCCCGCTCCGGCCTCCACTGTGTCGAGGCCAACTGCGCCATGCGCATAGGGCAGGAGCCTTACGTCCCAGGCGCCACCATCCATGTGACCGATATCAGATCGGACCCAGCCCGAAACACCCGCCAAAAACTTCGTATCGTTCTGGCTGACAAGATCCCGGAATCCTGCGCCAAAGAGTTCATGGAAGAACTCCTGCATGTCGAAGCCGATATCGTCGGCCACACCGCCTTCGATTCCAAGCCGGCCCGCATAGGCGTATTCCACGCCGTTCCAATCGCCCAGCTGGCCCACCCATCCGGTGATCCGGGCCTTTTCTTCAAGTGGGTCGGTTCTGAAATTTCCGGTATTTTTCAATTCTGGAGAAGCGCCAACGATGCCGATCCCTGCGAAAATATCATCGTAGCGGATGGCCCCGTGGAAACACCCGGTGATGCCGGCACCATCGGAACCGTATATAGCGTCATTGCAATGGC
>JANMMJ010000114.1:0-18933 GCA_031373255.1 Hyphomicrobiales bacterium
CCGCCACGCCCACGCCTGCGCCCTTACAGCTTCACCCGATTGAGCCTCAGCGCGTTGCCGATGACGCTGACCGACGACAGCGCCATGGCCGCTGCCGCGATCATCGGCGAGAGCAGGACGCCGAAGACGGGGTAGAGGACGCCCGCCGCGATGGGTACGCCCGCCGCGTTGTAGATGAAAGCGAAGAACAGGTTCTGGCGGATATTGCCCATGGTGGCCCGCGACAGGCTGCGCGCCTTGGCGATGCCCATCAGGTCGCCCTTGAGCAGCGTGATGCCGGCGCTTTCCATCGCCACGTCGGTTCCGGTGCCCATGGCGATGCCGACATCGGCGGCGGCGAGCGCCGGCGCGTCGTTGACGCCGTCGCCGGCCATGGCGACCACGCGGCCCGCGGCCTTCAGCTTCGTCACCACATCGGCCTTCTGGTCCGGCAGGACCTCGGCTTCGACATCGGCGATGCCGAGCTTGCGGGCGATGGCTTCGGCGGTGGTACGATTGTCGCCGGTGAGCATGACGACGCGGATGCCCGCCGCCTTGAGCGCGGCGAGCGCGTCCGGCGTCGTCGACTTGATGGTGTCGGCGATGGCGATGACGCCGGCGGCCTTGCCGTTGATGGCCACGAAAATCGCCGTCGCGCCGTCAAGGCGCAGCTTCTCCGCCGCGTCCATCAGCGCGTCCGGCGCGATGGAGAGTTCCTTGAGGAACTTCGAGGTGCCGATGGCGAGCCGCTTGCGCTCGACCATGCCGATGGCGCCCTTACCGGGAGGCGCGTCGAAGCCCATAACTTTTGCAAGCGCCAGATCGCGGGCCTTCGCGGCGGCAACGACGGCGGCCGCCAGCGGATGCTCGCTCGCCTGCTCGACGCTGGCCGCGAGGCGCAGGATTTCAGCCTCGTCGAAGCCCTCCGCTGCGATGGTCGCCGTCACCGAAGGCTTGCCCTCGGTGAGCGTCCCCGTCTTGTCGACTACGACGGTATCGACCTTCTCCATGCGCTCCAGCGCCTCGGCGTTCTTGATCAGCACGCCGACTTCCGCGCCGCGCCCGACGCCGACCATGATCGACATGGGCGTCGCGAGCCCGAGAGCACAGGGGCAGGCGATGATCAGCACCGCCACCGCCGCCACGAGGCCATAGGCGAAGCGCGGCTCGGGCCCAAGGATCGACCAGGTGACGAAGGCGACGACCGCGATCAGGATCACCAGCGGCACGAACCACCCCGAGACCTGGTCGGCCAGCCGCTGGATCGGCGCGCGGCTGCGCTGCGCGTCGGCCACCATCTGGACGATGCGGGCAAGCATGGTGTCGCGTCCCACCTTTTCCGCCCGCATGATGAAGCTGCCGGAGGCGTTGAGCGTGCCGCCGATGACTTTCGATCCGGGCTCTTTGCTCACCGGCAGGGACTCGCCCGTCACCATGGATTCATCGATGGAGACATGGCCCTCGGTGACTTCGCCGTCGACCGGCACTTTCTCTCCTGGCCGGACTCGCAGAAGATCGCCGATCTCGATCAGATCGAGAGAAACATCCTCTTCGGTCCCATCTTCGCCGATCACCCGCCCGGTCTTGGGCGCGAGGCCGAGCAGCGCCTTGATCGCGCCGGAGGTCTGGTCCCGCGCGCGCAGTTCCAGCACCTGGCCCAGCAGCACGAGGACGGTGATCACCGCAGCGGCTTCGAAATAGACGGCGACCGATCCGTCGGCCTCGCGGAAGGCCGGCGGGAAAATACCCGGAAGCAGCGTCGCGACGATGCTGTAGCCCCAGGCCACGCCGGTGCCGATGGCGATGAGCGTGAACATGTTGAGATTGCGCGTTAAGAGCGACTGCCAGCCGCGCACGAAGAATGGCCACCCCGCCCACAGCACGACGGGCGTCGCCAGCGCCAGCTGGATCCAGTTCGAGACCTGCTTGCCTAGAAGCATGTGAAGGCCCGTCAAGTGGCCGCCCATCTCCAGCGCGAGCACTGGAAGGGCGAGCGCCAGCCCGATCCAGAAGCGCCGCGTCATATCGGCGAGTTCGTGATTGGGGCCGGACTCCGCCGTCGCCACCAACGGCTCCAGGGCCATGCCGCAGATCGGGCATGAGCCTGGCCCGGCTTGCCGGATTTCGGGATGCATCGGGCAGGTGTAGATGGTGCCTTCCGGGACCGGCTCCGCCGCCGTCTTCGCGACGTCCGGATCGAGATATTTCACGGGGTTTGCGATGAATTTTGTGCGGCAGCCCGGCGAGCAGAAATAACAGGTACGGCCGCCATGATCGGCTTTCAGCGTCGCCATATGCGGATCGACCTTCATCCCGCAGACGGGATCGATCGCCATGCGAGCGTGCTCGTTTGTTGTGGCTGCATCCGCATGCATGCCGTGATCGTGACCTTGGGCCTGTTGAGTGTGCTCATGCGTGTTCTGAGAGTGCTTGGCCATCATGCCCTCCTGAGACAGTGGACTTTCCGATGGAAAATCATATAGACCTTCCCATGATTGGAAGGTCAAGCCCGAATTCTTGGGGGAGTTGTTCATGAACATCGGCGCTGCTGCTGACGCTTCTGGCGTCTCGGCCAAGATGATCCGCTACTACGAGGAGAAAGGCCTCATTCCGAAGGCGAAACGCCGGGAGAGCGGCTATCGGGACTACGGTGACGTTGATGTGCATCAATTGCGTTTTATCCACCGCGCCCGGGAACTTGGCTTCTCAACCGAGCGTATTCGAGACCTGCTTAGGCTCTGGAACGATCGCAAACGTCCGAGCCGGAGCGTGAAGAAAGTGGCGACCGCCCACATCGCGGAGCTTGAAGCCCAAATCGCCCGTATGCGCGGCCTGCTGGCGACGCTAAAGCATCTCGCCGACTCCTGCGACGGAGACGACCGCCCGCACTGTCCGATCCTCGAAGACCTCGGCGGGGACGCCAGATAGGAAATGCGATATGGCGGCGCCGCGGCTTGGCGAGGATTCCAAGCCGCAGCTCCGCTCCTTGCCGCCGTCACATCCCAAGAAGCTGAATCGCGTCCTTCGCCGTCACCACGGCTTCGGCGTGCTTGCCGCCCTCGTGCTCGGCTTTCGCCTGCACGATATGATCCGAGATCTTCTTCGTCATCGCTTCGTCAAGCGTCGCTGTCTTCAGCGCCTCTTCGGCCTTCTGAATGAGCGTCGGGCACTCGCTCGCGAAGGCCTGACCTGCAAAGGCGAGCAACATGGCTCCCGCTGCCAAAATCAATCTCATGGCTTGATCATTCTGTTGTGGTCGATAATTCGGCTTCCGTGTCCTGCCCCGCGCAGCAAACCGGAAGGAGTTGCACTGCGCGGAACTGTTTGAGCTTCGCGCGAAATCAGGGCAGTATTGTGGCGAAACGATCATAACTTATTGATTTTACTGTGTATTACTTCTTGCACATAGGTTCGCCGCCCCAGAAAATTTTAAGTTCAGGATCGTCTCGTCGCTTTCGATCTCAGGAGCCGTCCGACGGGGCCACCTCATAAGAATTCTTCTCTTGCTTCGTTGCCGCTCGACGGAAGGATCGAATGTTTGACTGCCGTTTTGTCAGCGCGATCTTGACGGGTCATCGGTCTAACGCTCGCGTTCGAAGCGGTGCCACTTGGGTCGCCGCGGCCTATCTTCCGCGACTTCGATCGGCGCGGTGAGCACCGTCACTTTCGCGCCGATGCTGACCTGCTCAAAGAGATCGGCGACATCCGCATTGATCAAGCGGATGCAGCCCGGCGACACCGCCCTCCCGATGGTTTGCGGCTGGAACGTGCCGTGGATCCGGTAGAGCGTATCGACATCGCCCTGGAAAAGATAAAGCGCTCGGGCGCCCAAAGGATTTTTCGGCCCCCCCGGCATGCCCTTCGCCCATTTCCTCGCGAGCTCGTCGCGCTTCACCATCTCCTTCGGAGGCGTCCATCGCGGCCACTTTGCCTTCCTGCGGATGACGGCATCGCCCGACCACTCGAAACCTTGGCGTCCGACTCCGATGCGGTATCGAACGGCGCGCCCGCCGCCGAGGACGAAGTAAAGATATTTGCTATGCGGATCGATGACAATGGTGCCAGAAGCTTCCAATGTGGTCCATGGCACTTCCCGCCGCCGATATCTGCGGTCCACTTTCTTCGACTCGTCGTTGGCGATACGAAACAGCTCGCCAAAATTCCTTTTTGCGTGCGCGGCAGACGAGAACACCACAGGCGAAGACGCCGCCAGCGCCAAGGCGAACGCTGATTTCAACACGGCACGTCGCTTCATGGAGTGTACCTCGGTTTGTTGGGCGCGCGCCGGTGATCGGCGCATTGAACGCGATCATGCTGTCGAGGATGAACGCCCGCCGCCGCGCGTCCGCCGGCCGCATGGGCTCGGGAAGATCGACGAGTTTCGACGGCATCGCGTTGACGGCGACAGAGATGTCGTCGATCGGGTCAAAGCGCAGGACTGGGGTCAGAATATCTGTCGCAGCAAGGAAGAGCGCGGTGATCCTGTCGGACAAGGAACTGGCGGGCCGGCCTCTATTGTCGGGATAGGTCAGAAGCGACGTGATGCGCCCGTGCGAAAAATCGACGAGCACTTCGAACCGCTCGCCTGGCGCGATGGTCAGTTCCTTGCGCGCGATGGGCGCAGAAAGAAAGCCATTGTCATTCGCAATGACGTAGAACTCTCTCTCATCGTCAAATTCGAGCCGGAAGTTCCGCGCGTTCGCGCCGTTGAGCATTCGGAGGCGCACAATGCCTCTGGGCACATCGGCGACCGGGCCGATGGCGCCATTGACGACGATCGTGTCGCCCCGGGAACCATGCAGCACCGCCTCAGGTGAGCCGTCATAGGTCAACTCGCCCTCCGGCCCGATGTTCTTGTCCTGGAGGAT
Source organism: Hyphomicrobiales bacterium (assembly GCA_031373255.1). Classification (GTDB taxonomy): domain Bacteria; phylum Pseudomonadota; class Alphaproteobacteria; order Rhizobiales; family Aestuariivirgaceae; genus JANMMJ01. Next base: position 4,848 of record JANMMJ010000114.1, read on the forward strand.
GAGCGGCAGATCGTCGAGGCCGTATCGGACCGGCAAGCCCAATTCGGCGGAGGAGCCGTCCTCGACATAGATCAGCCCGGCGAGGCCCATGTAGACTTGGCGCGCCGTATCGCCATGCGGGTGCGGATGATACCAGGCCGTCGAGGCCGGCTGATCGATCTTGAGAGCGGGCTGCCAGATGCCGCCTGGTTCGATCAAGTTGTTTGGGCCGCCGTCCACTTCCGATGGCACGAAGATCCCGTGCCAATTGATCGTCGTCGCTTTGTCCATGGTGTTGGTGACGGAAAAATTCACGGTATCGCCGCGATAGACCCGGATGACTGGCCCGAGATAGGGCGCGGAGTATCCGAGCGTGTCGGTTTCGAGGTTCGGAAGGAATTCGGCTCTTCCGGCTTTGGCCCTCAGCTGGATTTGATTTTCGAACTCGCGCGCATCGAGGAGTTCGGGGATCGGCAAGATCGTGTAGAATTCGTTGCTTTCTTCGATCAATCCGGCCGTGTCGAGCTTCTTGAGCGCGGCGACCGTTCCGGCGCCCAAGACCGTCGCAGCGGCGGCGCTGCCGAGGAAAAATCGTCTCCGGGAATATGACATTCGCGATCCAGTTCGATGAGGGTTGTTCAGGGAGCGGGGAAATTCGCCGTGAGCCGTTCGCCGCTCGCAAGATCAGCCACGAATTCCAGAGACTGCCCGCGGCTCAGCGGCGACTTGAGCCGCACGGACAACAGGTTGTCGCCGTCAGGCCGGAGTGCAATGCGATACTTCTTGCCGTTGGCGTGGACCACGACAAAGGCAGCGCCGCCCGCGACCGCAACGGGCCGCTTGTCCAAGTCGCTGACGGCGAACATCAGGAGTTCGTATCCGGCGCCGCCGATGAACTCGACATGTCCCGTTCCGGTGTCGGCGAGCCGGCCACCGTTCACGCCTCGCCCTTCATCGGCGTGGGACGCAACTGCCAGGGATGCCATCAGCAGCGGGATCGGACAAAGTCGCGCGAACGCCGCGCGAGCGCGTTTCCGCAAGCCGATATGGTATTGAAACATCGCGAAATCTCCAGAAGGACCGCCAAGGCGCCAAAGGGCGTGCGGGCTACTTCAGGAATCGCACGCCGTCAGATATGTCCGGAATCGCGTGGGGGCCGCTTCAACCCGCCCTGCTTGGCAGGAGAAAAGAAAGCGGACGAAATCGCCCACACCGCGTCAATTGCGGGAGGGGCTGAGTATTCCGTATGGGTCGGCATAACGACCATTGGCGCGCAGAATAGATTGCAGCAACCTTTGCCCAAATCGCTAGCGCCGCTCTTGCCGTCGACAAACTTGTCGCCGGGCTCGACCGAGACCGCCTGCGAAGCCTCGCCGCCCGACGCGTCCAAGCGCTGATTTTCCTGTTTGGCGATCAACTGGCCACCTTCGCTGCAGGACGCCTTGAAGGCCTCCGCGTGGTTGATCCAAGCGCTGGAGCTGCCCGCAGCGATCAGCGATAGCGCAATGAGCGCTACAGCGATCTTCCATACCAGCATCCGATGCATCATGTGTCGTTCCTCTGACCCATGTATGGCGGAATTCGGGCTGGTTTGACAAGCAGCCGGTTCAACACGGTGTTTTGGAGGGGCAGCGCCGATGAAATTGCTATCGAATGCGCGATCATCGATAGCAATACGGCGCGAAGACGCGGAAGTCCGCACAGCGATCATTTTTCGACCGATCAAACATCGATACCCAACTATCAAATTCGATCGCGCCCCCGCTAAGCGGGCCGGGCTGTCGTGAACCGAGCCCATCGCAAAGCATAAAAGTCTCTTTCAGTTCGATGGTCTCTGCCCTTCGGGCTTCGATCCCTGGCGCTTGCGGGCCGCTGGCCCGCGCGTGGACGCCGCCAAGCGGCGGCGGCTTTGTTGAGCCGTTCCCGGTGTCGCGGGTTGGGCGGTGCTCCCGTTTAGGCCGGATTTGGCCTGCCGCAACAGCGCCCGCTTGGTCCGCAGGGTTCGACTGAGCGCTCTCTGATCAATCGCTTTGGCGCGGTCCTCCACTGCGTTCCGGCCCTTCGGGTGCGGCGGACCAAATCCGACCTGCCGGTCGCTTTCGCCGCCCACCCCACTCACCGGGGAACGGATGCGAAGGAGGAAGGCCAGATGGCACGAGAGAGCTTTCAAAACTCAAATCTCAACACGCTCTATCGGGAAGTCACCGACAGGATCATCGCCGACCTCGAAGGCCGCATCGTGCCTTGGGTTCAGCCTTGGGGCGCAGGTAGCACGGACACTGCTTTGCGCCTTCCCCGCAATGCCCGGACTCGCAAGACTTATTCCGGGATCAACATCCTTCTGCTGTGGAATGCCGTGATCAAGGGCGGCTACTACGCGCAATCGTGGCTGACTTTCAAGCAGGCGTTTGAGCTTGGCGGCTGCGTCCGCAAGGGCGAAAGGGGCTGGACCGTCTGCTTCGCCGATAGGTTCGTGCCGCAGTCCGAGAAGAAACGGGCGCGGCAGGACGGCGGCGATCCGCAGTCCATTCCCTTCCTCAAGCGCTACACGGTGTTCAATGTCGCACAGTGCGACGGCTTGCCGGAAGATGTGGTTCCGCGATGCCGCAAGCGTCCGAACTCGAGATCATCCCACGCGCCGAAGCGCTGATTGCGGCGACCGGGGCCATCTTCCAGATCGGCGGCGAGATCGCCTGTTACATCCCGAAGCTCGATGCAATCCGCGTCTCGCCTCAGGCTTCATTCGGCGACCAGATCAATTACTACCCCACCGCCTTTCATGAGATTGGCCATTGGACTGGCCACCCCAAACGCCTTGCCCGCGACCTCGCTGCCAAGTTCGCCTCGAATGGCTATGCGCGCGAGGAACTGGTTGCCGAGATGGCGACCGCCTTCGTCTGCGCCACCCTCGGTATAATCCCGATGGTGCGCCATGCCGACTATATCGGTAATTGGCTTGAAGTCCTGAAAGAAGACGCCCGCGCCATCTTCAAGGCGGCCAGCATGGCCTCGAAAGCCGCCGACTACATCCTTGCTTTCGAGGCGAAGGCCATCGGCGCGGAGGGCGCCGCATGACCGGCGATCTCCCCATCCCCTTCGAGACGGAACCGACGCCCATCGGCGAGCAGACGCTCATTCCCGGCGCGCGTCACGTCTCGATCTACGAGCGGCTCATGGTGCTGGCCGCTCAGCCAATGCGACCGAACAGGCCGAAACGGTCCTGCGACCTGGGCCTCTTCGATGAAGTCGCCCGGAACCAGCTGGACCTGTTCAGCGCCAAACCCCAGACCTGAAAGGAGTGCCCATCATGGACCTCATGCATATCCCCCCTGTGCGAATTCTCGATTGCCAAAGCCAATGTCCGGCATAGCGTGAAGAAGGCCGACTATGCCGACTTGATCCCCAACGTCCGGCAACGCGGCATTCTCCAACCTTTGCTCGTCCGCAAGAGCGGCAAGGGCTATGAGATCGTCGCCGGAAGGCGGCGCTATATGGCCGCGCTCTCCCTCGAAAAGGAGGGCGTCGAGATCGAAGCCATCCCCTGCGCCGTCATGGCCAAGGGCGACGACGCGGCGGCGGTCGAGGCGTCCCTGATCGAGAACACCGCCCGCCTTCCCATGGACGAGATGGACCAGTTGGAGGCCTTCCAGCGCCTCTTGAAAGAGGGCCGGACCAGCGAGGAGATCGCCGACACCTTCGGCGTCACCGAAATCATGGTGAAGCGGCGATTGGCCATCGCCACGCTCGCGCCCAAGATCAGGCAGGCCTACCGGGCCGAGGAGATCGATGGCGAGACGCTCCGGGCTTTGACGCTGGCCTCCAAGCAGCATCAGAAGGATTGGCTCGCCCTGTCCGAGGACCCAGAACAGCAAGCCCCGAGGACCTCATCACCATGAACGTCCCAGACGAAGGCGCGCCGGCCGGGCGACAGGCCTTTGCGCGCAAGGATGTCGGTATGCCGGCCGCGGAATATCAGGTCAGTCGGCTTGGGTTCGTTGCGCGCCACGAGCCGATTGAACGGCGCGACTGGTTGGAAAATACATTACTGAGACTTGTTGAAGATAAGCGCGGGCATGGATTTTTGCGAACATGATTCACCCAATGCGCCCTTGAGGCGCTCGCATGTCTTTGAGAGTTCATCCAGTTTCAAGACGTCAGGAACGCGTGTGTGATTTACACAGAGCGCTCCGCCAGGGCCCCATGCGGCCTCGAAGCGGAAGTCGACACCCGGCTCAGGTTTCTGAATGTTGGCAATATCGTAGATGTCGATGAGTGTTCCGTCCCGGGTTGCTGAAGTTCCGTCTCCGCAATAGTCGGCGCGAATTGCTCTCAGGCACGATTGATAAAAATCAAGCATGGGAATGCCGTTGACGGCCGGTTTCCATGGCCCGTAGCCAAAGCGGACACACTTGGCTAAGGCACCGGTGGCGCATGAAAGTTCAAAGCCCGGTAGATGCGGCTCATATACGCCATTTGCGTCTATGCCCCCCGCGACCGGGAGTGCACCGCGAAAACCGCGCATGTCAGGCTCACAGTATGGCTGCCACTGACCCGTTGCCTGATCGCGGACAGACAGATGGTACCAAGTTACATCGTTCATACTGGGGTCAGGTTCTATCCGATCAATTCTGATCGTTTCCGAAGCCTGGCCTGGAAGGCCCAGTGTGATACTGGCGCCTTCCAGTTTCTTGCCGGTCAGCACGGTGCCGTCTGCAAGGGTCAGGCGAAACGCGGTGCCGGACAGATCAACCCTTGAGACCTTGAGAGCCTGTTCTCCGCGAAGGCTGCCATGGGGCAACAACACGATCAGTGCAATTGCCACCGCGACGCCTTGTTGTTGAAGCCGGCGGCTAAGATTTCGGCGGAAGGTCAATGGAAATAATGCGCAGACCGCCCTTACCATCCTCCGGATCAAGAGGAAGAACCAGGCCTGAAGGGTCAGACTGGGTGAAGACACTGCCCTCATACTTGTCACCGTTAAATCCGCGACCGTTATACCCGCGGCCATTATAGCGGATGCCGTTGTAACTGCGACCGTTGAAAGGACGGCCGTTGTAACTGCGCCCATTTGTTTCGAGGGCGGTGGAAGATACGACTATCGCAGTGGACGTCAGTTTGACCGCCGCGAAAGTTTTGACCGGGAGCACGATAGCTATTGTAGCCAAAACGATGAATGAAGATTTCCAGAGCGTTTTCATGATCAGTCTCCTGTTAGCTGGCTGTGTATGTCCAGCACCCGTTCACCAAACACTCTGGCAATTTCCGTGTGAATTGCCGGAGCTTTCCGGAATTTTCCTAAGGCGATCACTCTTTCCGGAGGTATGGTTCTGAACCGGAAATGGGCCGTGCTCGGACGCAACCACACCGGGAGGAAGCAACCCCCCAGCACACTGCGACTCGCTGTAATGCATAAAAGAGTTGTGAGGGAAGGGGGCCTGCTGCTGCGCTGTTCGCTGGCGTATCCCCTTGGCTCTGGACAATTATCTGTCTGCTCGACGCAGGAAAGCTTTTGGCGCAGATTCTGGTTCAAACCGAAATACTTGAACTCGGCATGGAAGGGTACGACGGAGGCGCTAATCGGCGAGCGCGAGCTTCTCAGCAAAACGTCCCTCTCCCTTCGACAGTTGGCCCGGCCTGCATCGGCAGAGACTTGTGTGGTGTCTCGGGGTGTCTTGGGTTGGGTCTGTGGTCGCGAGACACTTTCCGAATGGAATAGCGGAGTTGGAACCTTTCCGATTTCCACCGTGATTTTCTGCTGATATTGCCGAGGATTCGCAGTTCAACAGGATTTCGACTGGAGTTGTAGCCCAGCTGCTCGTTCCTCCCGAAAATTGTCCCCAGAATTTCCCGTCGACATTCAAAAAACACGACGAGGTCTCGGGAAAAACTCAAATCGGTGCGCCCCTAGGCCAGTGGTTTGGCCCAGATCGCGTGGGGGGTCTGACCCTGGTCCTTGTCCGTCGTCCGTCGTCAGATAATTTGAGACTATTGGCTGCGTGATCGAAGAGGGGATGGCGAAATACAGCCTCGAGAAAGTTCAGGCACAGCGCGATGTCGACGCTGTCCTCAAGGGCCTCGAGATCCATTTCCACGCCTAGTTTCCAATGCGCCGAAGCGGCAATTGAGTGGCTTCGGCGCGTCATTGATACGCAGACAAGAACCGCAAATCGAACGACCGTAGAAACACGTCTTGCCAATTTGAGCATTCCCCATCCCCTGTCCCGGAAGCTCAACGTGAACCGAAAAGTACAGCCACACCACTTGGCGGATGACGTCTGTCGGAAACCTGTGACGGGCGTAGGAAATCGGCTTCATCACCGGCAATCTCACGTTGGAGCAGGGGCCTTCAGAATCCCCATAGGACCGCAAAGTCTATGGGCAAAGAGAACGGACCCCGTTATCCTGACAACTCCTATATAGTTGCTTTTGCAGGCAGGCATGAAAAAGGGTTGGCTCTCGTGGAGCGGGCCTGCAAGCTCAAGTCGCACTTGCCCCTGGCGTTTATTTCGAGCTTCGGGGAATGCTACCATCTTGTGCGACGCAACGTGTTCGCGACAATGTATCGGACGGCGCCGAAGGCGAGCCGAGCATTGAAGAAGACTCGCCCCCTGTTGCTAGCAGACCCAGGATAGACTGGAGTCATAGCTTGACATTTGATATGCAAGCGCCTGGCTGATGCTATCCACCTGGTCGTCGGTTCGTCCCTGCGGGAAAATCAGCAATTCGGCTTCGAGTTCGGGCAGGAACGACGCGCCTTTGGGAAAAAGCACAAGACCGGCCTCGAACTTGGCTTGCTGAACATAGAGGCGCCCCCTCTTATCATGGTCAATCGGGATCGGCTTCACGGCATAATGCAGAACCTGAGGCAGTTCCTGAGCCAGCGCGATGCCGGTGGATGCATCTTCGATCAAGATGGAGTCGGGCCTGAACCGCGCTGCAAGCGCGACCGCGGTGTCGCGCAGCTGGGGGTATTCGTAACGGCCGCGGGTTAGGTCGAGCAGATAGAAATGCCCGTCCAGCAATAGCCAGGTCGTACAGACAGACCAGTCGTTCTGTGCGCCATCTTTGGCGGCGGTATCCCAGCTCTGTATGACTTTCGCTCGTCGGCTCCGCTCCGGCGCTTGATCATAATAATGTAGCCAAGCCCTTTTTATCATAGCGCCGCCGGGCGGCACCGGGCATTGCTGATATTGCGCCGCGAATACATCGGATCCGAGTGATTGCTGGAGCTTGCGCAGCGTCGTAATCGACTCGTAGGCGGGATGGAGCGCTTCGCCAACCTGTCGGCCATAGAATTCGCCGCCGCCAATCGGGATGCTTTGCTCAATCTCGGCGATCGCCGGCAGACTCAAAATCTCCCAGTGATCGGACCCGCTGGCGAGAAACCCGGACAAGTCATCCATGTGCACGCGCTGCATGACCACGATGATCGTTCCGGTTTCCTTGTTGTCGAGACGTGACATGAGGGTGTTCGACACCCATTGATTAAGACTGTTCCGCCTTGCTTGCGACTGTGCGTCCACCGGCTTTTGCGGATCGTCGATGATGAATATGTTGCCGCCCAGACCGGTAAGCGGGCCTGATACCGAAGTCGATTTGCGGAAACCGCGCTGGGTCGTGATCACCTCATTTTCGAGGCTGCGTAATATCTGCATCTGCGGAAAGGCGCGACGATACCATGACGAATGCACAATTGAGCGAAAATCGCTGGCATGTTTCAGAGAAAGCTCATCGCCATAGCTGATGGCGAATATCCGATGCCAAGGTTCGCGTCCCAAAAGATATGCCGGAAACGCCACCGAGGTGGCGAGCGATTTGAGATGGCGCGGTGGCATGTTGATGATCAGCCGGTTGATCTCACCCCGGCGAACGCTGTCGAGCTGATGCGCAATAGCCCGAATATGCCAGTTCGGCAGGAAGGGCGCGCCAGGATTGAGCGACAAGAGGCATCGCTCCAGGAAACTTTCGAAATCATTGCGAACAATTGCATCCTGGAGACGCCGGCCCTGACGTTTCATGGGTTGTCTTTTTTGCCGCTAATCTGCGCTTCAAGTTTGCGGGTGAACGATTGAAGGATTTGCTCATCGTCGCGATCCAGGTCGGTTGGATCTGCGCCGGTCGAATCTATTGATGCATAGCGATTCAGCAAAAACGCTGCGGCCTTCGGGTCGCCCTTGAGCGCCTCGTCGGCAAACTTCATCAGCATCGCTTCTAGGACGCTGATCTTTCGCAACTTGCCGTCCTGGCGCATCTGGATCTTCCGATTGAGAAGGTTGCGCAGGATCGTCGCCTCGTTTTTGCCGCCTTGGGGTCGACCTTTTGGATTGCCGCTCTGGCCCGGCTTGAATTGGTGTGAGCGCGGCGGCCGGCCATAGCCGACCTCGCTGGCGGGGCTTCCTGACCTGTTGGCGGGAGTTCTTCCGCCGGGCGCTCGACGGGTCATTTGCCGCTCCGGCGTGTTGCCGAGCAGTGCGCTGCCGCCACCTCGTCGAATGTGGTGCTGGTGCCCGCCAGGATCGCATCCCGTTTCGTGTAGGACTGCCAGCGCCGGACAGCGGCATCGACATAAAGGGGGTCCAATTCAATCCCATAGCCGTGCCGGCCGACACGCTCGGCTGCCAAGATAGTCGTGCCCGATCCCATGAACGGGTCGAGTACGATGTCGCCCCGCCGCGAGCAGTCGCGCATTGCGTCAGCAACAAGTGCGACAGGCTTGACGGTCGGATGCGCCGCCAGATCGTCAAGCCGGCCGGTGCGGAATGTGTTGACGCCCGCATATGTCCAAACGTTCGATCGGGTCCTGCCGTGCTGGCCCAATTCGAAATTGTTCTGGTGAGTTCCACTGCCGTTTTTGAAGACGAAGAGCAGCTCGTGCTGCGAGCGATAGAACGTTCCCTGACCCGCATTCGTCTTGACCCATACGACCAGGTTTTTGGGCCGGCCATAGACTTCGGCGCCTGCGGTCAAGATCTCGCGAAGGCGCGGCCACCCCATAAAAACAAAATGAATGGCGCCATCGGCTGAGTGCCTGGCGGCGAGAGCGAGGGAGTCGGCCAGAAATTTTGTAAATTTAGCCTCGGACAGTTCTCCAGAAGCTTCAACGAATTCGCGATGCTTGATCTTGCCGCGGCCCTGGATTGATGAAATGGCCACATTATACGGCGGATCAGTGATGACCATGGCGGCGGTTTGACCACCCATGAGCTTGGCCGCATCAGACGCCAACTTGGCGTCTCCACACAGTAGGCGATGTTCGCCGAGGCGCCACAAGTCGCCCCGCCGGCTGATCGGCGTCCCGTCAATGGCAGTCAATTCGTCAGCCGGATCCTGCTCGGGATCGATCAGGTCCCCCATCAATGCGTCAATTTCAGCAGGCTCGAACCCAGTGAACTGAATGTCGAGGCCTGCATCCGCGAGCAGGGGAGCCAGTTCCTTCAGCTCTACCGCGAGGGCGCCACGGTCCCAGCCGGCGTTCTCGACGAGCTTGTTATCGGCCAGAAGATAGGCGCGCCGCTCAGTGTCACTCAGCCCGGACAAAACCACGACGGGCACGAGCGAAAGCTCAAGTTGCCTCGCGGCAAGCCATCTGCCGTGACCGGCCAAAATGACGTTTTTCTCATCGATGATTATAGGCGCCGTGAAGCCGAATTGCCGGATACTACGGGCGATCTGGGCGATTTGCTTTTTGGAATGGGCGCGGGCGTTTGCCGGATGCGCGCGCAGCGTTCCGACGGCGGCCTGTTTGATCTGGGTAGTGGGCACTGGGATCTCCTTCGAAAATGGAGACGCCTATATAGGATGCATCATCTGTGTGCTCAGCAAAAAATGGAAAAGTCTAAAGAACTCAAAGGCTTCTATTCTTCAATTGACTCATGCCCGAATTGATCAAGGCGTTTCGAATCGTGGTGACCGACAGTGATTTGGGAAATGGTTCGTACCAGGGATACCTGTCCCCGGCTTTGAAATAACAGATTTCGTACGGCGCGCTACCACTGGCACCGATTTTGCGCAGTACCTCGTTGACGTGCGCACAGAGCGAAGCGAGCTTTGGAAGTCTCGATGCGATTTCCGCAAACTCTTCGTCGGTTCGGTTATAGCGGGATTCGCCGAGCCAATCGAAAATCAGGTTTAGCGCAATGTTCTGCTTCGAAGTTGGAAATTGGGTCATTTGGATCACCTGCAAATCAACATTACGGGAGAGTCCCGCGCAATGTGCGAATCACGCCGGCCCTCCCGTTCATCTTGCACGGTAGCAGCTGTTGGAAAATACCGACGGCAGGCGCGCGGAGCCCATAGTTTGCGCTTCGTCCTGCACAGGCGGGGCCGTGTAAAAACCGACGCTCCGCGTTTAAGCGTCTCACGCTGATTGGCGACGTTATATTGCCTGTTCCTTCTGAACGAATCCCTGATATGCATCGAACTTTTCCCTGTTCTCTTCTGTAGGGACTTTAAGCTATAAACAATTGAAATGACGCGTTTGTCAGGCGTCCATAAGCGCCGAATACGGCCAGGATTCGCCACTTTCCTTGTTCTTTTCCCTGTTAGCAGAGAATTCTAGCCTGAGACGAGTTCGCAGCAGACTGCCTCCACCACCACTTTCAGGTTTTACTGCCTCAAGCTGAACCCGCATAGGCAAACGCGTTCCTTGCGAAGCGCTCGACGCTGCTGGGGTTGTCATGCTCCACGATAAAGTGCATCGCCCGGCTTGATTTGAGGGCCTTGAAGATTGTGGACCACGCCACTGTGCCTTTGCCGGGATCGGCCCAGCCGTCCTCGTCGCGGGCCTCACCCTTCGCTGCAAGGTCCTTGATATGCACCGCAGTGATGCGCCCGGCATATTTCTTCACCCATGACAGTGGATTGGCTCCGGCTCTTGCGATCCAGGCGACATCGCGTTCCCAGTCGAGCATCGGCGCCGCATCGAAGAGAACGTCGAGCGGAATTTCGCCGCTGGCCAGCCGCTGGAATTCGAAATCGTGGTTGTGCCAGCCAAAGCCATTGCCTTCGCCGCGAACCCATTCGCCAATCGTTGCAAGCCGCTTTCCGAGTTTCCGCCATCCCGCCGCTGTCGTGGGCCGCTGCTCTGCACTGAGGTAGGGCGCATAGACGTGGCCGATGCCAAACGCTGCGCAGAGCGAAATGACCCTGGCCCGATCCGACTCAAGCATGTCGATACCGAAATGGCCCGTGGGCATGGCGAGCCCCAGCCGGTCGAGGCTGGCGCGGAGGCCCGCAGGATCGTCATAGACCCCGCCATAGCCTTCCACATCGCGATAGCCGATCCCTGCAAGCATCGCCAAAGTCTCATCGATTGGCTGGTTGCGCGCGCTGTAAAGCTGGAAGGAAAGCCGCCTCGGCATGGTGGCGGAACAAGTAACCCATTGCCGCAGGATGCGGAAGGGCGGGATCAGCGCTTCAGCAGTGCCACAACCGCTTCGATCAGGGTATCAGTGGCAAAGGGCTTGGTGACCACCAGCACGTCCGAATAGTCCGGGGCAAGGGCGGTCCCGTCGGCAAATCCGGTCGCAAAGGCGAAAGGCACGCCACGCGTCTTGAGTTCGGCGGCGATTTCAAGACTACTGTCATTGCCCAATTTGAAGTCGAGCAGCGCGAAATCGTAAGTGTTGAGCGCAATGAGTTGCAAGGCTCCCGCAACGCTCGTTGCCTGATCCAGCAGGTCCGCGCCCGCTGACCGCAGCATGTCTTCTATATCAAGCGAAATCAAAAGGTTATCTTCGACAATCAACCCCCGCCCGCAGATTCTTGCAACGCCCTCCGGTAGCATCGATTGAGCGTTCATGCCTGCAACGGCCGGAAAATCGAGGAGTTTCGCGGCCACGCCGCATCAACCACTGATAAACCATATGCCGGATTGCCCATTTCTCTGGGAACAAAGCTTCCAACTGGCAGTTCTTTTGGAATGAAACCGACTATTCTCATTCTCGAGGACAATTTTCTTCTGTCCGAAGACCTTGCCTGGGGCGTTCGTGAAGAACTTGACGCCAACCCTGTCGTTGCGGCGCGCGCCAGCGACGCTCTGAAGCTCATAACACCGGACACGGCCTTTGCCTTTCTTGACGTCGAAGTGCTGGATGGAACCAGCTTTCCGGTGGCTGAAAGGCTGAAGGAAATGGATATTCCCTTCGTTTTTGTTTCAGGCAGCCGGCCAGATCAGGTTCCGGAGAATTTGCGGAAGGCGCCTTTTGTGCAAAAGCCCGCCGCTTCCCGCAGTCTCATGCAACTCGCCAAAAGCCTCGGCAGCACCGTTGGGTGAGTTCACTGATGCAAACAGTTACCCAAATCACACATCCTTGTCTGTTCACTAGTGCACGGAGTCGGTGATGGACCAGCGCACGCCCCGATCTGAGACTGATACGCGCAACAACAACCTGCTGCGCTGTCTCCGCGACAGCGACTTGGCGCTCCTGAAACCGCATTTGCAGCACTACGCCGCCCCCTCGGGAGAAATTCTCTACAATCCGGGCGACAATGTCGGCGTGGTCTATTTTCCGTGCGACAAGACCCTGGTGTCCTTTCTGGTTTCCACCGAAGATGGCGGCTCCGTCGAAACCATGCTGATTGGCCGCGAGGGTGCCGTGGGTGGCATCGTCAGCCAGGGCAAGCTCCCCGCCTATGCCAGCATCATGGTGCAGTTCGGCGGCGATTTCCTCACCCTTCCGATAGCGCTTCTCGACGAAGCCAAGGCGGCGTCGAAATCGCTCGACAGCCTCTTTGCCCGTTATGCCGATTGCATGCTGGCCCAGATGTTCCAGTCAACCGCCTGCAACGCCGCTCATCCGATCGAGCAGCGCGCCGCAAAGTGGATTTTGGCGGCTATGGAGCGTACCGGCGATCACGTTGTTCCGCTCACCCAGGAGCGCATCGCCGCCATGCTCGGCGTGGGCCGGAGCTACATCAGCCGTGTTATTGGCAAGTTCAAGGATGATGGCGTGTTGAGCGTCAGGCGCGGCTCTCTGGTCGTCAACGATCACGAAAAACTCAAGCGCCGGTCGTGCGGCTGCAATGAAGCGGTGCGCTATCACTTCGATACTGTCCTGCGCGGTGTCTATCCCACCGAAGCTGACGGCTGAGCACGGCACTATTTCTTCAACAGTTTTCCGGATTGGGCAAAGGCCCGTCTGAGCCAGGGCACCTCCGGCGCATCCCAGTTGGGATCGCCGCCGCACACCAGGTCGAAGAACGCAATCGCCGTTGCCGGGTTCTCAACCGCATGCTCGCGAAACGAATCCCAGAACGCCGTGTCATCGGCGGATTTTGCCGGAACCGGTTCCTGGTCACCCATTTCCTTGAGAATTGCCGCGGCAACCGAAAGGCAGAAGCTGGTATAGGCATAGCCTTCCGGCCAGCGCTTCAGCCTGTGGTCGACATGGGCCGGAAATTCCGGGAGCATTCCGGCATCGAGTGCTTCTGCCTTGAGTGGTGCCGCTGCAATCAGTTCCTTCAGCATCAGCCCGGCGGCGTAGATGACGAAATCGTGCCGGTTGATGTCGGCAAGATGCTTGGTTCTGTCGAATGTTTGGCGCCAGCGCGAAAATGCGTTGGCCAGTGCGGCATGGTCGACTCGGGCAGATAGCCCGGTATCCTTGAACAGCAGTTCGAGGTTCTTTTCGAACGACCACAGGATCGTCCGGAAGCGCCGCGCCTCATGGCTGAGGTCGTCGACTTTCAGGACTTCCGTTTTGAGTGGTGTCAGCATGTCTGGACTCTACAACATTTCCATTAAGGCCGCGTGTCACACCTTGCGGACAAGAAGTTCGCGCGCCGTCGCTTCATTGGTGATCAGCACATTGCAATTGATCAGCTTGATGACGCCAAGCAGTGCATCCACCTTTTCATTTCCGCCTGATGCAATCACCCGCTTCGGCACGTCGCGCAGCATCGCGATGGGCAGCGACATGACGCGCTGGTTGATCGGGTGGTCGACCAGCTGGCCGTTGCGGTCGTAAAAATTGTAGAGAAGATCGCCGACGGCGCCAAGGCGGATCAGGCTGGTGCGGTCCTCGTCGGAAAGAAAGCCGAATCGGAAGGCCGTCGAATCGGGCGTCATGACGCCGACGCTGAGCAGCGCCATGTCGAGGCGCTCGGC
>JANMMJ010000137.1:0-13934 GCA_031373255.1 Hyphomicrobiales bacterium
GGCTTCATCACCTTCAGCGTCACCAAGGAATTCCGGCCACACAATATCGGCCGCATCCTGATCGGACTTGGCCTCATGCTGCTGTCCTTGCAGCTGATCAAGACGGCAACCGAGCCGCTCAGGGAAGCCAGCCTGTTCCACGATGTGCTGAAGGCGGTCGGCAGCGAGCCATTCCTCGCCTTCCTCGTTGGCGCCGTGCTCGCCTGGGCCTTCCATTCGACACTTGCCGTGATCCTGCTCATCGCCTCGTTCCTGGCCAATGGCAGTCTCGAACTCGCGGGCGCGCTGAGCTTCATCCTGGGGCTCAACTTCGGCGGCGGATTGCCGGCAATCTCGGCGACACTGGCACATCCGCCAGCGGCGCGCAGGCTGCCAGCGGCCAATCTTTTCTGCCGCGGCGTGGTCGCCTTCGGCCTCCTCGCCATCATCGAACGGATCGCGCCCTATCTGGCCCTTTCTCCCGGCAACGCGGTCGAGACGGCAATGGCCTTCCATGTGGGATTCAACGTGCTTGCCGGGCTGATCTTCGTTCCGGTCACAGGGCTTGTCGCCCGGCTGATGCGGCGGCTGGTGCCGGACAATCCGGAGGCGCCCGACCATCTGGCGGAGCCGCGCTATCTCGATACCAAGGCCCTCACCACGCCATCGGTGGCCCTCTCAAACGCGGTTCTCGAAACGGTGCGAATGAGCGAGCTGCTGGACCGCATGTTTCAGACATCGCTGCAGGCGCTCCGCTCGAAAAGCCTGGAGACGCTCAAGCTGCTGCGCGGGCTCGACGAGAAGCTCAACACCTACCAGGTATCGATCCAGGCGTATCTCAACGATCTCACCCAGATGGAGCTCTCGGCGGACGAAGCGCGGCGCGCCCTCGAAGTCACCCTCTATGTCAGCAATCTCGAACATGCAGGCGACGTCATTCAGCTCAATCTTGCCGACCGCATCAAGTCGAAGGCCAAGGGCAGCATTTCCTTTTCGGTCGAACAGCAGGCCTCGCTCGATGATCTTTGCCTCATCATCCACGATAATTTGCGGCTTGCCACGGGTGTCCTGGGTTCGCGCGATGTCGAAGGGGCGAAGCGCCTGATCGCCCAGAAGGATGCGTTCCGGGCGCTTGAAAA
Organism: Hyphomicrobiales bacterium; assembly: GCA_031373255.1. Lineage (GTDB taxonomy): Bacteria > Pseudomonadota > Alphaproteobacteria > Rhizobiales > Aestuariivirgaceae > JANMMJ01. The sequence goes on from JANMMJ010000137.1 coordinate 1,119, forward strand.
CGCGGTGATCGACGAGCATTTCCGCACCGGCGCCAAGAGCCGCGGTGAAAGCCTCAAGCGCAGCGCGCTTTATGTCGACATGATCCGCGACCTGCACCGGATCAACTCGCACATCGTATCGGCCGGCTATCCTATCGTCGAGGCGGCGGGGCTGCTCCGGCAAAGCCGCATCCGCAAGGCGCCAAGCAAGTAAGCCGGCGCCCCAGCGGACCAATTCATTGCGTGCTGAACTTGCCGGACTTGAGCGTCTGGTTGCCGCCCGTCTCGATGGCGAGGACCTCCCAGTCGTATTGCGTGCCGGCCTCGAGAAATGCCTTGGGCACAATCATGCGCGTCACCGATGGCGACAGATACATGCTCAGGCTGTTCGGCTTGCCAATCATCCTCGGGTGCGGGTCGGCGATCTTCTCGACGATGAGTTGATAGGCGATGATCCGCACCGGCTTGCCATCGATGGTGCGCGTAACCGGGGTCCATTTCATGGTCAGGTCGGCCACCGGAACCGTGGCATTTTCAGGGGGCGACAGCAGGGTTGTTCCGGCCGGGATGGTGTGGGTGAAGTGCGCCTTTCCCGATGTCGTGCCGCCGCCCGGTCCTGCCACGGGGCCTGCGAAGGTGTAGTCGCCCTCCGGCAGGTTCGCCAGCATCCGGCGGATCGGAACATCGGCATTCTCCGGTTCTACGGTTTCGAAGAACAACTCCGTCAGACCCAGCTTTTGCAACTTTCCCTCGGCACTGAACTTCAGCACCGCGCCGGCGGGACCGGTGACGGTGAGTTCCTGCCAGCCTTCGCTGTCGATGGCGCCCTGAAAGCCGGTGTCAAGGGCGGTGGCGTTGTGTTCGATGATCAGCTTGACTTCCTTGAGCGGGATAGGCTTGCGGGCCTGCTCCGCAGCAAGTGCCGCCGCCGGAAGCGTTGCCGAAAGCAGCAGTGCCAGAATGGTGGTGCGATTGGTCGTCATGATATGCTCCTTTGCCGAATTGCCGCCGTTCCCGAAGTCTGGGGACGCGCGGCAGTTACGGCCATCCGGTGCATGTCATAGACAGCCGTCACCTCGCATTTTGGCCGCCTGCTTCCGACATATGTGGGATACCCGGCAGGCCTGCTCCGGCGGGCGCGGCGGCGACCGCCGGGCTGCCATTGCGGATTTCCTCCGACGGGAACACGTCTTCGAGGAAATAGGCGGCGAGTTCGGCGCGCGACGAAAGCCCGGACTTGGCATAGACGGCCGCCGCCTGCTGCCTGACCGTTGCGGCGGAAGACTGGCGCAGATTGGCAATTTCCTTGTGCGACAGGCCCTTCAGCATCAGGATTGCCACATCGGCTTCGCCCGCCGTGAGGCGCCACGTGTCGAACTGGGTGCGGACTGCATGACCGAGGCCCTCGGTGTGAACTTTCACCGCGGCGCGCCAGCGGTTGCCTTCGGCGCGGGCCTGGTCGAGATCGGCGGCGAGGCCGCTTTGCCTGCGGCCGGCATCATGAAGGCCAAGCACCACATAGCTTGCCGCCGCAACGCCAAACGACATCAGTGCCCACTCGACAATATCCTGGGCAAAGTCCGCCAGCCGGAAGGGATCGGTGTTGGTGAAAAAATCGAGGATGGCCAATGTCGCGAGCAGGCTCGCGGCCAGAACTGCGTGGATCGTCAACCGGTTCATGCGGCCGAACTCCTGTGAAAACCCGGAATGAGTTTCGGCAAGGAAGGTGGCCGAATTGGGTTGTATCGGCGGATTGGTCTGGCGGCATGCGGAGATGGGAATCCCGAGCTTTGGAGCGGGATGCGCCTTTACGAAACCAACAAGCGCCCCGGCATCCCAAGGAGAAGTTTGTTGTTTATTTCAAACAAACTCATTCCGCTTTGGCCAGCACTCCGGCGACGGCGACGTGCAAATTTGTGTTCAGGTAGTGGGTCAGTTCGAATTATCCATCATTCAACTGCGCTATCACCAGCTTCGCAACGTAATCTTCCATCTCGGTGAAATCGAGGTGGCCATCATCCCAAGCAGCATCCGCTGCTTGCAGTGCGCCTTCGTATCCTGCTCGATCTTCTTTTATGCGTTCCGGTAGTATCTTCTTGCCAGGCAGCAGATTTCCTGTTCGAGCGCATAATAAATAGTAGCACGTCGTCCGCGCGGTTCTGCCGTTTCCTTCGGTGAATGGATGAATCCAGTTTAACCGCCACAAGCCGTACGCGGCTAGCTCGGTTGGTGACCAAATGTACCAATTCTCCTGCACGTTGGAAATGAAGCGATCCATCCAATTGGATACGTCTTTGTAGTGTGGCGGCTTGTGATTGCCAACATAGATAGGCTCTTCACGAAATCGGCCGCCAAATGCTGAAATATTCGTGACCGCTGCATGATTGAAGCCCCAAAGCAGGTACTTATCAAACCCCACTGGCCCCTGTTCGATGCCAATTTCTATGCAGTTCGTCATCAAGTCATATTGCCGGATCAGATTTTGTTCTTGAACCCGGTCGTAAAGTTCTTGATTTTCGTGTTCTAAGACAAGCATGCAAAAGCCCGACCAGACCGACCGGGCGTGCTCCCTTTATGCTTGTTGTGGCGCGAGAACTCGCACATGTTCCGTGGCCCTACGCGCCGACTCCTTCGTTATGCGGGAACCTTTAGGAGCGTTCCCGTAAACAAAACTGGCTCTTTGCTCTTTCAACTGCAATTCCGTCATCGTCACGGACTTCGCTTGCTCAAGTTGAGCCATCAACTCCGGACGTTCGGGGGCTCTCTTCAATGCAGCCTTACGTTCAGCCATTGTTATTCCTCCTCCGCCTTTGCAACATACGCGTAAAGCGGTTAATCGCAAGTAATGTTCTCTATACGTACAAGTGAATTGCGACATTTTCTGGTTTACATCCGCGTTGCGCATGCCAGCAATGCGATTAATTAACATGCGCTGGCCATGGACATACTCAACGGAGACACGTCCTGAGCCCATCCACCCGTCAAGGCGGCGGCGGGCAAAAAATCCGAAAGACAACCGTCACAAAAGCGAGTCAGACTGGATGATCGGGAGACTTGAAAGACGTCCATGAAGATTTCCAGGCTTGAGACGTTCTGCAATGAATTTGTCGGTTTCGTGCGGGTGACGGCGGATACCGGTGACCAGGGCTGGGGCCAGGTTTCCACCTACAATGCCGATATCACCTGCGAGATTTTTCACCGGCAGGTCGCCCGGCATGCGCTCGGCACCGATGCGCTGGACTTCGCCGATACGCTGCTCCTGATCAACGAGCGCGAGCACAAATATCCCGGCTCATACTTGCGCCGCGCCACCACCGGACTCGATACGGCACTGTGGGACTTGCGCGGCAAGGCCGAAGGCAAGCCGGTCGCCAGCCTGCTGGGAGGTACGCCAGGAAAAATCCGCGCCTATGCCTCCTCGATGAAGCGGGACATCGCGCCGAAAGACGAGGCGGCGCGTTTCCTCAGGCTTCGCGACACATCCGGTTTTGACGCGTTCAAATGGCGGGTCGGTGCCGAATGTGCGCGCGACAAGGATGAATGGCCCGGCCGCACCGAAGAAATCGTGCCGCTGGTTTCCCGCGCCCTGGGCGACGGCGTGGACAAGCTGGTCGATGGCAATTCCTGCTATTCGCCGAAACGCGCCATCGCAGTGGGCCGCCTGCTCGAAGCCGAAGGCATCGGCCATTTCGAGGAGCCCTGTCCCTATTGGGAATTCGCGCAGACCAGGGAAGTGACGGAAGCGCTTTCGATCGACGTCACGGGCGGCGAGCAGGATTGCGAATTCACCGCGTGGAAAACCATGATCGGCATGCGGGCCGTCGATATCGTGCAGCCCGACATCATGTATCTCGGCGGCATGTCGCGCACGCTCGAGGTCTGCCGCATGGCGGAGGCCGCGGCACTTCCGGTTACGCCGCACGCGGCCAATCTTTCGCTGGTCACCATGTGCACCATGCATCTGCTGCGCGCCATTCCGAACGCTGGAAAGTATCTCGAATTTTCAATCGAGGAAGCCGACTATTATCCCTGGCAGTATGGCCTGTTCCTTGGCGATCCCTACAAGATCGAAGACGGCAAGGCGACGGTCACCGATGCGCCGGGCTGGGGCGTGGAAATCGATCCCGCCTGGCTCGACAAGGCCAGCTACAAGGCGAGCGCGCTTTAGGCAATTTCGACGCGCTCGGCGAGGCGTGCGCGCTCCTTCATACTTTCGGCAGCGGCCTCCTCGCGGCGCTTCAACACTTCGTAGACGATCGCGCCAATCAGCGAGAGCGCGATGATCACGACCGCGAGTGCCGACAGCGCCGGCGTTGTTCCCTGGCGCACCTCGCCTGCCAAAACAGTCACCAGTGTCTTGTCGGCGAGGATGGCGAAGGTCGTCGTATTATAATTCTCGAAAGACGAGAGGAAGGCGATGATGCCCGCCGAAAACAGCGCCGGTTTCAGGAATGGCAGCAGGATGTGCCAGAAGACCTGCGGGTAGCTCGCACCAAGGTCAAGTGCTGCTTCCTCCTGCGATTTGTCGAAGCGCTGCAGCCTGGCGGTGATGATCAGCAGGCAATAGGCAGCGACAAAACTCGTCTGGCCGAAGATCGACAGAATGACGCCCTTGTAGAAATAGGCCTTGGTGACATCGGTGAGGCTCAACACATCTTTCCAGAAGATCACGGTCGATATGCCGATGATCACGCCCGGAGTCAGCACCGGCGAGACTGTTACCAGGTAGAACATGCCGCGGGCACGGTGATAGATCTGGTTCATCATGATCGCGGCGGCGAGACCGACCGGCACCGAGAGTGCCACAACCCCCAGCCCGATGATCAGCGAGTTGCGCAAGCCCTCCATCATGGCGCGGTGGTTCCACAGCTTGACGAACCAATCGAGCGTGAAGGCTTCGAAAGGATAGGCCTGCGGATAGTTCGGCGTGTTGAAGGCCGTGATGCTCATGACGATGAGCGGACCGAAAAGATAGGCGAAGAAAAGGAAGATGTAGAACCCAATCATGCCCTTCATGAGGAACTTCGACGTCATCGAATGGCCTCCCCAAGCGATACCTTGAAGAGCCTGAGCAATGCCAGGACGAGGATAATGCACACCGTCAGAAGGATGAAGGCGTAAGCCGCACCCCTTGGCCAGTTGAAGGCCTGGAAGAAAAAGTCATAGACGATCTTGGTGAACCACACGGTGCGCGGGCCACCGAGGAATTGCGGTGCCGCCAGCGATCCGGCCGACAACATGAACACCATGGTGCAGCCAGACGCGATACCCGGCTTGGCATAGGGGATCACAACATCGCGGTGGATCTTCCACCATGGCGCTCCCAGATCGCGCGCCGCTTCGATCTGGTTCTTGTCGAGACTTTCAATGGCGTTGTAGAGCGGAAACACCATCACAAGCAGATAGGCATAGGAAAGCCCGACATAGAGGCCAGTGTCATTACCCAGAAAATCAATCGGCGTATCGATCAGGCCAGCGCCCATTAGCATCTGATTGATGAGGCCCTTGGTTGCGAGCAGCAGACGCAGCGAGAACGCACGCAGGATTTCGTTTACCCAATAGGGCACGATCAGGCCCAGCATGAGCAGGCGCACCTTTTGGATGGAGCCGGCCTGGGCCATGTAATAAGCGAGCGGATAACAGATGGCAAAGTTGATGATGGTCACAAAAATCGATGCGATGATCGAAAACACGAATGAATAGAGATGGAGCGTATTCCAGTTTCCGCTGGAAGGCTCGACGAAGAACGACTTGTATTGCTCAATGGTGAGGAAGTCCTTGGGTCCACCGCGTTCCAGTGGCGGAAGACGCGGATGAAAGCTCTCCTGCACCATGTAGAGGTAGGGCAGAACGACAAGGAACAAGGTCCAGAAAACAACGAGGCCTATGAAGACCAGGCCCAGTGTTGTGCCATTGCGTTCGAAGAAACTTTTGCGGGTGGGGTCATGGCCGGCGCGGGCCTCGACCCGAGACAGGAACCAGAACACCGTGATTACGGCAAGCGGCACAAGAACGATGAAATACCTATTCACGGGCCATTTTCCCTTCAGGCAGGACAACGGCATAGCGCGGGTCGTAGCTGGCAGTCAGTGAGTCGCCCGGTTCGGGAATGACCGCTCCGCCGTGGCGGCCCACGGTTATGGCAATCTGCTTCTTGCCGGCTCCCGCCATAAACACGTGGCTGGCATTGCCTTCAAACGCGACATGGGTGACTTTCGACGTGAAGGTTGCGTCCGCTTCTCCGCCATTGAGCTGGAGGCTTTCAGGCCGCACGAAAAGAATGGCGCCGTCGCCCGCTTTCAATCCCTGGGTATTCAATCCACGGAGTTTTCCAAACGGCGTTTCGATCAGCGCGCCCGATTTGTCCGCCTTGATGACCTTGCCGTGAAAGGGATTGTTCTCGCCGACGAATGAGGCAACGAAGGCCGTGGCCGGCTTGTCGTAAATAGTCTTGCCGTCGGAGACCTGCTGAATCACTCCATCGCTCATCACCGCCACGCGGTCCGACATGGTGAGTGCTTCACCCTGGTCGTGGGTGATATAGATGAAGGTAATGCCGACGCGCTGCTGGATGGTGCGTAACTCGTTCCGCATGTGCTGCCTGAGCTTCAGATCGAGCGCCGAAAGCGGTTCGTCGAGCAACAGGACTTTTGGTTCAACGGCAAGGGCGCGCGCGATGGCGACACGCTGCTTCTGGCCGCCGGAAAGTTCGCTCACCAGCTTCTTGCCCTGACCGGGCAGCGCAATCAGTTCAAGCAGTTCGCCGGCGCGTTTCATGCGCGCGGTCTTGTCCATGCCTCGAACCCTGAGACCATAGGTAATGTTGTCGGCAACACTCATTAGCGGGAACAGCGCCAGGTTCTGGAAGATCAGTGCTGTTGGCCGCTTGTTGGGGCCGATGCCCACCATATCCTCGCCGCCTATGCGCACGGCTCCGGCGGACGGTTCGAGAAAGCCCGATACAGTCCGGAGAATGGTGGTCTTACCGCAGCCCGAAGGTCCCAGAAAGGAAAAAAACTCGCCCCCTTCGATATCAAGAGTGGCATCGTCCACCGCGGTAAAGTTGCCAAATTTAACGCTGATATGATCAAGCTCGACGCCTGCACTCATCCCCTGTACCCCATGCGTTATCGCATTACTTTCCCGCCAATAAAGACCGTATCGCCGCCCGCGTCCAGCGACTCCTCACGAAATCTGCCGGACGAAGTATCGGACCGACTTGGCGCCGCCATGAATCGTGGCCATTCCCACCTCCAGAAATCCCATTCGCTGGTGAAAGGCGTCCGATTCCGGGTTGGGCGGCTCGGCATTCACTTCACAGCAAACCATTGTATGACCAGCCTCCCGTGCAGCGACGAACAGATGCTCATACAGCGCCCTTGCAAGACCCCTGCCTCTTGCCTGCGGCGCCACGACAATCCTGTCGACATAGGTGAACCGGCGATAATTGGCTCCGAACCACAGGAAATTGGGACTTTCATATTTGGCTCGCTCGTCGAAAGCGATCATGAAGGCGTCGAGATTGCCAATTCTGCAGGCATGGGCTGCCTGTTCAATCAGCACAGCCAGTTGATCCATCGTCACCCACGACAGCGCCTCGGCGTTGGCATTGTTCAACGCCAGAACTGCTGCGAGATCGGTTGAAGCGATGGGTTCAATCAAAGCGCTATTCCGAAACAGAACAGCCCCGGCAATTGCCGGGGCTGAGCCAAGCTTTCGCATATTGGCAGATCAGGCCGCCTTGAACTTGTCCGCGTACTGGCTGCGGATTTCGGCATACCATGCCGGCTCCACGGGCCAGGGCCACAGGTTCTTGAGGGCGTCGCCGGGAAAGGCTTCCTGGAAGTTCTTCTTGGCAACGTCGGAGAGCAGCGCGTCGGCGCCGGTGACGACCGGGTTATAGCCCGAGCCTTCGGCGACGGCAGCGGAGGCTTCCGGCGTTTGCAGGAAGTTGAGGAACTCGTAGACCTGGTCGACGTTCTTTGCCGACTTGATCAATGCAAGACCGTCAACCCAGGCGATGGCGCCTTCCTTCGGCGCCGTATAGTTCACCGGCTTGCCTTCCTTCTTGAGCGCAAGCGGCGGGCCGTCCCAGGTCAGGCCGATATAGACGTCGTTCTCCATGAGACCCGACTTGGTGTTGTCGGCAGAATCCCAGAACTGCTTGACGAAGGCCTTGTTCTCGATGGCGAAGGCAAGGATCGGATCCCAGACCTTCTTGAAGCTGTCCTCGTCCTTGTAGCCGTCGAGCATGCGGTTGGTCGGCATCTTGCCGCTGGCGTCCCACCACAGGCCGATGGACAGTAGGTAAGAATGCGGACGGCCCTGAACGTGGCCCTTCACGCCCTCATCCCAGAGCGAGCCATAGCTCAACTGGCTGAGATCGCCCTTGTAGAGGTCGGTGCGATACGAGATCGCTTCCGAGCCCCAGCAATGCGGCATGTAGTACATGCCGTCTTCCCATTTCCACAGGTTCTCGGCTCCGGCCATCATGGCTGGCAGGATGCTGCTGGCGTTCTTCAGCTTGCTGGTGTCGAAGGGCGCGAGAACGGCGAGGTCCTTGTACTGCGGGGCGCGGTTCTGGGTCGGCTGGCAGAGGTCGAAGCCTTCACCGCCTGTCGCCTGCAGCTTGTTGATCTGTTCTTCGTTCTGCGAGAAGGGCGTCTGGTTCACCTTGATGCCGGTCGCCTTTTCAAAGTTCGGAATCACCGGATCCGGAAATTCGTCCGACCACATGAGCAGGTTGAGTTCGCCCGAAGACGACAGTGCATGCTTTACGTAAAGGGGGCTGGCAAAGCCAACTGCGCCGATGGCGGCGCTCGCCTTGAGCAGGGAACGGCGTGACAGCGCGGCAGCGCGCACGGTTTCCTGAGCTGATGTCAGGATAGTCGATTTTTTCATTCCTACGTCCTCCAATGCATCGCCGGGTTTATCCCGGGATTGATGATGGTATGAGCCATACCGAAAATAGTCGCGGCTGTGAAACCAGCTTGTTGTTTCATTTCAGTGCAGTATGACGCTCTCATGACAATCGGGCAACGGGATTCAGTGGGCTGGACCGTAAAGTCAACCGATGGTGATCCCGTGGCTTCCCACGAGGTTTGGTTTGCCGCAACGCCAAAATTTTGGCTTTCGGCTGGTTTGAAGCGCAAATCGAAGCTGCTATGGCATCATGCCCATGATCAAGACCATCGATGAAATCGCCATGTTTGCCTCATCCTGCCTGGCCAGGAGCCGGGCAGCGTCTGGCGTCGACGAGCAATCCGGCTGGGCCTGCGGCTGGCTGGAAGCCTGCGGTTATCCGGGTCTCAAAATGCTTGCCGAAGCGCTGGCTGAAACCCCGTCTCACTCGCAGCAGTCAGAACTTGCAATTGATGCGCTTGGCGTTGACCTTCACAACATCTCGTGCGTGTTTTCCGCTCCTCAGCTGTGCGCCATCGCGCTGGAGCGGAAGCGGGTGTTCCTGCGGAATGTGCGCCATGGCCTCTACCTGCTGCCGTTTTCGGTGCGCGCCAACATCGGCATTGGCTGTCCGGTCGATCCCGGATTTGCGCTGGGTGGCGAGCGCCACAAGAACCCTTACGCCGAAAAGCTCGACCTCGCCCGGCAGAACGGCGTTTCTGTTGAAGAAGCGGTGTGGGCGGAATTGTCGCTCAGGTGAAAGATTTGAGTTTGTCGTAAAGCGCCTTGTCGATCTTCAGGCCCTCCTTTGTGAAGCGCTTGTGGTTTTCGATGCGCTTGGCGTTGGGAAGCCTAGCCCCCTCCTGCGACAGAATGGACCGGGTGAGCTTCCTGATGATCCTGTCGAAGGCGCCGCCAGAAAAACCTTTCGGATCAAGGGCGATGAAGAACTGGCCGTTGTCGATTGGCTTGCCGTCGCTCTCGACAAAGCTGCTCATTTCGGAGCCGAGCTTTGAACCCGTCATGGCTGAACACATGACCTCGACGATCAGGCCCCAGCTAAATCCCTTGTAGCCACCGGCTGGAGCCATCGAGCCGGCGAGCCCCAAATTTGCGTCGGTGGTCGGATTGCCATCCTTATCGATGGCCCAGCCGAGCGGAATGGCCCTGCCCTCCTCGGCGGCGCGCTTCACCGCAGTCCAGGCCACAGCCGATGACGACTGATCGATCAGAAAGGCGATCCTCCCCTTCGCACCGGGAACGGCAAAGGACATGGGATTGGTGCCAACCAGGGGCACCTTGCCGCCAAACGGAGCGATGGCAGCTATGGAATTGGTGAAGCCGAACGACACCAGCCCGTGCCTGGCCAGATAGCCAGTGTGAAATCCAAGGGTGGCGGCATTGTAGGAATTGTGCACCGCGAGGGCCGCGATACCATGTTTTTTCGCGGCCGGAATGAGCTTGGCAAAGCCTTTATCAATGGCAGGATGGGCGAAGCCGTGCCGGGCATCGGCGCGGAACGCAACGCGCGACAGTTTCCTGACCTTGGGCTTGACGGCGCCGTCGACCTTGCCGCTTTTCACATGCTCGCAATAATACTGCAGCCAATAGAATCCGTGGCCTTCAAGACCCGACAGCTCGGTATCGAGGATCGCGTCGGCGAAGTAACCGGCATTGCCGGGTGCGGTGCCAGCGCCGGTCAAGGCATCGAAGATCAGCTTGCGCGCAGCTTTCGGCCTGAGCGTCAGCAATTCGGTCATGGTCGTACACCCCTACGCAAAACACCCGCATTCCAAGCATTTGCGGCTGTCACATACAAGCGCTAGAAGCGGCGGTTTGAGGAGTCTTCAGCATGGCCGGCCCGCTTACCAATATTCGCGTCCTCGATCTCACGAGGGTTCTGGCAGGCCCCTGGGCCACGCAGATGCTTGCCGATTTCGGGGCGGATGTGATCAAGATCGAAAAGCCCGGCGAAGGCGATGACACGCGCGGCTGGGGACCGCCCTTCATCAAGAATGCAGACGGATCTCGCGGCGATGCTGCCTATTTCCTCTCCACCAATCGCGGGAAATCGTCGGTATGCATCGACATGGCGAAGCCGGAAGGGCAAAAGCTGATCCAGCAACTCGCCGCCAAATCCGACGTCGTGATGGAGAATTTTAAGGTTGGCGGCTTGAAGAAGTACGACCTCGACTATGAAAGCCTGAAGAAGATCAATCCGAAACTGATCTATTGTTCGATCACCGGCTTCGGCCAGAACGGGCCTTACGCCCAGCGGGCCGGGTATGATTTCATGATCCAGGGCATGGGCGGGCTCATGTCGATCACCGGGCAGCCCGATGGAACGCCGGGGGCGGAACCGATGAAGGTCGGCGTGGCCTATGCCGACATCTTTACCGGCCTGCATTCCGTCATCGGGGTCATAGCGGCGCTGTATCATCGCGAGCGGACCGGCGAAGGCCAGTACATCGACATGGCGCTGCTCGATTCCCAGGTCTCGGTTCTGGCCAACCAGGCCCTGAATTATCTCGTCGGCGGGAAAGCACCAGGCCGGCTGGGCAATGCGCATCCCAATATCGTTCCGTACCAAACCTTCGCAACCAGGGATGGTTTCATCATCATCGCGGTGGGAACGGATCGCCAGTTCCGGGAATTCTGCGCCATTGCCGGGGTTCCGCAGCTTGCCGAAGAGGAGCGCTTCAAGACCAATCGCGGCCGCGTGGAAAACCGCAATGACCTCACTCCATTGCTGGCGCCCAGTATGCAGGCGCGCACCACCGCCGATTGGGTCGCGGCTCTTGAGTCGGCAGCGGTTCCCTGCGGACCCATCAACACCATCGACCAGGTTTTTGCCAACGAGCAGGTGCTGGCGCGCGGGTTGCAGATCGGCCTCACCCGCGACGATGGCGTACAGGTTCCGGGTGTGGCCAATCCCATCCAGTTCTCGGGCACGCCGATCGAATATGACAAGCCGGCACCGCGCCTCGGAGATGGAACCGTGAAGGTGCTGGGCGAACTGCTCGGACTGGATGCGGCTGCCATTGCCGCGCTAAAGGCTGTAGGGGCTGTCGGCTGAGGAGCATGTCGATGAGCGATGAAAAATGGTCAGGCGGCTGCCAGTGCGGGGCGGTGCGTTACGAATACACGGCGCGGCCCGACAATGCCTGTGTCTGCCACTGCCGCATGTGCCAGAAATAGTTCGGCAATTTCTTCGGCGCATTTGCCGGTTCACACACCGACAATTTCCATATCACGCGCGGCAGGCTTGCCATTTTTGAAAGCTCGGACGACGCCGAGCGGGGCTTTTGCCAGGATTGCGGAACCCCGCTTACCTACAAGGCAAAGTCACGGCCGCACATTTCAGTGTCACTGGGCTCGCTTGACCGTCACTCCGAGATGAAGCCAGTCATCCAGTATGGCATGGAATCCTGCGAAACGTGGCTTGGCGAGATCGCCAGCTTGCCTGGCAAGGAAACGGGTGACGGTGACAACGGTGTTGGGGATACAGCCGAGCGCTACGAAAAAATCCGCCTCAGCAACCGGCAGCATCCCGATCACGATACCGATCTGTGGCCGCTCAACAAGGACTAGTCCTAAAAACCATCGACGCGAATTTGGTCAATCGGCGTCTCGCCGAAGAGCGCCAGGTGCCGCGCTTCGATTCTTGGCCAGAGTGAAGCTGCATCCTTGTCCTTGATGCCGAAGATATCAAGCAGAATGGTTTCGAACTCTTCGCGAGCAAGCAGTTTTTTGGCCGTCCCCACTGCAGACTTTTGACGGAGCACGCGGCCTGTGAGGCAGGTCACCGACTCCTCCTGCATGATCTGGCAGGCGAGATTCTGGATGAAGACGGACTCGGCCCTGGTTTGCAATTCGCCGGCCTTCGCGTCGATCACAGCCTCGTCGACGGGCTCGGGACGGAAATCAAAATCCAGC
>JANMMJ010000140.1:0-3342 GCA_031373255.1 Hyphomicrobiales bacterium
GGGCGACGCCATAGAACTGTCCACGTCGTCCCTGATCATGAGCGAGGCGACCCGCATCGCCATGCTGCAAACAGCACCAGACGCGATCATCGTCGTCGATGAGAGCGGCGCGATCCTGGAGTTCAACCCGGCCGCCGAACAGATTTTCGGCAAGCGCCGCACCCAGGTTTTGGGCCGGCCCGTGGCGACCTCGCTGGTGCCTTCGGACGAACGCCGCACCTTCGGTCACCTCATGCGAAGGCTGCTCCGCGGCCGCAGCAGCAAGCTGCTGGGGCATCGGACCGAGGCCACGGGATTGCATGAATCGGGTGCGGCGATCCCGCTGGAGGTCGCAGTGACGGAAATTCACCGCTCCGGGCGCCGGCTTTTTGTCGCCTATATCCGCGATTTGACCGAGCGCAAGAAAACCGAGGCCGAGGTCGCAATGCAGCGCGAAGCCCTGCACCAGAGCGAAAAAATGACGGCGCTTGGCTCGCTGCTGGCGGGCGTTGCTCACGAGCTCAACAATCCGCTTTCGGTGGTCATCGGCCGCGCCATCATGCTGGAAGAGGACACCACCGATCCGGCTCAGAAGGAGCGCCTGACCAAGCTCCGAGAAGCTGCTGAACGCTGCGCCAAGGTCGCCAAGACCTTCCTTGCCATGGCAAGGCAAAGTCCTGCCGTCCGCGCCCCTATGTCGCTTAACCGCGCCGTCAATACGGCACTTGACCTAGTCTCATATCCGCTGCGCTCGGGCGGCATCACTGTAAAGCGCGAACTCGATGACGATCTTCCTGAAAACGTTGCTGATTTTGACCAGATGGTGCAGGTTTTCGTCAACCTGATCGTCAATGCCGAGCACGCGCTCCGTGAAATCGAAGGTCCGCGCCTCATAACTGTGCGCACCGGTATCGTTTCCGGCGGCGGCAGCACCTTTGCCGAGATCAGGGATACAGGGCCAGGAATAAAGCCGGAGGTCCGTTCCCGCATCTTTGAGCCATTTTTTACCACCAAGCAGATAGGAGTCGGCACCGGCATGGGCCTTGCCGTGAGTTTCGGCATGGTTGCAGCCCATGGTGGGCATCTGGAAGCCCTGCCGAGCCCGCTGGGGAAGGGGGCCAGTTTCCGCCTCACCCTGCCCATTACCGCCAGCGCCACCCTCCACGTGCCCCGCATGACCGACACAAGGCCTGCGTCAGGCCCGTTAAAGCAGCGTATCCTGGTCGTCGAGGATGAGCCGGAAGTCGCCGCGCTCATCAGCGATATCCTGGCGCGCGCCGGACACGTCGTCGATCATGCCGAGGATGGCTTCAAAGCGCTGGAACTGGCAGCCAAGAAACCTTATGACGCCATCTTCTGCGACCTCCGCATGCCCGGAATGGATGGCCTGACGTTAAGTCGGAAGCTCGGTTCCCTTGACGAACGCTATATGAAACGCCTGGCTTTCGTGACCGGCGATCTCCTCGGCACCGTCAAGCAAGGCGAAACCCTCGAAGGCTGCCCGCTCATCGAAAAGCCCTTCCAGGCCAGGGCCATTACCGAGACGCTGGCAAAACTGACGGCTTGAGCTTTTCGCTGCTTCCGCACCCCCGAAATCGCAGGTGTCACTTTGGCCCGGCAATTGCAAACTGTTGGATCACGGTGGCCTCGTGAATTGCTGCCCCAAGATGATACAGTCATGCGATTGAAAAATCAGTTGCATTCTCGAAATTGAAGTTCAATTTCCGTCGCCTTTCGCCACAAAAGGAGATTGACTGTATCAATTTTGATGTTACCTTGCTAGTAACAGCAAATAACCCTTTAAATTTACCGTCTTAGCACCAATGAATTGACCTTCAGTACTGTCAATTCTATGACTTGCCCCAAACCAGCACAATTGTGTGCCGCACAGGGGTTAGTACATGTCGATTTGCTATACGGGTTCCACGGGTTCTTCCGGCAACGATTCAATCACCGGCACGGCCAGCAGTAACAACCTCAATGGCGGCAATGGCGACGACACGATCTCCGGTCTCGCCGGCAATGACCAGATCAGTGGCGGTTCGGGCAACGACTCGATCGATGCGGGTGCCGGCAACGATCAGGTGAATGCCGGCTCCGGCAATGACTCTGTCAATGGCGGCTCGGGCAGTGACACGCTGAACGGCGACGCCGGCAACGACACCCTCAATGGCGGTTCCGGCAGCGATGACGTCAATGGCGGCGCTGGCAATGATCTCCTTATCTATAACCTGTCCGAAAACTTGGGCGGTACTGCCTCCTATTGCGGCATCGTGGCGACTGTTGACAATTACGATGGCGGCTCCGGCTACGATACCCTCCGCCTGGAACTCACATCGGCGCAGTATGATTCAAGCGCAATCCAGACGCTGATTGCCAATTTCCTGGCATTCGTGGCCGCCAACACGACCGGCAGCGGCGAGGCGAACAACCGCGAATTTTGCTTCACCTTCGATTCGAAGACCATTCTGCAGGTTTCCAAGATCGAGAATTTCCAGGTCTATGTCGATGGTATCGCCGTCAATCTGGCAGGCAATGACGGCCCGCGCATCGCAGGTGCCGTGGATCTCATCGGCGCCGTCAAGGAGGACGTGGGCGTTACCGGAACCGCCAATCTGACCGACAGCGGCACCATTGTTTTTGACGACTTCGATCTGGCCAATACGCACACCGTTACGACCACGGCCGCCGGCGCGAACACCCTCGGCGGCGTCCTGACTGCCAGTGTCACCGATGTTGCCACAGG
This sequence comes from Hyphomicrobiales bacterium, assembly GCA_031373255.1. GTDB lineage: Bacteria > Pseudomonadota > Alphaproteobacteria > Rhizobiales > Aestuariivirgaceae > JANMMJ01. The sequence goes on from JANMMJ010000140.1 coordinate 2,726, forward strand.
CGCCGGAACAGGCACGGTGACCTGGACCTACAATGTCTTGAACAGTGCGACCCAGTACTTGGCCGTTGGGCAGACGGCGACCGAGACCTTCACGGTCAATATCTTGGATAGTGCCGGCGGTGTCATTCTGCAGACCGTCACCGTCACCGTGACCGGGACCAACGATATCCCAACCATCACGTCGGGCAGCCAGACGGGAGCTGTAACGGAGGATGGCGCTCAGACCACCAGCGGCAGCATTGCGTTTAACGACGTCGACCTGACCGACACGCACACCGCCAGCATCACCACCAGCCCTGCATCCACACTTGGCACCCTCACCCTGGGAGCCGTCAATGAACTCGCCAATGCGGCCAACGGCACCGTCGGTTGGACGTATACGGTCAACAACACCGCCGCGCAGTATCTTGGCGTCGGCCAGTCGGTAACCGAAACCTATGTCGTCACGATCTCGGACGGCAAGGGCGGCACTATTACCCAGAACGTCGATATCACCATCAACGGCTCCAACGATGGTGTTAGCATCACCTCGGGCGTCCAGAACGGTGCCGTCATCGAGGACACTCCCGGCCAGTCGCAAGCCCAGGGCACCATCGCCTTCACCGACATCGACCTCA
>JANMMJ010000141.1:0-3651 GCA_031373255.1 Hyphomicrobiales bacterium
GGCCTGGCGCTATCTTCCAGCACCTTCGTTCATTCCGATCCTGCTCATGTGGTTCGGCACCGGCGAAGGCCCCAAGCTGGCGCTGCTCTTCATCGGCGTGGTGTTCTTCCTGATCACGCTGATCATGGATTACACCCGCCAGGTCAGGCGCGAATTCATTGAGACCTCGATGACATTGGGGGCATCGCGCTGGCAGATACTGAGAACCGTCGTCGTACCCGCCGTCCTGCCGAATGTCGTTACCGCCATGCGCCAGATGCTGGCGGTGAGCTGGACCTATCTTGTCATTGCCGAAATCGTCGCTTCGACCACCGGCATTGGCGCCATGATGATGCGCGCCCGCCGCTTCCTTCACACCGATGAAATCATGTCGGGCATCGTCGTCATCGGCGTCCTCGGCCTGCTCACCGATCTCATGTTTCGCCTGCTGCATCGCTGGCTCTTTCCCTATGCCGAGGAACATGGCCGATGACCGCCATGCTCACACTCCGCGCTGTCGGAAAAACCTTCGATTCGGGCCGTGGCAAAACCGTCGAAGCCATCCGCGATGTCTCCTTTGAAGTTGAGCGCAATGAAATCTGCGTGCTGCTTGGCCCATCGGGCTGCGGCAAGTCCACCGTGCTGCGCATGGTTGCAGGCCTCGAAGACCAGTCGACGGGCAGCATCGAACTGGAGGGCCGGCCCATCGACCGGCCGGGCCGTGACCGCGGCATGGTCTTCCAGGCCTATACCTCTTTTGACTGGCTGACCGTCACCCGCAATGTCGAATACGGCATGCGGCTGCGCAATGTTCCCGCCGCCGAACGCACCGAGCGCGCCCGGCATTTCATCAATCTGGTGGGCCTGACAAAATTTCGCGATGCCTACCCCAAACAGCTTTCCGGCGGCATGAAGCAGCGTGTCGCCATCGCCAGGACACTGGCCAATGATCCCGCGATGCTGCTCATGGACGAGCCCTTCGGCGCCCTCGATGCCGAAACCCGCTGGCACATGCAGGAACTCCTCATCGGCATCGCCGGGGAGGCCAGAACCACGATTCTCATGGTCACCCACGACATCGAGGAAGCGGTCTTTCTGGCTGATCGAATCGTCTTCATGTCGCGTCACCCGGGCACCGTGGCTGCCAATATTGTACCTGAATTCAAAAACGGTCGGCGCTGGCCCCGCAAGGAAGAAGTCCTTGAATTAAAAGGCTATTCCGAGATTGAGCGCCGCATCATGAAGATGATGCGCGAGCAGGCCGCCGTCGAGGCAATCACCTGACGTATTTCCCTCAAGCGTCAAACCTGCTTAAATGCAACCCAACCCCCATATCGGGGCGATGTGTCAAAAAACAGGGAGTCCTAAATGAAACGCATCACGCTTCTCGCTGCCGCCTTGCTTGCCACGACCGTGCTGGCCGGAGCCGCGAGTGCCAAGTCACTCGTCTACTGTTCGGAAGGTAGCCCGGAAAACTTCAGCCCGTCGATGAACACCACGGGCACCAGCGTCGATGCGGCCCGTCCGGTTTACAACAAACTGGTTCATTTCGTGTCGGGAGGAACCACAGTAGAGCCCGCCCTCGCCGAGAGCTATGAAATAACCGATGGCGGCAAGACCATCACCTTCAAGCTGCGCAAGGGCGTCAAGTTTCACTCCGGTGTCAACGGCTTCACCCCCACCCGCGATCTGACCGCCGAGGACGTTATCTGGTCGTTTGAACGCATGTGGAAGGCCGATCATCCCTACGCAAAGGTGTCGGGCGGCGCCTATGACTATTTCAACGACATGAGCATGCCCGACCTGCTGGCATCAATCGAGAAGGGTGCCGACGACCTCACCGTGGTCATGAAGCTGAACAAGCCAAATGCACCGATCATGGCCAATCTCGCCATGGACTTCGCAACGATCCACTCGGCTGAATACGCCAAGTACCTGATGGACAAGGGAACACCGGAACAGTTCGACCAGATCCCGGTCGGCACCGGCTCGTTCTCTTTCGTCGCCTATCAGAAGGACGCTGTTATCCGCTTCAAGGCCTTCGATGGCTGGGCCGGCAAGCCCAAGGTCGACGATCTCATCTATGCGATCACCCCGGACCCGACGGCCCGTTACGCCAAGCTCAAGGCCAATGAGTGTCAGGTGATGGTTGGACCGAATCCAGCCGATCTCGACGCCATGGGCAAGGACCCTGACGTCAATCTGATGAGCCAGGCCGGCCTCAACATCGGCTACATGGCGATGAACGCCCAGAAGCCGCCCTTCGACAAGGTGGAAGTGCGCAAGGCCATCGCCATGGCAATCGACCGCGACGCGATCCTCAAGGAGGTCTACCAGGGCGCCGGCCAGAAGGCCAAGAACCCGATCCCGCCGACCATGTGGTCCTATGACGAATCGACCGTCGATATCCCCTACGATCCCGCCAAGGCAATGGAGATGCTGAAGGCGGCGGGAGTGGAGAAACTCGACACCGACCTGTGGTGGATGCCGGTGCAGCGCCCCTACAATCCCAACGCCAAGCGCATGGCCGAGATGGTCCAGTCGGACCTCGCCAAGGTCGGCATCAACGCCACGCTGGTGTCCTATGAATGGGGCGAGTACCGCAAGCGCATGCAGGCGGGCGAGCACCAGATGGGCTTCCTCGGTTGGACCGGCGACAACGGCGATCCGGACAACTTCCTCGCAGTCAATCTGGGCTGCGACAAGAACGGCAAGCCCAACGCCAACAACACCCCGAAATGGTGTGATGCCAAGTTCCAGGAAGCCATCGTGACGGCTGCGGAAATTTCCGATATGGCGGAGCGGACCAAGCTCTACCAGGCAGCCCAGAAGATCGTGGCCGAGCAGGTGCCGTGGCTCAACATTGCCCACTCGACGGTCTTTGAACCGGTCCGCAAGGAAGTCTCGGGCTACAAGGTCAGCCCCTTCGGCGCCCATGAATTTCAGAACGTGGACGTAGCCGAATAATCAGCACCAATTGCCTTCTCCCGCCATCTGGCGGGAGAAGGTCCTTTGAGAGACCGGACAATGTTCCGCTTCCTTCTGAAGCGCCTGGCGCTGACGATCCCGACTTTTCTCGCGCTGATGTTCGTCACCTTCACGATGATCCGGTTGGTGCCGGGCGATCCCATCGAGGTCCGCCGCGGCGAACGCGGCATCTCCCCCGAACGCCTTGAACTGCTGCGTCACGAGATGGGACTCGATCAGCCGATCTGGAAACAGTTTACCGACTATGTCTGGGGCATTCTCCATGGCGACTTCGGCGTTTCGATCATTTCGAAATCGCCGATCCTCCACGAATTCTTCACCCTCTTTCCGGCGACGCTCGAACTCACCATCTGTGCCATGATCTTCGCGATTTTTCTGGGTGTGCCGGCCGGTGTCATCGCCGCATCCAGGCGCGGTGGCGTCTACGATCAGTCTCTGATGGGTCTGGCGCTCACCGGATATTCCATGCCGATTTTCTGGTGGGGCCTGATCCTCATTCTGGTCATGTCGAACTGGCTTGGCCTGACGCCCGTGTCGGGTCGGGTCGATCTGATCAAGTATTATTTCCAGCCGGTCACCGGCTTCATGCTGATCGACAGCGTCATCTCGGGCCAGAAAGGCGCTTTCCTGGACGCCGTCCGCCACCTGATCCTGCCGACCATCGTGCTCGGCACGGTGCCGCTC
>JANMMJ010000168.1:0-26546 GCA_031373255.1 Hyphomicrobiales bacterium
TATCGCTCGACGGACTGCCTCAGTTGTCGTGGCGCTCCCGTGAAGAACCTGGCCCATAGTCCCTCCTTCCATTCGATAGTCAAAGTCGTACCATCAAATGCCGGGACTGAACATCTAGCCGATGGAGATTCAGGTAGTTTCACTTGTCACGCCAAGGACGGTTTCATGCCTTCCCACGCGATTGTTGGCAAGCCCTGGGCTGGTTGTATGCTTTTGTAGGCAAGATGAGCACTTGTCTCATGAGTACCGATGTTGGTCTGGTGTTACTACGCCGATCATTATCCCAAATCGCGCGTAATGTAATCGCAATGCGTATAGATGCGCTATTTTCACTCTGACGACCAAGAAAAGTTCAAGTACTTTTCTCTCGTGTCGAAACAAATGTTTCCGTACATTCGTAAATAAGTATTGCGCCTTTCAGCGTCCGCATAAACAGAACCGGGCATTGCGAGGTCTGCTTCATAGCGCTGAATGTTGTTCGCAGACAATGCCATTGGCAATATATCCATGGCTTGCGGAATACTCTTGCCTTCCATCCAGTCTGCGGCAAATGAACCCATCGCGTAAGCGAATACCGGCGATGCCAGGCTGACGCTTGTCTTATAGGAACCATTCTTTTTGATCTCAATTACCGCGTCCGGTTCTCCATCGATTCCCCCGAAGAACTGGTCTGGCCGCTCTTTACCTGCCGCACGCACGGCATCCAATGCGCCTAAGACTACTGCGTCCGCGCCAAGGACCACGTCTACGTTGGGATTCGCTAGCAATATTGTATTCATTGTTGCCGCTCCACCATTCCTATCCACGGTTGTTGGCGAAATGTCGGCAATAATTGTTACGCCAGGAAGCCGATCCAGGGAGTCTCGCATGGCGGCGAAGCGAGGGGCCAAGAATTGCAGGCTATCATGTGTGAGGATTACAACGTCAGCCTTGCCGTTCAGATGAGTTTCAATATAATTCGCGGCAGCATCGCCAAGGACTTTGCCGGTGAGAAATTGCGGAGCGTTTAGAATGGTCACCGCCGGCGGCGGAACTACGGCACCCACATAAGTCCCCTGTGAAATCATCTGTTTCAGGAGAGGACTGGTGGCGGAAGGATCAATAGGTGCAACCACGACAGCGCCAATTTTATCTGTGATTAATGACCTAGCTTGCTGCAACATAGTTTCATTGTCATTGCTAGCCAGCAGCTGTCTGAAGGACAAACCTCTGTCCTTGGCAGCTTCAGATAAGCCAAACTTTACCCCCTGCATGAAGTCACGTTCGTTGTCCTGCAAAAACGCCAGCTCCTTTAATAGACCTGCTGGACGAGAACACCCGTGCGCCTTGGGATCGTAAGGAGGCAGTTTGATTGGTTCGGTAAGTCCTTCCATTAGCTCTTGGCTGGGGACAGCAATGGTTTGCGTTATAAGAAACAGCGCCGCAATGAATCTGGCGATAGCTTTCATTTTGACACGCTAACCAGCTAACTTACTCTGACCAACCAAATTCGAACTTGTCTCACCCCGTTGCGGAACAAACCGAAGCCGGGCAGTCGTTCCCGAAGCAGTAGAATCTAGCTCCACAGAAGCGTTCATACCGACTGCCATCGCCCTAACAATTTTTGACCCGAATCCAGTTCCCTTTGCACCATCCACACTTGAAGAACTTTTCCCATCATCGCTGACACTAAATTCCATCGTGTCTTGGTCGATTAATTTCAGCGACACGCGAATTTCTCCGCTTCCGGTTGGATAAGCATATTTCAGCGCATTGCTGACCCACTCATTTAGGATTACCCCGAGGCTGATTGCGGAGTTTATGGGCAACTGCCCTGGGGCGAAGAAGTAGACGAAAGATATGCGATGAGTCTTGTCGTCAAATGTTTCCTGAAGCTGCTTCATCAAATCCCCCAGATACTTGTCCAACTCGACAAATTTAGCATTATCGGAAGTGTACAAATTTCGATGAACGAGTGACATGGCCTGGATTCGTGCGTTTGTCTGCGCCAATTCGTCTCTCGCCACCTTGTCCGTCATACTATTTGATTGCATCCGAATCATTGAAGAGATGACTGCGAGGCTGTTGGCGACCCTGTGATTGACCTCAGTCAGGAGGGTTTCAGCGCGATCACGCGCTGCACGCACGTCTTCGTTGGCGCGAGCCAGTTCCATTGTGCGATTACTGATACGATGCTCGAGGTCTGTGTTGAGCTTCACCACTTCCAGCCGAGCGTTTGCAAGCAGGCTTGTATGTTGCTGGACAAAATAGGCCACAATTGCAGCTACCCCCATAATGACTATAGCGCTTACAACTGAAATGAGGCGGAGCAACTCAGTATTTGATCGCTGCTGCTCTGCGCCCTCAATGAGGTGCCGGTCTATCGTCCTCTCAATGCCGCTGAGATAAACCCTCGCCTCATCCATCAGTGCCTTTCCTTTGTTCGTTTCTAATAAGGCTCGAGCCTTACCGTCTTCGCGTGTCTTTTTTAATTGGATCGTCTGCTGCATTTCGTCAATTTTTTGCTTGATCGTATCACGTACGCGCGCACGGGCCGCGGTAAGTTGGGGATAGGACATCAGCCCCTCGTCCATCATTTTCAATTGTTTCCGCGTCCGTGTAATGGCTGCATCGTAAGGCGCAAGATAGATTTCGTTGTTGGTGTAGAGATATCCCCGCTGGCTGGATTCAGCTGTCTGAAGAGCGCTTGCGACCTCGACTACGGCAGCGCGGAGGGCGCGTGCAGAAACGACATTGGTGAGATCTTTTCGTGCTCGTTCAGTCAACCAAATGGTGGTCGCGACGATTACGGCAAGCGCCAAAAAACCCACGGCGATTAACATCAGTGTGAGTCTGCTTCGCAAAACGCTGGTCATTGTGACTGCCGGTTGATTGAACTGGCAATGTAAGCCAAGCCATTGGTTTTAACAAACTTGGCATGCCCGAGCGCGTAATGGCGAGTTCCCGGCCCTCCGCGCCGTTCCTGACGATGGGCGCGGCATAGTCGGGAAAGATGCCCGGCATGGATGGCAGGTTGCCTGAAAGGTCGTTGAGATAGCCGACAAACCCTCGGATTTATCATGCGATCGGACCATGCCGTAAAGATTGCACATAGCCTAAGGTCTTCAAGGCAAATTGTAGACAAGTCTCGGATTTGTCGGTTTTTGCGCTGGTTCCGACAATCAGGTGACCTGCCACCGATATTTCATTCAGCAGCTTTTGGAGTCTCCGGCGTTTGTATGCCCGGTTGGGCGGGTTGTGCAACAGGCTGGCATGCGGAGCCCCGGAGGGGCGGAGCATGGTAGCCTGTTGCGGCGAATTTTTCGGCGTAGGCCGCTGGCGTCTGATAGGCCAGTGACGAGTGTGGCCTCGTGGTGTTGTAATCTTCCATCCATGCACCGATGATTGATCTTGCCTGATCGAGGCTGAAGAACAGTGTCTCGTTCAGCAGTTCATCGCGCATCTTGCTATTGAAGCTCTCGACATAACCATTCTGCATGGGCTGGGCGCCGATCTTTGCGCGGCTACGGAGTGATTGCGACCTTCAAGACGCCGTCCCGCTGATGAGAGAAGAGGTCGTATGCCGCCTCGATGTCGTCCAGCTTGTAGCGATGTGTGACCAGCGGCGTCAGGTCCACGCGCGCCGATCGAATAACTTCCATCAGCCGCCGCATGCGCTCTTTGCCGCCCGGGCAGAGCGTTGTAACGATGGTGTGGTCACCTAGCCCCGCAGCGAAGGCGTTGAGAGGTATCTGAAGGTCGCTTGAATAGACGCCGAGACTCGACAGGGAGCCGCCGGGCCGCAGTACACGGAGCGCTGCCTCGAACGTTGCCTGAGTGCCTAACGCCTCGATTGCAACATCGACACCACGGCCGTAGGTGATGCGCATGATCTCATCCACAGGATCGACCTTTGAGAAGTTGATGACGTGGCTCGCGCCGAGCTTCAGCGAGATTTCCATCCGTGCTGCGACACGATCCACGGTAATGATGGTGGTGGCACCGCTTAGCTTAGCGCCGACTGTCGCGCAAAGACCGATCGGGCCTTGTGCGAAAATCGCGACCGCGTCGCCGATCCCGACTTTTCCCCTCTCCGCACCGCTGAAGCCGGTCGACATGATGTCAGGGCACATGAGCACTTGCTCATCCGTTAGACCGGCTGGAACAGGGGCAAGATTGGCCATGGCGTCGGGGACGAGCACGTATTCAGCCTGGCAGCCGTCGATGGTGTTGCCAAATTTCCAGCCGCCCATGGCCTTCCAGCCATGCTTGGTGCCAGCACCGTCCTGCGAACAGAAGCCACAGAGGCAGGCGTTGCTCCAGCCACTTGGAGTGATTGCTCCGGCAATAACGCGCTGCCCTTCGACGCATCCGACTACCTCGGAACCGAGCTTCTCGATCACTCCGACTGGCTCATGACCGATTGTGAGACCCTTTGCGACCGGATACTCCCCCTTCATGATGTGGACGTCCGTGCCGCAGATCGTAGTGGTGGTGACGCGCACGAGGGCATCGAGTGGACCGACCTCGGGGATTGGCTTTTCATCAAGCGCGATGCGGCCGGGCTCCACGAAAATTGTTACTTTCATCATCTTAGCCATTGATAGCCTCCGCTTTCTTGGACCCGCCGGTTATGCCTTTATGATCAGATCACGAAAACCGGAGCGAACCCGCCTCCTGGCGTCCTGAAGTACGTGGTCTGGCCTTGATAGAGGCGCGCGGCCACCATAAGCACCGGTCCCTCGTAGGTATACAGCCGAACGTCCATCTTGCGCGCCTGGGGTGCCTCGTCGATCTGGATCATGCGCTCGCTGGGGCGGACCAGCGTCTGGGCAACGTAGCCGCCACGCACAATCTCCGCCCAAAATCCTCTTGTCACCTTATCGCCGCTACATACCGCCTTACCGCCATGTCCGCCGGTCGGCTTGAAGAAAAGGCCGTTATGGGACTTCCCAAAGTGCATCGGTGTTATCGGGAGTGAACATACGGTGTGGCATTAAGGGGGGCGCGGAGCCTTGAATCCGCTCTCCATGCCTCAAGCGTCGCACGATCTGAGATGAACGAAAGGTTGCGTTTCTCGGCGAGAAGGGCGTGATTGTGTGGATTCGGCATCACGACCGGCCATCCCGGTAGGCCACCAGCAATGCCTTGTGGTGTGGCTGATCAGGGGCAAATCGGTAACCGGGTTGTCCACGAGGTGAGCCGCCCATTCTCGTAGCGAAGTTGGGCCGCGCCCGCGATAACTGCTCCCACTTCTCTTGCGGCGAGAGATCGCCGCTTCAGCACGAACTCAGGATAAAGATACTGTTCCAGCGGGCGGTCGTCGACGACAGCAATCCGATTTGCGGCGCCAGTTCCCCTGATTGCCTAATTGTCGACTATGCAAGTATAGAATAATCCTTCCCCTTGAACTTTCAGCATGTCCAACCACAGCGCTCTCCGTAAAGCTCCTGGTTCAGAAAAGGCCGGCACGTCTCTTCCGCACTTTCAATTCTCGCATACTATCGACCAGGGTCGATCCGGTAGCCCATTGCGTTTCAGTCGGCGCGATTTCTGATATCGCCTATAACAAGCGTTGCGCTCATTGCAGCGGTAAGCTGTTGGGGAGATTGAATGTGTTTTAACTGTCCGACGTCAGCACTCCTGAGACAGAATTGGTGACTTGAGGAAGGGAGGATTTCTGGCTCATCGTAGCTCCATGGAGAAGCGCAGATGAGACAGAAATCCGGGACACCAGCGACGACGTCCGAGCGGGTTGTGAAAGACATCCGCCGGGCGACGCGGAAGCACCATTCTGCCGAAGAAAAAATCAGGATCGTGCTGGATGGGCTTCGCGGAGAATACAGCATCGCCGAGCTGTGCCGGCGGGAGGGGATCGCCGAGAGCCTGTATTACAGCTGGTCGAAGGAGTTCCTCGAGGCTGGGAAGCGGCGCCTGGCAGGGGATACGGCAAGGGCTGCAACCAGCGGCGAAGTGAAAGACCTTCGCCACGAGGTTCGCGACATGAAGGTCCTGGTTGCGGATCTGACCCTGGAAAATCGTCTGCTCAAAAAAAGTATGATCGGGGATGGGGGAGACGAGGAATGAGATATCCCGCATCCGAGAAGTTGGAGATCATCCAGCTGGTCGAGCAGTCGCATCTGCCGGTGCGTCGGACCATGGAAAAGCTCGGCGTCTCCCGGCCCACCTTCTATCGTTGGTATGCGGCCTATCAGGCAGGTGGACCAGCTGCCCTGGAGGATCGCCGCCCGCAGCCCGGCCGGGTGTGGAACCGCATCCCCGAGGATGTCCGCGACAGGGCCGTGAAGCTAGCCCTGGACGAACCCACGCTCTCGCCCCGGGAGCTGGCGGTGCGCTTCACCGACACGGAAAGGTATTTTGTGTCAGAGGCTTCCGTCTACCGGCTGCTGAAGGCCCACGACCTGATCACCAGCCCCGCCTTCATCGTGGTGAAGGCGGCAGACGAGTTCAAGGACAAGACCACAGCGCCCAATCAGCTCCAGCAGACCGACTTCACCTACCTGAAGGTCATCGGCTGGGGGTGGTTCTACCTGTCAACCGTGCTCAACGACTTCTCCCGCTACATCGTTGCCTGGAAGCTGTGCACGACGATGAAGGCCAGCGATGTTACCGACATTCTGACCATGGCACTACAGGCGTCGGGGCTCGACACAGCCAAGGTCGTTCATCGCCCCCGGCAGTTGAGCGACAATGGCTCGAGCTACATTGCCCGTGATCTGGCGGACTGGCTCCACGACCAGCGCATGGGCCATGTTCGCGGGGCGCCTCTGCATCCTCAGACCCCGGGCAAGATCGAACGCTGGCACCAGACGCTCAAGAACCGCATCCTGCTTGAGAACTACTACCTGCCCGGCGATCTCGAACAGAAGATCGGTGACTTCGTCGCCCACTACAACCACCTGCGATACCACGAGAGCATCGCCAACCTCACCCCCGCCGACGTCTACTTCGGGCGGGGCCAAACCATCCTGCTGCAACGAGAAAGGATCAAACGCGACACGCTCAAAACCAGACGCTTGCATCATCGCGGCCAAGCTGCATAACATCGTTCACCAGATGCGCCAGATCCTCTCTTCGATCACGCAGCCAATAGTCTCAAATTATCTGACGACGGACACGCGGGGCCCAAAGCGTGAAGGCTGCCCCATAGGCCACAGCGGTGCCCCCGGCCAGAAGCAGAGGCCCGACAAGCTTATCAGGGTGGGCATGCTGGTGACCGCAACGACCAGAGCCATCTGGGCACTCGTGGCAACGGTTGACAACACGGCACCCGCGACACAGGCCGCCAAAAGGTCACTGGATTTCCTGGCCCACGATCCCATCGCGCCGATTGTTGCAGTGCTGGAGATGAAGCCCGAAATGGCCCCTGCGAGCGGAAAGCCGAACCGGGCGCCGAACAGGCGGACCGCGACATAGCCCGCCGCGCTGATGGCCATGACATCGCTACCCGCTACGACCGCTGCGCCCATACCTTCTTCTCCGCCATCTGCATCGCTGCTACCGTTAGCTTCTGGCTCTGATCAATGAGTCCTGAGCCTAAGCTGGGTTCAAGATTATACAGGAAGACGATAGTGTTAGACTCCGCATCGCCTCAACAGCTCCAGCGCTCGCTGACGCTTTGGCTGGCCGTGCTCTATGGGCTTGGTGTGACGATCGGCGCGGGCATCTATGTGCTGGTTGGGATCGCTGCGGGGCGCAGCGGCATGCACGCGCCGCTGGCCTTCGTTCTGGCTGCGCTGGTCATGTTGTTCAGTGCCGCGTCTTTTGCCGAACTCGGAACGCGCATGCCCGTCAGTGCCAGCGAGGCTGCCTATGTTGAAAAGGCGTTCAACCGGCCGTGGTTAAGCCTGACCATAGGGTTGCTGATTGTTCTGACAGCAACGATCTCGGCGGCTACGATCAGTGTCGGGAGCGCGGGCTATCTTGGCGTGTTTGTCGATCTGCCAGCGCGCTGGATCATAATACTCGTCGTGCTGTCGATGGGGCTAGTCGCTTGTCTCTCGACCCGCCAATCCGTCACCCTGGCGGGCATCATGACCTTGATTGAGCTTGGCGGGCTTGTGCTGATCATCATCGCTGGCCTCGGAGCGGGAAGTGATGTCGTGACCCGCCTGCCGGAAATATGGCCCGCAGCGGGCGACATCGGCGTATGGGTCGGGCTATCAGGAACGACCCTGATCGCGGTGTTTGCATTCATCGGGTTCGAGCATTTGGTCAATGTTGCCGAGGAGATGAAGAACCCATCGCACACGTTGCCATGGGCGCTGTTTCTGACACTCGGATTGACCGCACTGGTTTACGCGCTGGTGGTCTGGGTGGCTGTCGTTGCGGTGCCCCCGGACGAGCTAGCCGCATCCAGCGCCCCTTTGGCGCTGGTGTTCGAGAGACTGACAGGGATGCCGCTGAAGACCATGAGTCTGATCGCCGTCATAGCGACCCTGAACGGCATCATCGTGCATGTCATCATGATCTCTCGGGTGCTTTACGGGCTGGCGACCCAAGGCAATCTTCCCAAGGTCCTGACGCATCTGAACGACAGAACCGGCACGCCACTGCTGGCCACCGCGATCGGCGTTGCGGCAATCCTGGCTCTGGCGCTCGCAGTCCCGCTGGCCGGGTTAGCCGACCTGACTGCCCGTTTCACCCTGGTGGTTTTTGCAATCATTAACATCACCCTGATCCGCATCAAGTCCCTTGAAACCACTCCGCCTGCGCAGGTCTTTGTCTGTCCGGGGTGGGTGCCCGTTGCAGGCCTCGTCTCGAGCATCGGCTTGCTTTTGCTGGATTTGGTTGTGCGTTGAACCGATGAAACCAGAGCCTCGATCACCCCACAGCCGTCGTTTCGGACGCATGGCACTGGCAGTCGCCAGTGTTGCCGGCATCCTCCTCTGCCTGCTTATCGCATGGCCTTTCCTGGGTGCCATCACCTGGGCGCTGACGCTGGCGATCCTTTTCGCGCCGCTTCATATAATGGTGGAAAAGCTCGTCAGGCACTCGAACATCGCCGCCTTCTCTCGACGGCCATTGTAATCGTCGTCGTGGTCGTTCCTGCAGTATTTGTGGTCGAACGCCTCATCACGGAAGCGGCTCATGGTATCCAATCACTTCAGGCGCGCGTCGAGAGCGGCGAACTTCAGGCCCTGCTCGACAGCCATCCTGCCCTTGCACCCTTTGGCGCTTGGATTGACCGGCAGTTCGATTTGCCGTCGATGATTTCCGCTATTGCGACCTGGCTGAGCAGCCTCGGGGCGATTTTCGTCAAGGGGTCGTTGCTGCAAGTGGTTGAGGTGTTCGTTACCTTCTACCTGCTGTTCTATTTCCTGCGCGACAGGCTGGCTGCCAAGACCATGATCATGGCGTGGCTCCCGCTAACGAGGCCCGAGACTGAACAACTGCTGCGGCGGGTAGCCGAAACAGTCCATGCGACAGTCTACGGAACTCTCGCCGTCGCCGCAGTTCAAGGCACTTTGGGCGGCTTGATGTTCTGGGTGCTCGGTCTCCCCACGCCTCTGCTTTGGGGGTTGGTGATGGGGCTCTTGTCGATCGTGCCGGTCCTTGGGGCCTTCATCGTCTGGATACCAGCAGCGATCCTGCTCCTTCTGGATGGAAGTTGGATACGCGCGCTCATTCTTGCCGCTTGGGGCGGGATTGTGGTTGGCAGTATCGACAACGTCCTGCGGCCGATGTTCGTGGGCAACCGTCTGCGCCTGCATACAATTCCAGCGTTCATTTCGATCATCGGCGGCCTCCTGCTGTTTGGAGCGCCGGGCTTCATACTCGGTCCCCTGGCTGCAACGATGACAATGATGGTGGTGGAGTTCTGGACGCGCCACGACACAGCTGGCCAGTCTCCAGAGTGAGAATTGGGAGCTTTGCGTGAATGGAGATATATACCAAGGCGTTGGGCCATGCTCTTGCCAAAGCTGGGTTGTTCATTGCGAGTTAACCCTTGGAGGGCAGAGAAGGTTAGACCGCAGTCCCGTTCCCTCCGCCAATCCCAGCATTTCCCGCCAAAGCCATAATTTCGCATTTTTGGTTCCTAGGAAATGTTTCACGTGAAACAATTCCTTCCAAGTACCTGTTTTCAGGCCGCTTGGTGTGCGCAAATAACGTGTTTTTGGACGCCTTTTTCGTGCTAAAATGCGTCAAAAACACCCTCAAAACACGCAAAGTACGTGCATGTGCAAGGCCGGAATCGCCCGTTTGTGGCTGAAATAAATCTGGCATATGCCAGTATTTATTTGCATATACCATCATCACCTCCCGGCGCGCGATAATATCCAATGAGATCAGGGGCATGGGGTCTGAGCGGTGCTCCGGGGCCCGCGAAATTGTGCCCCCGCTACCCAGTACTCGACTTTTCCCAAAGATTTACGTGGCTCTCAACCGCGTGCCGATCAATCATCTTGAGCTCGGACTCTTCAAACTTCAGGTTCCGGAGGGCGCCAACGAGATCATTGAGCTGTTCGGGTTTGCTTGCGCCGGTCAAGGCCGACGTCATTCGACTGTCCCGGAGCACCCAGGCGATTGCCATCTGCGCCAGGGTCTGATCCCGATTTTTGGCGATTTCGTTCAATGCCCGGATATGCGTAATGGTCGATGGATTCAGCATTTCCGAGTCGAAGGACTTGTTTTGCGTCGCCCGGCTGCCTTCGGGCGTTCCGGCCAAATATTTGTTGGTCAGCAAGCCCTGAGCCAATGGCGTGAATGCAATACAGCCCATTCCCTCCTGTTCAAGACAATCAAGCAACTGGTCTCGCTCAATCCAACGATTGAGCATAGAATAGCTCGGCTGGTGAATGAGCGCCGGTATGCCCGATCGCTTCAGAATAGTTGTGGCTTCCCTCGTTCGGGACGCATTGTAGGATGACAGTCCGACATACAAGGCCTTGCCCTGCCGAACAGCACTTTCTAGCGCTCCCATCGTCTCCTCGAGAGGAGTCTCGGGATCAAACCGGTGGGAGTAAAAAATATCCACATAGTCCAGGCCCAGTCTCTTCAGGCTCTGGTCAAGACTGGCGAGAATATATTTTCTGCTTCCCAAATCTCCATAGGGCCCGGGCCACATGAGATAACCGGCCTTGGACGAAATCACCAATTCATCGCGATGCGCGGCAAAATCCGAACGCAGCAAC
The DNA here is from genome assembly GCA_031373255.1 of Hyphomicrobiales bacterium. Lineage (GTDB taxonomy): Bacteria > Pseudomonadota > Alphaproteobacteria > Rhizobiales > Aestuariivirgaceae > JANMMJ01. The sequence goes on from JANMMJ010000168.1 coordinate 11,136, forward strand.
TTGCCGAATCTTTCTTCGGCAGCACCCGGCGGAGGGCCGTAATTGTTGGCGAGGTCAAAATGGGTGATGCCCAGATCGAAGGCGCGCCGGCAGATGGATTGTCCAGTTTCGAAGGGGACGTCGTCACCAAAATTGTGCCAGAGGCCAAGCGAGATCAACGGCAGCTTCAGTCCGCTGCGCCCGATTCTGCGATAAATCATCGAATCGTAGCGCGCGGGATTGAATGAGTAGTTCATGTCATTTCCATATTTTTATTTCGTCTGGCGCAGTGTGCGTCCGGTCGCGGCGTATGAGACCCTGATCTACTACGTGCTCTTCCGCATTGCCCAATATTTTATTTTGTTGATGGCGCCCCGCCCGCAAGTTGACGTACTGCGCGCTCGGCGTCTGAACCGTTATCCGGGGAGCGCAAGATGAATTCCGATTGTGGGAGAAGTGGCGAAAGCCGGCTCATTTGCGGGTTGGCACCTCAATCCATCTGGGGGGATATTTTCCAGTAGCAGGTCACCGCCAACAAAAACCTAAAGCTGGCTCAATTCAACTCCACTTCCCCGCGCGCCAGAAACCATTCGATTTCCACAAGTGGATTTATCATGTCTGCGCAAAGCCGCAACAACCGTCGGGATTCGGTCTCTCTTCCCGCCAGCCGTTCGCTCGTTGCCCAGCAAAGCAATACCTCACACAATTGGCGGCGTAGCAAGACATCCTCCGCGCCCCTTGCAATCAATGAATCCAAGCCGGAACCGCCCCATACCTCGGCAAGAATCGCCTTCATTGGTTTCCCGGCGATCACATGAGCTGCCAAAGGCCCAGGCATGCTCTTGGCCCATACGCGTTTCGACGCCTTCCTGAGAAATTTGACGGAAGAGTCGATGGCGCTGGATTTTTGCAATGTTACGCCTGCATACCAGAGAAGCAAGCCGCTCTTGATGCCGCCAGAAAGATCAGTCCAAGCGATTGTACGGTCATCAAGTCCACGCACCATCCGCTGCCAGATGGCAGCTCCTTCTTCCTTGCTGCCGGCGAGCCAAAGTGCGCCTCCCAATTTGTTTAACAATGGTCCTTCATTTCTCTTCTGATCGTCACATGCCATCCGATTGGCTGCCTCAAAAGCACGCGCTGCCTCATCGTATTCGCGGAGACACAGAAATACCGTGCCCATGGTGCCAGATTCACGCCAGTTGGAACTGGTCCAATTTTCCTGGCGTTGTTTCAAGTCACGGAGCGCTGTTCCGTAATCTCCCGATTGCAACAGCGGCCAGACGTCGAATCTCGAAGCGGTCATCAATCACCCCATAGGCGTCGCATGCTGTCGACTGATAGCGGAGGTAATATCTTAACAGTGCACCTATTATTCGCATTTGCAATGAAGTGTAGATCAGAAGTCACATGCAAGAATTAGCTGCGCTGGCAACGTAATCTGTTCGTAATCTGGACACCTGCCGGTGTGGAGGCGGTTAATCTCAAAAAGCTCGCCCATAGAAATGTCGATAATGCGGTCATAAGGCGCCACCATCTCTGGTGTTCCAATTCGTTCGTGAGCACAGGGAATCTTGTTTCTTTTCAAACAGATATCTGGATCCCAGCTTTCGCTGGGATGACGAGAGGGGGAACCGGGGTGCCGGATGATGGGGACGTTAGGTGTAAGAGGATGGGGTGCTGCGCAAACGTTTTATGCTAGGCCCCGGATCGGCGCTGCGCTTACCGCGCAGCTTGTCCGGGGTGACGATTTCGAGGGGTGACGAAAGCGGGTGTGGAGATACGGTGATATGGTGGGCTGTGACAGAACCATCCCGGTTCATGCCTTCTTCTTTCAGTCCCCCGTTGTGTTCCACCAGCGGTGCGGATTGGCGCTGTCGTCGAGCCCCCTGGTGCGGCTCGCCAGCGCGGGTGTCACGGTGATGGTTTGCTCCTGATAGCTGTGGACCTCGTAAATCGCTTCGAGCACCGCTTCGAGAAGCGCCTGATCGTCATCGAGCTGAAAGACGACCTCGACGACGCCCGGGCGCTTGCGCAGGTCCTGCTCGGTCCCCGCCACCGCGCCCTGGCGCGGCCGGTAGCGCTCGATGCCTCCGGCGCTCTGCCAGGCATTGCTGTCGTAACTCCCGGCCACCAGCGGCGCAATTTCGCAGACACGCTGCATGATGCGGTCGACATCTTCGACCGGGGCAAAGAATGCAACCTGCAGTTTCCACTCCAGGCGCAGCGACCTGGTTTCGAAAGGTTCGAGTTTCAGCATTTTGTTCGTCCCATTTGAAGTTAGCCTGTTGCACCTACAGGGATACTCCTGACAGCATGGTGTCAGGATGTGAAAGTTGTCTGATCGGCGATGGGATGGCTTTGGCGGTGCGTATTGCGTTCCGGTTCAACATCATGCTTATAAGACGTGTGCCGCCAGAACTGTCGCAGTAAACTTTACGAGGTACATATGGTCCCGATTCGCCGCATGGTTTCACTGGCAATCGTGGTGGCATGGCTCGGCGTCCTGAACGCCGCGGCAGTGCAGGCAAGCGCCATGCCGCCCGAAGACGTGCTGCGCAGCTGGTATGGCATGATCCTCAAGCTGGTGCGGCACACCGCCACCTACTCTCCTCCCGTGGCCAGCCGCTCGTTTGCGTATATTGGCGTCACCGCCTTCGAAACGGTGGCTGGCGGATCGAAAGACCTGCAAAGCCTGGCCGGCCAGCTGAATGGCCTTACACCGGCGCCGCAGCGCGAGGCCGGCAAAACCTATGACGAAGCCCTGACGCTGCATGCGGCCATGGCCCATGCCACCCATAGTTTCTTCGGCAATACCGGGCCGACCGGGCAGCGGGCGCTGACGGCGATCGAGACGAAGCTGCATGCCGAACTTATAGCCGGACTTCCAGCCGATGTGGTGGAACGCAGCGAAGCGCAGGGCCGGGCCGTTGCCGCGCATATCATCGCGTGGTCGGCTACTGATGGTGGGGCGGTGATCGAGAACATGGGCTTCCCGATGGCCTATGACCTGGTTGCAGGGCCCGGCAAATGGGTGCCGACCAGCACTGTGGCGCAGCAGCAGAAGCCGCTGCTGCCCAGCTGGGGCCGGTTGCGAACCTTCGCCATGCCGCAGGGCAATTCCTGCCCGCTGCCGCCACCGCCGGACTACAGCGAGGACAAGACTTCTTCCTTCTTCAAGGAAGCCAACGAGGTTTACGAAACCCGGCAGAACCTGAGCAAGGAGCAGCGCGCCATCGCGCGTTTCTGGTCGGACGATCCGATGCTGTCGCCAACGCCTCCCGGGCACTGGATTTCAATCGCGCTGCAAATTCTCGAGCGCGACAAAATCGGGATCGACAAAAGCGCCGATGTGCTGGCGCGGCTTGGCGTGACACTGGCCGATGCCTTCATCGGCTGCTGGGACAGCAAGTTCCAGTACAACCTGGTGCGGCCGGTGACCTACATCCGCAAGTTCATCGATCCCAAGTGGGAGACGCTTCTGAACACGCCGCCGTTTCCCGAGTATCCCAGCGGCCACAGCACGCAATCCAGTGCCGCAGCGCTAGTGCTGACCCGTTTCTTCGGCGAGAATTTCGCCTTTGAGGACGGCACCCACAAGCGCGACGGCCTGGCGCCGCGCGCCTTCACGAGTTTCCAGGCGGCCGCGGATGAAGCAGGAATTTCGCGGCTGTACGGCGGCATACATTTCCGCGCCGCCATCGAACACGGCCTGGAACAAGGCCGATGTGTCGGCGCCTATGCCAACGCGCTCAAGACCCGGAGATGATCATGCGTCTGTTATTGGCAAGTGCCGCGCTGGCGGCAGGGAGTGCGGCTGTAGTGGCGCCCGCCCATGCTCAAAGCAGCGTCGCCATTCCCAGTTTTGTCGAGGAAACGGTGCGTGCCGGGATCAACAGCATCTATGCCGGCGAATGGCAATATATGGTGGGCGGCGGGGTCGCCACGTTCGACTGCAACGACGACGGGTTTCCGGACATGCTGCTGGCCGGCGGTGAAGCACCGGCCAAATTCTATCGCAACGCCAGCGAACGCGGCGGGCCCTTGCATTTCGAGGCGCAAGCCAGCGGACTTGAACTCGACAAGATGACCGGCGCCTATCCGCTCGACATCGACAGCGATGGCAAGATGGATCTCGTGCTGCTGCGCGTCGGCGAGAATGTCGCGATGCGCGGCAAGGGCCAATGCCAGTTCGAGCGCGCCAACGAAGCCTGGGGCTTTGACGGCGGCGATGGCTGGTCTACGGCCTTCGCGGCAAGCTGGGAACATGGCGCGCAATGGCCAACGCTGGCCATCGGCAATTATATCGACCGGAACGAAGAGACTTCGCCGTGGGGATCGTGCACTGAAAACTGGCTGCACCGGCCTGCGGAGAAGAAATTTGCCGCGCCGCTTGCGCTGAAGCCGAGCTATTGCCCGCTCTCCATGCTGTTCACCGACTGGAACCGGTCCGGCACCCCAAGCCTCCGGGTTTCAAACGACCGCGAGTATTACGAGGGCGGCCAGGAACAACTCTGGCATGTCGACGGGGCAGAGAAGCCTACGCTTTTCAACGACGCCGAAGGCTGGCGGCCCTTGCGCATCTGGGGCATGGGCATTGCCAGCTACGACCTCGATTTCGACGGCTACCCGGAATATTTCCTGACCAGCATGGCCGACAACAAATTGCAGACGCTGGCTGGCATTCCACCGGACGGCAAGCCGCCGGCCACATTCAAGGATGTGGCGTTTGCGAAAGGCGCTACCGCGCACCGCCCGTACATGGGCAGCGACTTGCGGCCCAGCACCGCCTGGCATACGCAATTCGAGGACGTCAACAATGACGGGCTGGTGGATCTGTTCATCGCCAAGGGCAATGTGGCCGAGATGCCCGACTTCGCCACCAGCGATCCCAATAATCTGCTCCTGCAACTGCCTGACGGAAAGTTCCAGGAGGCGGGCGGCGACGCAGGCGTTGCCAGCACCTTCACCTCGCGTGGTGCCGCGCTTGCCGATTTCAATCTCGATGGGCTGGTGGACCTGGTCGTGGTCAACCGCTGGAAGACCGCGCAGCTGTGGCGCAATACCGGCAGCAAGGCTGGTTCGTGGATCGAAGTCAGGCTGCAGCAGGATGGGGCCAATCGTGACGGCGTTGGCGGGTGGCTGGAAGTCAAGCGCGGCGACAAGATCATGCGGCGTGAACTCACCTCAGGTGGCGGACATGTCAGCGGCCAGAGCGGCTGGTTGCATGTCGGGCTGGGCGAAGCACGCCGCGCCGAAGTTCGCGCCGTCTGGCCGGATGGCGCAAGCGATGAATGGCAGAGTGTCGATGCCAACGGCTTCTATCTGCTAGCGCGCGGCAAGCCGGCAATGCCGTGGCAGCCCAAATAGAAACCGCGCCGTAAGCGATTACGAAAACCTCTTATGCGGTGCGGTTCATCACGGCTGATTGTGGCACATCGCATTCGAGGATGATCCGCCCCGGAATCGGCAGCATCGCAGCGGGCGCGTCTGACCGATTTAGCTACGCCGCGAAGTGCGAGAGATCGCGGATCGTGGGATTGCGGCCATTGAGGGGATTATCGGGATTCCACGCGAGTTCAGCCGTGTAGAGACGGACAGCGAGGGCATCATACATGACGAGCTTGCCTGCGAGGCTGTCACCAATCTCCAGAATTTCCTTGATCACTTCCATGGCCTGCATGGAACCAACTATTCCAGGCAGGACACCCAGAATTCCCGCCTCCTCGCAGGCCGGGAAGAGGTCGCGCGGGGGGATTTCACCGTGCAGGCAGCGATAGGTAGGGTAAGGATCGCCGGACGGCGCATTGAGGTGCGACTTGAAGGTGGAGAGCTGGCCATCGAACTGGCCGACGGCGGCGGACACCAGGGTTTTCTTCGCGAGATAGCAGGCATCGCTCACCAGGAAGCGGGTGGGGAAATTGTCGCAGCCATCGGCGACAAGATCATACCGGCCGATGAGATCGAGGGCGTTTGACGCATCGATCCGGGTCTGGTGTTCGATCACGTTCACGTGCGGGTTGATGGCATGGATGGTTTCGCGGGCACTGGACGTCTTGAGGATACCGAGCCTGGCCGTGGTGTGCAGCACCTGGCGCTGCAGGTTCGACAGGCTCACCGTGTCATTGTCGACAATGCCGATGGTGCCTATGCCGGCGGCGGCCAGATAGAGAATGAGGGGCGAGCCGAGGCCTCCGGCTCCAATGACCAGAACCTTTGCGGCCTTCAGCTTCTGCTGGCCGGGACCGCCCACCTCGTGCAGAACGATATGGCGGGCGTAACGCTCAAGTTCATCGGGTGTGAGTGCCATCAGCGCAGGCCCGAAGAGCCGAACCCGCCTGCTCCACGGGCAGAGTCCGCCAGTGTGTCGGTTTCGACCAGCCGAGCGCGGACAACCGGGGCAATGACCATCTGGGCAATGCGGTCACCCCGGGCGATGTGGAACTCCGTTTCGCCATGGTTGATCAGCGGCACCTTGATTTCGCCCCGATAATCGCTGTCGATGGTGCCCGGCGCATTCAGCACGGTCACTCCGTGTTTCACGGCAAGACCGGAGCGCGGCCGGACCTGGGCCTCGTGACCTTCCGGGATTTCCAGGCTGAAGCCCGTTGGGACCAGGGCGCGCGCGCCCGGCTTCAAAACGAAGGCCGCGGCGGCGCGAAGGTCCATGCCGGCAGCGCCAGCCGACTCATATGCGGGCAGCGGCAAGTCCATGCCGCCTTCCAGCTTCCTGATCAGTATACGGATCATTCAGCAGACTTCGCCAACGGCGGCAAGCGCCTCGCCAATTCCAACATGAGTCTTTGCGCCACATCCTGCTTCGACATTTCGGGCCAGCTTTCGTCGGCGCTGGCGGATATGAGATGCACGGTATTGCGATCACCGCCAAAAATGCCTCTTTCTGGGCTCACATCATTGGCGACGATCAGGTCACAGCCCTTGCGCTTCAATTTCTCCCTGGCATTTTCCAGAAGATTTTCGGTCTCGGCAGCAAAGCCAACCACGATGGCTGGGCGCTTGGCCTTGCGGGTGGCAATGGTTTTCAGGATATCCGGATTTTCGGCAAGCCTGATCTCGGGCGGGCCGGATGTTCCCTTCTTGATCTTTTCGCCTGCCACCGTATCGACGCGCCAATCGGCAACCGCTGCTGCAAATATGGCGATATCGCAGGGAAGTTCAGCTTCGCAGATTTTCAGCATCCGTTCGGCGGTTTCGACCGGGATCATCTGGGCGCCCGGCGGAATCGGAAGATCGACCGGGCCAGACACCAGCACGGTTTCAGCACCGAGTGCCACGGCAGCCGCAGCAATGGCATAACCCTGCTTGCCGGAGGAATGATTGGAGATATATCGCACCGGGTCAATCGGCTCGCGAGTCGGTCCGGCAGTGATCAAAACCTTGCGGCCCAAGAGTAGCTTGTCTTGTCCGGCAAGCTTGGCCGCTATGGCAGAGGCAATCTCGGCTGGTTCGGCCATGCGGCCCGGGCCGAATTCACCGCAGGCCATTTCGCCATCGTCTGGGCCGATGACGGTGACGCCATCTGCCAGCAGCGTTGAAAGATTGCGCTTGGTCGCCGCATGGGTCCACATGCGGACATTCATGGCAGGGGCGATGAGGACCGGCTTGTCGGTGGCAAGCAGGGTGGTGGAGGCGAGATCGCCGGCCTGGCCATGCGCCATCTTGGCCATGAGGTCGGCGGTGGCGGGCGCCACGACAATGAGGTCGGCGGAACGGGATAATTCGATATGACCCATTTCGACTTCATCGGTCAGGCTGAAGAGATCGGTATAGACCTTGTTGCCGGAGAGGCTGGCGAGTGACAGCGGCGTTACAAACTCCGCCGCAGCACGGGTCATGATGCAGGTGACCGCACAGCCCCCGGTCTTCAGCAGACGGATAAGCTCGAGCGATTTGTAGGCGGCAATGCCGCCGCCGATGACAAGAAGGACGGATTTCCCGGGAAGTGTGTTCATGGCCGCATTATGCCAGTTTCGTCCGCTGCCGCCAAATGTCAGCGGAAGACAAGGTTGAGAGCGATGATCACCAGCGCCGCCGCACCCACGGCCAGCGACAGGCGTGCGAGATTTCCGCGCTTTGACTGGGCTTCGGCCAGGGCTTCCGTCGTTTCGCGGTCAAGCCTGATACCGCCGGCATTGGCCATTTCCGACAGCATGTGGGTGGCGCGCTGGGCTTCGGACAGGACGTCGGGAAGGGTGGCAAAGACGCGGCCCAAGGTCATGGCGCCCTCGGCGGCATTTTCCATTTGTCCCATGGGACCGAGCTTGCGTTCGATCCACTGGCGCACTACGGGCTCGGACGCCGTCCACATGTTGAGCCCGGGATTCAGCGTGCGGGCGACACCCTCGACGACGACCATGGTTTTCTGGAGGAGCAGGAGCTGCGGCTGGGTCTGCATGTCAAACTGGCCGGTGACCTCGAAAAGCTGGGTCAAGAGCCGCGCCATGGAGATTTCTTCCGCCTTGCGATCCATGATGGGCTCACCAATGGCGCGCAGGGCCTGGGCGAAGTTCGCCGGGTCCTGATGTGCGGGCACGTAGCCCGCCTCGAAATGCACGAGGCTGACCCGCATATAATCGCGGGTGATGAAGCCAAACAGGATTTCTGCGAGGAAGCGGCGTTCCTTGGGCGACAATCTACCCATGATGCCGAAGTCGACGGCGACCAGCCGGCCTTCGCTATCGATGAAGAGATTGCCCTGATGCATGTCGGCATGAAAGAAACCGTCGCGAATGGCATGGCGCAGGAAGGTTTGAATGACGAGATCACCCAGCCCATGGAGGTCCAGGCCACGCGCGGCGAGTGCCGGGACATCGGAAAGGGGCGTGCCGTCGATCCATTCCAGGGTGAGAACCTGCCGCGCGGTACGCGCCCAGTCGACGCGGGGCACACGGAAGCCGGGATCGTCCTTCACATTGCCCGCCATTTCGGAAATGGCCGCGGCTTCCATGCGAAGGTCAAGCTCGAGCTTCATCGATTGTGCGAGTGTGTCTACGGCAGCGACGGGACGCAGCCGCCGCATTTCGGCGCTCCACCGCTCACCAAGACGGGCGGCGAAATAGAAGCTCTCCATGTCATTGCGGAACTGCTGCTCAATTCCGGGGCGGAGGATCTTGACCGCCACCCAATCGCCTTCGGTGGTGCGGGCCTTGTGCACCTGGGCAATCGACGCGGCCGCGACGGGCGGGCTGAATTCGGTGTAAGCATCTTCAACGTTCATGCCGAGATTGGCTCGAACTGCGGCCCTGGCCTCATCCAGCGGAAATGGCGGCATGCGATCCTGCAAGGCACGCAACTCGTTGGCACGGTCCGCGCCGACGATATCGGGGCGGGTGGCGAGGAACTGGCCAAGCTTGATGTAACTCGGCCCCAACTCCTCCAATGCGGCGGTCAAGCGGCTGTTGATGCCGGTGGCCGGCCGCGCCGAGCCAAAGCGGGCGACTTTCAATCCCAATCTTGCGAACCATGGAAGATCGGCGATCTGCCCGGGCTGCAACAGTGCGTCGTAACGCGCCAGCGTGCGGCCAGCGCGGAGCAGGCGGAAGATATTGCCGAGAGTTCCGGGCATCAGGTGCGCCAGCCCGAATGGATTGCGACGATGCCGCCGGCGAGGCTGCGATACTGGACACGCGAGAAGCCGGCCGTTTCGATCATGGCCTTGAACTTTTCCTGGCCGGGAAAGGTGCGGATGCTTTCGACCAGATAGCGGTAGGGCTGGCCATCCCCGGTGACGACCTTGCCGATCGCCGGTATGGCGGCAAAGGAATAGGCGTCATAGATTGCCTTCAGGCCGGGCACATCGACATTTGAAAACTCCAGGCACAGAAAGCGCCCGCCGGGCCGCAATACCCGGAAAGCCTCGGACAGGGCCTTGTCGATGTGGGTGACGTTTCGGATGCCGAAAGCAATTGTGTAGGCGTCGAAGCCGGCATCGGGAAAAGACAGGGTTTCGGCGTTGCCGACGGTAAAATCACATGCGGCCAGAAGCCCTTCGCGGCCTGCCCGTTTCCGACCCTCCATGACCATTTCCGGGCTTATGTCGGCCACTGTAACATGCGTCCCGATGCCGCCTGCCCTGGCAATACGGAAGGCAATGTCGCCGGTGCCGCCCGCGACATCAAGCACATGGAAGGGCCTGGCTGTTTTGGGCGGATTGAGCCAGGCAATGAAATCATCCTTCCAGAGACGGTGCAGGCCGACTGACATCAGATCATTCATCTGGTCGTAGCGTTCGGCAACCCTGGAGAAGACCTCATTGACCAGACCCTGCTTGTCGTTTTCGGCAACCTTTCGGAAGCCGAAGGCGACACTGTCATCTTCACCGCTGTTCATGGGAATTCTTCTAGCCAAGAACCCTTAGCAATTCCATTGCCGCAATTCCCGGTTCGGAATAGAGGGTTATTCATGCCGGAGCTCCCAGAAGTCGAAACCGTCATGCAGGGCCTGTCGCGCGCCATGACGGGGCGGCGCATTGAACATGTCGAAGTGCGCAGACCCGATCTGCGGTTTCCGTTTCCAGCCGAATTCGCGGCCCGGCTCGAGGGGCGCCGAATCGATGGGCTGCGGCGGCGGGCCAAGTATATTGTTGGCGATATCGAAGGCGGTGACAGCCTGCTCATTCATCTTGGCATGACCGGGCGCTTCACCGTGGTTCTGCCAGAGGGCCTCGTTCACAATCTGGGCGAATTCTACTACGAGCAGGCAAGCGATGCCGTAGGAAGCGGCCCGCATGACCACGTGCTGTTCAAACTCGATAACGGCACGCGCGTCATCTACTCCGACCCGCGGCGCTTCGGCATGATGGACCTGTTTTCCGAACAGGATGCGCCAACGCACAAGCTGCTCAAGGATATCGGCATCGAGCCGCTTGGCAATGAGTTCAACGCGAATTTCCTGGCTGCGGCGTTCACCGGCAAAGTGGCACCTCTCAAAGCCGCGCTGCTCGATCAACGCATCATCGCCGGACTTGGCAATATCTATGTGTGCGAAGCGTTGCACCGTTCTGGATTGTCGCCGCGACGCAAGGCCGGTACGCTGGTCAAACGCGGCAAGGCCGATCCCCGGCTCGATCTTTTGGTCAGGCATATCCGCGACATTCTGAACGAGGCGATTGCGGTGGGCGGCTCGACATTGCGAGATTATGCCGCGACCGATGGGGCAAGCGGAGCCTATCAGGATCGCTTCGCCGCCTATGACCGAGAGGGGGAGCCTTGCCAGCAGGCCGGATGCGGCGGCACGATCCGGCGTATCGTCCAATCGGGACGTTCGACATTCTATTGCGCAACCTGCCAACGGTGAGAGTGACATGGCATTTGAAAACATCATCATGGAGACCCGCGGTGCGGTGGGTATCATCCAGTTCAACCGGCCAAGGGCCATGAATGCACTCAGCCGCGCGACGGTGACTGAAATAGCTGCTGCAATTGCCCAGTTCGAGGCCGATGACAGCATCGGTTGCATCATCCTTACCGGCGGCGACAAGGCCTTCGCGGCTGGTGCCGACATCAAGGAAATGCAGAACAGGAGCTTCCCCGAAACCTATCTCGGACCTTTTCTCAAGGAATGGGAAGGCATCGCGCAGCGGCGCAAGCCGATGATCGCGGCGGTGGCCGGGGTTGCCCTTGGCGGCGGCTGCGAACTTGCCATGATGTGCGATTTCATCATTGCCGCCGACACGGCGAAATTCGGCCAGCCGGAGATCACCGTGGGCGTCATTCCGGGCGCAGGCGGCACGCAGCGGCTGGCGCGGTTTATCGGCAAAGCCAAGGCCATGGACATGATCCTCACTGGCCGGCTGATGGACGCCGCCGAAGCCGAACGCTGCGGATTGGCGTCGCGGATTGTCGCCGCCGAGAAACTCATGGTGGAAGCCGTCGCCGCGGCGGAGAAAATTGCCTCGTTTTCGCGGCCTGCGATACTTATGGCACGGGAAGCGGTCGACCGGGCCTTCGAAACGCCGCTGGCCGAAGGATTGCGCTTCGAGCGCCGGGTCTTTGAAGCCACGTTTGCCCTCGCCGACCAGAAGGAGGGCATGGCCGCATTCACCGAAAAGCGCCAAGCCCGCTTCCAAAACAGATGAATTGACGCCACAGGCTCCCCGATATATAAGCCCGGCATCGAAATGAGCCCGGCTGGCATCAGACCTGCCGGGCCACTCTTGTTTAAAGGTCTCTCATTCCATGGCAAATACAAGTTCGGCAAAGAAAGCCACCCGCGTTTCAGCACGCCGCACCGTGATCAACAAGAACCGGCTGAGCCAGATTCGTACCTCGGTGAAGAAAGTTGAAGAAGCGATCAGCAAGGGCGACAAGGCTGCCGCTGAGGCGGCTTTGCGTGCCGCACAGCCGGAACTGCAACGGGGCGCCCAGAAGGGCGTCGTGCACAAAAATACCGCAGCACGCCGGGTGTCGCGCCTCTCCAAGCGCGTAAAGGCCCTGCAAGCCTAATAAATCGCCAGATAATTCCGTTTGCGGCGCCGGGTTTCATCCTGGCGCCGTTTTTGTTTGTCCGGGGACGGAACGTTTCAGACAGAAATATCCTCAATTTTTCATAAAGTTAACGATACCCCGGAGAATGGCGGTCGATTCTGTGGTGGCAGAGACTGGTCACGAAGCGCAAAAAAGCGCGGTGTTGTATTTTTCACGCAGTCACCAGCAAAAATTCGAACCTTCGAATCTCTTCGTAGAGTCAATGTCTTGATCGCGGGGAACTGACCGGCCAGAGGGCCCGGGGACCCTGCAGGTTTGTCCGTGTACGGATCGCCCGGATGAACCCGGTTGCAATGGCAAGGCACGGCTTTGTAAACTCCGATCCGTCCTGAGGCCTCTCACGGGGGAAGGGCGCGATGAGGCAGCCGGTTCCCGGTTGCTGCGGCGGAACCGGGTTCTTCTTAGGGCGTCAGTCCACCTGTCAGTTCTGCGTTGAGTTCAATGGTTGCGTGGTTCGCACGCACTCGACGGGTGAGGTTTGTTTTGATGAGTGTTCATGTGATCAACGGGGAACACAGAACAGAAGCCATGGGCCTGACTACAGTTACCTAGACTTTCAAAATTTTTGGGGCGCAGAGTCCTCCATGCCGGATCCGGGATGGCGGATGGTTTTTTGCGCCCTGCTCAATCAACAAAAAGAAGAACAGAGGCATTTCAGATGGCGGATTCGATGGGCGTGGACATCAAGCGGTGCTGGGACAGGATTGCACTGCGGCTGCGCGCCGAAATGGGTGACGACCTTTACTCAAGCTGGTTTGCCCGGATGGAGCCGGAAGAATGGGCGGAGGGACGACTCTGCGTGTCGGTGCCGACACGCTTCTTGCGCAGCTGGATTGAAACACACTACCAATCGCGGCTGCACAAGATCTCCGAAGCAGAACTTGGGCCCATCGAGACAATCCAGGTGCGGGTTAGAACGCGCGGTGTGATGCCGAAGCAATCGCAGGCGCCGCAACGCACTGCATCCGCCGATCCGCAAGAGTCATTCAATGACAAGCGGCCCGTTTCCCTTGCTGTTGCTTCCGAGAAAGGTTCGCCGCTTGACGGCAGCCAGACATTTGAAACCTTCATCGCAGGCAAAGCCAACGCGCTCGCTCATGCCGCGGCACTCAGGGTGGCCGACGCGGAAGTTCGCGTCCCGCTCAGTTTCAATCCCCTGTTCATTCATTCATCGGCGGGCCTTGGCAAGACGCATCTGCTCAATGCCATTGCCTGGCGGATTCGCCACGGCCATCCCGACCGCAAGGTGATGTTCCTGACGGCCGAGCGCTTCATGTACAACTTCATTTCGGCGTTGAAGCAGCGCGATACGCTGGCCTTCAAGGATCAATTCCAGTCGGTCGATGTCTTGCTGATCGACGACTTCCAGTTCCTGCAAGGCAAGACGATGCAAGCCGAGTTCTGCCATACGTTCAATTCACTGGTGGACGCCAAACGGCAGGTGGTGGTGGCGGCAGATGTGCCACCAGCGCAACTCGACACCATCGACCAGCGCATGCGCTCAAGACTTATGGGTGGACTGGTGGTCGATATCGAGATGCCGGAGCTTGAATTGCGCCGGGCCATACTGACCAGCCGCATTGGCGAGATGCGCAAGAAAATGCCGGCGTTTGCGATTGGAGACGATATCACCGAGTTCATCGCCAACCGCATTACCGGCGGCGGGCGGGAGCTTGAAGGTGCGCTGAACCGCATTGCGGCCTACCAGCAATTCAACAATGCAGCGCCGGTTTCGCTCGACCTCGTGGCGATGATCCTGCGCGATGTATCGCAGAACCCGGACCAGTGCCGGGTCAAGATCGAAGACATCCTCAAAATCATCGGACGCCACTATAATGTAGCGCGTTCGGACCTGCTGTCGCCGCGGCGGTCGCGCTCGGTGGTGGTGCCGCGCCAGATCGGCATGTATTTGGCCAAGAAATTGACACCGCGCTCACTTCCGGAGATCGGCCGGCGCTTTGGCGGGCGCGATCATTCCACCGTGCTGCATGCGGTGCGGAAGATCGAGGAGCTGCTGCGTTCGGATGACCGGCTGGCGCGCGAAGTGGCGCTTCTGATCAGGCTCGTCGAACAGGGCTGAGGACCCCGTCTGGTTCAGTGCGCCTCACCCCAGTGGCGTGCGGCGCGGGCATCGACCTGCAATGGCACAGTGAGTTTGACTGCCGGTTCAGGCGCGTTTTCCATAACTTTCTTGACCGTTGCCATGGTGCTTTCGGCTTCAGCATCGACTACCTCGAAAATCAGTTCATCATGAACCTGGAGCAGCATGCGGGCCGATGAACCTGCCGCCAGAAGCGCCTGATCCATCCGCACCATGGCGCGGCGGATGATATCGGCGGCGGCTCCCTGAATGGGCGCATTGATGGCGGCGCGCTCCATGAAGGCACGCTCGGAGGGATTGGGCGAATTGATGCGGGCAAAATGGCAGCGCCGGCCGAAGATGGTTTCGACATAGCCCTGCTCGCGCGCGATCTTTTTGGTCGAGTCCATATAGTCCCGGATGCCGGGAAAGCGCTTGAAATATGTCCTGATATATTTTCCAGCCTCTTCGCGCGAGTTAGACAGCTGGTTGGCGAGGCCAAAGGCGGAAATACCATAGATGATGCCAAAGTTGATGGCCTTGGCGCGGCGGCGAACCTGTGGGTCCATGCCTTTGACCGGAACACCGAACATCTCGGAAGCCGTCATTGCGTGAATGTCGAGGCCGTCCTCGAAGGCCTTCTTGAGCTGCGGAATATCGGCGACGTGGGCCAGCACGCGCAGTTCGATCTGGCTGTAGTCGGCGCTGATCAGAGTGTTGCCGGGCGGTGAAATGAAGGCCGTCCTGATCTTCTTGCCTTCCTCGGTGCGCACCGGGATGTTCTGAAGATTGGGATCGGTTGATGACAGGCGGCCGGTCGAGGTCGAGGCCATGGCGTAACTGGTG
>JANMMJ010000242.1:0-25358 GCA_031373255.1 Hyphomicrobiales bacterium
GTACGGAACCGCCGGACCCGGTGATGCCTTATCATTGTCAGATTGATCTTCGGCCTAGACTGCCCGGCAAGTGGGTCAGCGACGGCGTTTGGGTTAAAGGTGACATGGTGAATGCCGTTGGGTTTAAACGTCTAAATCTCATCCGGTACGGCAAGGATGGAGACGGCAAGAGAATTTATGTTTACGAGCCTTTAAGTGTCGATAAAATAAAGAAAATACGCGAATGCATACTAAGGGCGTTGGGTTTGGGAGTCTTGACAAAATCCCTGTAAAGTCATAGCTAACCTCTTGTTAGCGGCTCTCATGCAAGTGATCCGCGTCTAAGACCCCACCAGGGGCCGCCGTGGCAAATGGTGATGCAAACCACGCCACGGCGCAGATTTTTCAAGCCGCGTAATTTCGGGGCTTTTTATTTCTTAAATTTCAGACTGACCCACTACCGGAACTTCGCTAAGTTCGCTGGTGAATGAGTTGCTCAAGAAGGATATCGAACTGATTGAATTGCTGGGATAGTTGCGCTCCCTTAACCCGATCAATCGACAGCGAGGTGTGGAATGGCTAATGAAACAGTTTGATACGGACGAAAAACCTACCGACGACGCCGCGAGATCGAAGGAGTGGCTCCTGTTGACAAGGGATCAGCAATTCGTCTGCAAATTCAAATACCCATCACCAAAATTAAACGAGGGATCACAACTTTTTCAGTTGGTATTTGTCGGCTTCTCCTGAGCGGCATTGAATACTCACGTCGTTTCGGCCCAAGCGAAAACTATCCTCGAAATTTTTTCCATGCGCTAACGCTCGGTAGAATGCTTTTGAAAATACGGCAGCAGCGCTATCGTCAATCGAGTCATCACATCCAATTACATACTGCACTGGTGGGACAATTTTTGAACTCAGATCAGCCGAGTAACAAGCATTCAACACTACACATATTATGCTGCTGCCGCTCAGCTGAATAAGCTCGGCGAAAACTAACCCGTCCACTGGTGCCGAGTTGCCGTTCATATCTTCAAAACAGATTGCCCCCCCGCCACCATGTCCGCTGAAATGCAGGACCTCGGGTCGTTGATTAAGCAATATGTCTTGCAACTGGTCCGCTCGAACGGCCCACTCATGAGAGACAGCAACCGTCACCTTGGGGCGGTCAACAAGTCTCAACTTTTCCTTCATATCACGCGCCTCTTGATCGAGCCGCATTCTTCCTTCATTTATTGGTGAAGAGCCCAAGAAGAGCACGTTCAATTCCTGTGCCTTTGAAATTGTGTTTGATCCCAATGTTAATATCCTTGTCTCAGGCCCTACTAGTTGTCCCTGAAAGAGATCGGGGTAGTCTGCAATCGCTTCTTGCTCCTTAATTCTGCTATACAAGCGCTTTCCTTCGGCTCCCATAAGTACTCGACTTCTTAGACTCGGATCGAAGTCAATAATCTGAAGCGCTTTGTCTTCATACGGGGTGCAATCGTCAGAGAACCGCGCAAAATGCTCTGCTAGCAGGCTGCGAATATCGCTCGCTTGCTCATTATCGAACCAGTCGATAGTTATCTCTTCCAGCCCGTCGTAGTACTTGCCACAGAGGCCGCGCGCTAACCCTTCACGGGCTTCCCAAGCTGGATAGAATGGTGCGTCAGCGATATATCCGTGCTTTACTTCAATGTTAGGTTCCCGCTCAACAATGAGCTGAAGTATCTTGGACTGCACATTGGGCGGCAGGCTATCGATGCGATCAAGCCGCACTCCCAAATCGCTCAAATTAAGGCGCCTGTTTTCGAGAATTGCCCAGACAGAATACTGTACGACAATTCCATCAGAATACTGCCCCAATGCCCTTACAATCTGGCCGTTGCTGTGGCGGGGATGAAACAAGTTTTCAATTTCACGATTCAATCCAACGGTAATGAGAGCTAACTTCAAAAGTTCTGGGCTTGAGCGGTCGATATCAATCCTAATCTTAGAAACGTCCAAGTGCTTTGGATGCGTGTGCTGCATTGCCGCCAGAATTCGCAATGTCGGATCAAATTGAAGAAACTCCACCTGTTCGCTAATTTTGGAACCGTGCATTTTCGAAAGGGCCGCAATACCTGCTGCTGTTACTTCTGGGTCGCCATCATAAATTCGCAACGCGGAAGTTACATACTTATCGGCACTGCCACGCTTACCTATATGGGCCAGGGTATTGAGACACCAACGGGCAACCTTTCGATCTTTGGATTGAAGAACCAAACCATTGACAGTCATTTCAAATGACTGACGCTGTTCTGAATTGAGAATGTGGCTGTTGCGGTAGAGGCGTGAGAGTGTTTGAAGGGCAACCTTACGTCTGCGATTGTCGCCGTGCTCCAACTCAAACTTCAGATAAGCACATTGCTGCGCGCCGATTATCTTATGGACCACAGCGTCTCTGCCGCCTGTCGACTAGCATGTCAAGAACGGCGAGTGACCAATTCTCGAAGTCGTCTCTGTCGTTAGGTTGCACCGTTACATCCCACCAAATGGGATCATTCAGTGACAATCGTCTTGTGGTGGGCTCGAACCAGTCGGGACACTGCCATTGCATCACAAGGAGTATAATGGGGACTTGCTTGCCATCCTCTACGGACAAGACCTTTGAGAGCATTGGATATGTCAGGTCACGATGCTTTTCAAATGCTTCGCGTGAAATATCAAGATCGAGCAGCACAGCCTCAAGTGCTGAATTTGTAGCACCGTAGTCTTCCATTGAAAAAAGCGATTGGTCACTGATTCCGATTAGTCCAGGAAATCCTATTGTTCGACGGTTCGCGAAATTATCGCGGTCGTCGCGATATCGGCCAATGCGATAGGACAAGGCAAAATGAGAGCGTCGAACTACTGAAAACGACCAAACTACCGCATAATCTTCGTGCGGTTTTTTCGCGTCCACGAACTTTACAGCATTTTCCTTCTCTGCATCTCGGAGTATCTCAAGCCAGTCCTGCTGACCAGAGGAGCCTTTGGATTTGAAAAAACTGCAATTCAGCGCGAGCACTGGCTCTCGCATCAGATCACGAGTACGGCGCCGGGCCGCGAACGGGCGTTTGTGTTTGTCTGCAACCTCGGAGTCCGATATCAGCGCCGAAAGAAAGAAGATTCCGGGCTGTGTTCGGAAGAACTTACTATTGTTCCTGAAGCTTAAAATGTCTTCACTCAGTCGGGCCTGCAGGGTCTTGTGTTGGGTTTTTCCAAACAAATGCGATGGCACAATACGTGCGCGATAGGCCGCATCCAAAATTGCTTTTGGAGACATCGGACGCTTGGCTGCCCGGAGTACTCGTTCTGCTATTTCGAGATAAGTGTCCACTGGTCTCTGCGGATTGTAGTATTTGCGTTACGCTACCAGCGGATGAACCTATCGACAAGGCTTGGGCAACTACATCATGCTGGTGTTGATATCATCTGCGCTGTTATACCTCGTAACCGGGCCTGTATCTTTCTCACAACGCTTGAAAAACCATTCAAATGTTGCCCATGCTAGACTGTCGCCAACTTTCTTGGGAGGTGCGTCGTCAAGTCCACCGTCAGGAAAGCTTTCGCCCATCACTCGCCGCCCCACTTCCCTGCAACCCCTGCGTTCGCACGGGGGTGTTGATCTCGCCGCCCCACTCGGCTAACGGACATGCGGGCGAGGGTGGACAGTTAGAGGACGGATATTTTGGCGGCACGTTGGCCCGCGCTCACAATTGCGCTCGCGGTTTTTTTCAGTTCGCAGGCGGAGGCCGGGCCTTCGCTGGTGTTCGATCCGGCCTCGGGCGAGGTGATCGCGCAGGAGCGCGCGGGCGAGCCTTGGTATCCCGCCTCGCTCACCAAGCTGATGACGGCCTATCTGGTGTTCCAGAAGATCAAGGCGGGCGGGCTCCGGCTCGACCAGAAAATTCCGGTCTCGGCCATCGCCGAAAAGCAGCCGCCCAGCAAGCTTGGCACGCCGGCCGGCAGCGCCATCACGGTTGATCTCGCGCTGCAATCGCTGCTGGTCTATTCGGCCAATGACATGGCCGTGGTGCTGGCGGAAGCTTCCGGCGGCAATGTTCAGCTTTTCGTGCGGCAGATGAACGAAACGGCCAAGCGCCTCGGCATGACGGCCAGCCACTTTGCCAATCCCAACGGGCTTTTCGACCAGCGCCAGGTGGTGACGGCGCGCGACCTTGGCCTTCTGGTCAAGGCCATCGTCAGCGAGTTTCCGGAATACCAGCGCTATTTCGCGCAGCCCAATCTCGCCATCGGCAAGCGGCGCCTCGCCAATCGCAACAGCCTGCTCCGCCAGATGAAAACGGCAGACGGCATGAAGACCGGCTTCGTGTGCAATTCGGGCTTCAATCTCGTCGGCTCGGCCACGCAGAACGGGCGGCGGCTGGTGGCCATCGTGCTCGGAGCCGCCACGCCGCAGCGGCGCGCCGATCTGGCGCAAACGCTGCTCGAATCCTCCTTTGCCAATCCCGCACCTTCGCCCCGGCTGGCGCTCTCATCAATTGCCAATTCGCAGCTTGGCATGCTGGTGCCCGCCGACATGACGGATTCCGTGTGCAAGGCGAAGAATGGTGTGAGCTTCGCGCGCGGCAGCGATCTTGGCGGCTGGGGCTTCTCGCTCGGCCGCTATGAAACGGCAGCCCTTGCCGACATGGCGCTGCGCGGGCGGCTGCTGGGGGCGCGGGAAATGGTGGAAGGTGGGGCCAGCGGCGTCATCAAGCTGCCCGGCGGCAATGGCTATGCCGCGATGGTGTGGGATATCGACCAGCCGTCCAGCCAGCAAGTGTGCAGCGTTTTCGAGGCCGATCATATCTATTGCGACGTGATGAGCCCCGAGAGCTTTGCCATGGTGGGGGCGCTGGCCGCCGAAAAGCCGCCGCAAACGGCGAAGGGCGATGCCACGCCCGGCAATAAAAAGAAGAAGACGAAGAAGAAACGGAAGCGGAAGACGTCCCCGTGATTGAAAGAGTTGGTCCTGGTATTGCCTGCGCTCTGGCAGCGGCAGCGATCTATGGACTGATTCCGAATTTTTCACGCGCCGCCTTCGTCAACGGCGTTCCGGCCTTCGAGACGACATTCATGCGCACCGCGGTGATCGGCGTGGCACTGGGCCTGCTGGCGCTGCTGCGTGCCGAAAAGCTCCGCGTGCCGCGCGCGGCGCTGCCGATGTTTGTGGCCCAGGCGGCGGCCACCGCCACCGTGTCGATCTGCTATCTGGCGGCCGGGCAGTTCATTCCGGTCGGCCTTGCTGTCACCATCTTCTTCACCTTTCCGGTGATCATCCTGCTCACCGCACCGCTGGCGGAAGGACAGGCGCCGGGCTGGCCGCAGGTTGCCATTTCGCTCTTTGCCTTTGCCGGGCTGGCGCTGGCCCTGGCGGGCGAGGTTGGCGGCCTCGACTATCGCGGCGTGCTGCTGGCCGTTGCCTCGGCACTCGCCTGCACGGTTCAGTTCTATTCGGGCCGCAAGATTTCGGGCCATGTGACGCCTGTGGTGCTGGGCAGCCTGGTGCATCTCGCCATCCTGCCGGTGACGCTCGGCGTGGCGCTGTGGATGAATGGCGGCGGGCTGAAGATTTTGGCCGGTGAAGGTATTCCGCTCTCCGGCTTCGGGTTTCTCGCAGGCGTTTGCCTGTTCTATGTGTTTGCCTATCTCATCCACATGACGTCGCTTCGCCTGGCGAAGGCCTCGATCGTGGCGCCGTTCTACAATCTCGAACCCATCGTGACGGCGGGTGTCGCGGCGTTGCTGCTCGGCGAGCGGCTGACCGCGATCCAGTATCTGGGTGCGGCCATGGTGTTCACCGCACTCATCGTGTCCAGCCTGCTGGACTTCCGCAAGCGTGCTCCGGTGGCCGCATGAGCGCGGTGGTGCTAATTCCGGTCAGCGTCATCACCGGCTTTCTGGGTGCCGGCAAGACGACGCTGCTCAATTTCCTGCTGAAGGATGAATTCCTCGCCAACGCCGCCGTCATCATCAATGAGTTCGGCGATATCGGCCTCGATCACCTGCTGGTGGAGAAAGCCGACGAGGGGGTGATCGAAATGTCATCCGGCTGCCTGTGCTGCACCATCCGCGGCGACCTGATCGATACGATGCAGGACCTGCTTGCCAGGCGCGACCGTGGCGATCTCAAGACCTTCGACCGCATCGTGATCGAAACCACAGGCCTTGCCGATCCTGCACCCATCCTGCACACGCTGATGAGCGAACCCCTCCTGCTGGCGCGCTGCCGCCTCGAGAGCGTCGTCACAGTGGTCGACGCCTTCAATGGCTGGAAGACGCTCGATACGCATCCGGAAGCGGTGAAGCAGATTGCTGTTGCGGACCGGGTGGTGCTCACCAAAGTCGATCTTCTGGAAGGCCGCGAAGGCGAGGACATGCTGTTCGCGATCATCGGGCGCATGCGGCGGCTCAATCCAGCGGCGCGGCTTCTCACCACTCACCGCAATGAAGCCACCGCGGCGCGGCTGTTCAATGCCGGGCTCTACGATCCCGAAAAAAAGTCGCCGGACGTGAAAGCCTGGCTGCAGGCCGAGGCCTACAACAAGCGGCATCACCACCATCACGATGTGTCGCGGCATGACGATCACATCCGCTCCTTCAGCATGGCCGAGGACAACGCCATTTCGGCTGCGGGCCTCGAGATGTTCCTCGACCTGCTGCGCTCGCTCCACGGACCCAACATGCTGCGCATGAAAGGCATCGTGAAAGTTGCCGACGATCCGCAGCGGCCGGTGATCCTGCATGGGGTGCAGCACGTTTTCCATCCACCGGTCCGCCTAGCGGCCTGGCCCGATGGCGAGCAGCGGACGCGGCTGGTGTTCATCGTGAAGGATATCGAGAAAAGCCTGATCGAGGAATTGTTCCGCGCCTTCACCGACCAGCTTTCGGGCGGGGGTGCGGCGCTCACCGATACGACGCTTTCATTGAACCGCTGAGGAGCGACGATGAGCCTGAAGCTTTATGGATTGCGCAAATGCTCGACCTGCCAGAAGGCGACGGACTGGCTTGATGCCCAGAAAATTTCCTATGATTTTTCCGACTACAGCAAGGAACCGCTGGACAAGGCCAGGGTTGCAGGCTGGGCCAAGGCGCTGGGCGGCTGGGAGAAGATGATCAATCGCGCAGGCTATACCTGGCGCGGCCTGCCCACATCCGAAACGGAAGGGCTGACCGAGGCCAGGGCGGTGCAACTGGCGCTGAAGCATCCCTCGCTGGTGCGGCGGCCGCTGATCGAGCATGAGGATGGTTCAATCACCGCCGGCTTTTCGGAGAAGGTGCGAAACCAACTCTCTGGCGGCTAGACGCGGGCCTCATATTTTTCGAGAAAGTCGTCGATGGCGAGCGCCTGCATATCGGCAATGGCGCCGGCCAGGCGATCATGGTCCCAGTCCCACCAGGCGAGTGCGATGATGCGGGCCGATATGGCGGGCTCGAAGCGCCATTTAAGAAACCGCGCCGGCACGCCGGCAACAATCGCATAGGGTTCGACATCATGGGTGACGACGGCGCCTGCCGCGATCACCGCGCCATGGCCGATCGAAACGCCGGGCAGAAGGGTTGCGCCATGGCCGATCCAGACATCGTTGCCGATGATGACGGGCTTTTGCTTGCGCGCCTGGCGAAAGCCGGTGTCGAGCTTCGCGCCGAGAAAATACTCGTTGGGCCGGTAGGTGATCTTGTGCTGGCTGACGCGCTCCACCGGATGGTTCACGGCGTTGATCGATACGCCGGAAGCGATGGCGCAAAATTTACCGATCTCCGCGTAGATCACCTCGGCGTGGCGCTCGATATAAGAGTAATCGCCAAGCGTGGCATCCTTGAACGTCACACGCTCGCCTATCCCGGTGAAACGGCCGAGGGTGGCATCGCGGAGGGATGCGGACGGATGGACGCGCGGTTCGCCATCGCGGCTGGCGCGCGGCGAATGGCGCTTCGGGGGCTCAGGCGGCCTTGCCGGCCTCAAGCCTTTTCCCGATCTGCTTCTTGAGACGGCGGGCCTTGAGGGAAAGTTCGGCGTCAGCCGCCTTGGCCAGGAACGAGTCGAGGCCGCCCGCATGCTCAACCGACTTCAAGGCAATGGCGCTAACCTTGAAGGCATAGCGCTGGTTCATGGCATCGCTGATCAGATGCACGTTGCAGAGGTTCGGCATGAACCGGGTCTTGGTCTTGTTGTTGGCATGGCTGACTTTGTTGCCGACCAGCGCGCCTTTTCCTGTCAACTCGCAACGGCGAGACATGATGCACTACTCCAAATGAACGTGATGGCCTGCTGCCCAACAAATGAAGGGCCCGGGCGTTATTGGCCCAGCCGTGAGGCCGTCCCTATGACGGAAAAGCCGCCACCCGTCAAGCCGAGTGAAACTTCGCGGGCGGCGGCAAACACGAGTCCGGGCATGGGCCTGGTCCGGTTTTGGAACAGATAGATTAACGGCATCAGCGGCAAATTTGTCTAAAAGTCTCGCCGCGCCTGAACCACTTGTGGTTTGCTGGATCGGACTGTCCACATGTTGTGTTCCTGCGCCGGAACATAACCGGAAAAGAAGCGGATTGGCGATTCGGGCACGGTTTGTTTGCATCCTGGAACGCTTCGTTAAAAATGCCGCGGCGCGGAGCCAATTGGCATTAACGCCTTGGCCATGAACGGCGCCCAAAGATTAATGGCTGGCGGCAATGCGAGAACACAATCAAGAAGGGCCGCTTCATTCGAGACATTGCATTAACCCGAATTTAACCAATTGAACTGCTCAGCCTGCGGAACAAATCGGGAAAAAATGGATGTCAGCGATTCGGTCTGGTTTTGTTCATCGTTGAATCCTGCCGTTTCTCACTTGTGCAGGAATGAAACAGTGAGCTTGACCAATGGCGCCCGGCGCGCCAAGTGAGGGGCTGATCCGGAAACATTTCTCTCCCGCCATGCCTGTTTCTCACAACGTGACCGCTGTTCTCGGTCCGACCAATACCGGCAAAACCCATCTCGCGGTCGAACGGATGCTCGGTCATGTGTCCGGCATGATTGGCCTGCCGCTGCGGTTGCTCGCCCGCGAGATCTATGACCGGATCCGGTTGCGCACCGGCGACCACCAGGTCGCGCTGGTTACCGGCGAGGAAAAAATCATTCCGGCGCAACCGCGCTATTGGGTTTGCACCGTCGAGGCCATGCCGAGCGATATCGAGGTGGCGTTCCTTGCCATCGACGAAGTTCAGCTCGCCGCCGATTTCGACCGGGGCCACATCTTCACCGACCGCATCCTGAGCCGGCGGGGACGCGAAGAGACAATGTTTCTCGGGGCCGGCACGATGAGGGGCATGATCGAGCGGCTTATCCCGGGCGTGCATTTCCAGACACGGCCCAGGCTGTCGAAGCTCTCCTATGCCGGTCAGAAGAAGATCACGCGGCTGCCGCGGCGCTCGGCTGTCGTGGCGTTTTCCGCCGACATGGTCTACGCGACGGCCGAAGTGATCCGGCGCCAACGCGGCGGAACGGCGGTGGTGCTGGGGGCACTGTCGCCCCGCACCCGCAATGCCCAGGTGGCGCTCTACCAGTCGGGTGATGTCGATTACCTGGTGGCGACGGATGCCATCGGCATGGGCCTCAACATGGACGTCGACCATGTCGCCTTCGCAGCGACGCGCAAGTTCGACGGCTTCCAGTTCCGCGAACTCAATCCATCCGAACTTGGCCAGGTGGCGGGACGCGCCGGGCGCTTCATGAACGACGGCAGCTTCGGAGTCACGGGGGCCGCCGAGCCGTTTTCGCCAGATGTGGTGGACCGGCTGGAAAATCATAATTTCGAGCCGGTGCGCATGTTGCAGTGGCGCAATACTGTGCTTGATTTCCGCAGCCTGGAAGCGCTCAACCGCAGCCTCAACATGCTGCCGCGGCAGGATGGGCTGACGCGGGCCCAGGCCGGATCGGACGTGGTGGCGCTCGATTTCCTTTGCCGCGATCCGGATGTGGCGCCGCTCGCCCAAACGCCGGAGGCCGTGGCGCTCCTGTGGGATACCTGTCAAATTCCGGATTACCGCAATATTTCGGCCGCCGAACACGCGGGAATTGCCGGGCGCATATTCGAGTTCCTGCGGACCGGCGATGGCCATATCGCGGAGGACTGGTTCGCGCGGCAGATTTCACTTTGCGACAAGAGCGAAGGCGATCTCGACGCATTGTCCAATCGTATCTCCCACATCCGCACATGGACGTTCGTGGCCAACCGGGAAAACTGGCTGAAGGCGCCGCCTTTTTGGCAACAGCGGGCCAGGGAAATCGAAGATAAGCTTTCTGACGCCTTGCATGAAAGGCTCACTCAGCGTTTTATCGACCGCCGAACCAGTGTGCTGATGAAGCGTCTCGCCCAAAGAGGAGAGTTGATGTCCACAGTTGAAGAAGACGGCTCGATCCGGGTCGAGGGCGAGTATGTCGGCCGCATCGATGGGTTTCAGTTCATTCCGGATGGCGAAACCGATGGATCGCCGGGCAAGGCCCTCAAGGCTGCTTCGCTTCAGGCCGTGGCACAGGAAATTTCGGCCAGAGCCCAGGCAGTTGCCGCCAGTGCCGATCCCGATCTCACCTTGCGGCGCGATGGCGCCATTCTCTGGCAGAAGGCGGCGATCGGGCGGCTCAAGGCCGGTGCGACGCTGCTGAAGCCGCGGGTGGAGGTGAGTGCCGGGGATCAGCTCAATGGCTCCGACCGCGAGGCGGTGCAAGCCAGGCTGGAGAAATTCATCGAGCGCTATGTGGCGCGAGTGCTTGAGCCATTGATCAAGCTTGAAGAGAGCGAAGGGCTGGAAGGCAGTGTTCGAGGTATCGCCTTCAGGCTGGTCGAGGCTTTGGGTGTGCTGCCGCGCGAACAGGTGGCCAATGAGGTGAAAGCGCTCAGCCAGGATGAACGCGGCAAGCTGCGGGCCCTCGGTGTGCGGTTTGGCGCGATCAGCATTCACGTGCCGCTGGTGCTGAAACCCGCGGCGACCGAACTTCGCCTGCTGCTGTGGGCCCTGCAGCTTGAAAAGGATGGCAAGCTCGATCTCGCGGCACTGCCCTCGCCGCCGGGACAGGGCCTTACGTCAGCGCTCTTTGACAGGTCGACACCACGCGGATTTTACGGCGTCTGCGGCTACCGCATCTGCGGTAATCGCGTGGTGCGGATCGATATGCTGGAGCGGCTGACCGATCTCATTCGCGACCGGGTGTTCTGGCGGCCGCGCATTGCCGAGGAGGCCCGCCCGCAGGGGTCGGTCGAAGGCGGCGGGTTTACCGTGGTGCCCGACATGATGTCGCTGGTGGGCTGTTCGGGCGAGGAATTCGAGGCGATCCTCAAGAGCCTCGAGTACCGGGCGCAGAAGCGCAAGGTGAAGAAGGCGCCTGCCGCGGCAATTGTAGCGGAGGCGGCCCCCGCAGCGGATACAGTGGCGGCGACGGAAGCGGAAGTGGAAGTGGAAATCGCCGAACCTGTGGCGGAGACAAAAGTGGAAATCGTCGAGCCTGTAGAGGCCGAAATTGCCGAGGTGGCAGAGGCCGCTGCGGTGGAGGAGCCAGCCGGAGTGGAGGAAGGCGCTTCAGAGGCAGAAGCCGTCACCGAGGCTCCCGAGGCGGAGGCTGTTGGCGGAGAAGAGATAGAGATCGAGGTGTGGTGGCCCAAAGATACCGGCCCGTTCCGCCGCCGGATTCCGGACAAGAAGCCGCAGCGCCGCGAAGCCGCCCCAGACAAGAAACCGGCCGGCGAGCGCCACAAGGGCCGCAAGCCGCCTTCCCGGGTGAAGCCGGCACCTGAACCGCAGCGGCCGCCGCGGAAGCCCGAGCGGCCCCCCGACCCGCTGTCGCCTTTCGCGGTGCTGGGCAGCCTCAAGGCGCAGTTCGAAAAAAACTGACGCATGCCGGAAACGCGGCAAAGGATCGACAAATGGCTGTGGTTTGCCCGTTTCGCCAAGAGCCGGACGCTGGCTTCCGGGCTGGTGAGTGCCGGGCAGGTGCGGGTCAACCGGGTGAAAGTCGCCAAGCCGGCGCATGAGGTGCAGGCGGGGGACATCCTGACGGTCGCACTGGACGGGCGCGTCGTGGTGGTGAGGGTCGTGGCGTGCGGTGCAAGGCGGGGCCCTGCGGCCCACGCGCGGCTGCTCTATGAGGCGATAGAATCTTCCGATGGCTGAGACCGGGGAAAAAGTGCTGCAGAGCGGCTGAAGCCTTGCTATATGGCAGCCATATCAGTGCGCAAGAGTGATCATGACCTATATCGTCAACGAAAACTGCATCAAGTGCAAATACATGGACTGCGTGGAAGTGTGCCCGGTGGACTGCTTCTACGAAGGTGAAAACATGCTGGTCATTCATCCCGACGAGTGCATCGACTGCGGCGTGTGCGAGCCCGAATGCCCGGCCGATGCGATCAAGCCCGACACCGAAAAAGGCCTCGACAAATGGCTGTCGCTCAACGCCGAATATGCCTCCAAATGGCCCAATATCACCACAAAGAAGGAGCCTCCGGCCGACGGCAAGTCGTTCGAAGGGGTTGAGGGCAAGTTCGACCTGTACTTCTCGCCGGAACCGGGCGAGGGTGATTGACGTTGAGACAATTGTAGGGTTTTCGTTAACCCTGCCAGCATGCCGGGCGGCACGCATTGCAGAAATGCACCGTATACGGACTGGTTACCCTTTAAATCTGCATAAGATTGTGTTATATAAGTCAATTATGCGAGCAACGATTTCTGGACGATAAACCCGGGCCTCAAAGCTCGGATTTTTTTCGCCAATGATCACTGTTCAGACGGCTATGCGGCGCCCAAGGGCTGCCGATCCGCTGAACGCCTGATTGGCGGAATACCCATAATGGCAACACGCAAGAAGCGTCGGATACCCTCTTTGACGCAAGGGTGAATGGTTTAACCAAGAGTTCCAAGGGATCAGGGGCAAGGAGTATTTAATGCCAACTTCAGCAAAGAACAAAAAGACGACCGCCAAGAAGCCTGCGGTCAAAAAGGCCATGGCGAAGAAGCCTGCGGCGAAAAAGCCGGTCAAGGCTGCCGCGAAGACCAAGCCTGCCGCCAGGAAGCCGGCGCCGCCCGTGGCCAAGCGCCCGGCCGCTAAGCCGGTACCCGTGGCAAAGCCCGTAGTTGCCGCCGTGAAGCCTGTGGCCAAGCCGGTGCAACCCGCCCCGGCCCCGGTTGCAGCACCTGCACCCGCCGCAATCAGGCCGGCTGCTCCGCCGCCGCTGCCGCCTGTCCGGAAGATCATATTCAAGGCCGGTGAGCAGGTGGTTTACCCGGCCCATGGCGTTGGCCGCATCGTTCAGGTCGAGGAGCAGGAAATCGCCGGCGCCAGGCTTGAGCTCTATATCGTGGATTTCGAGAAGGAAAAGCTGCGGCTCCGGGTTCCGACCAACAAGGCGGAAACGCGCGGCATGCGCCGCCTTGCCGACAAGCCGCTGATCGACCAGGCCATGCGGGTGTTGCGCGGACGGGCCCGCATCAAGCGCACCATGTGGTCGCGCCGGGCCCAGGAATACGAAGCAAAGATCAATTCCGGCGACCTGCTCTCGGTGGCTGAAGTGGTGCGCGACCTGTACCGCTCGGACAAGCAGCCGGAACAGTCCTATTCGGAGCGCCAGCTGTTCGAGCAGGCCCTCGAGCGGATGGCGCGTGAAATCGCCGCGGTGCGGAAGATCGACGACGACATGGCGGTCAAGGAACTCGAAGGTTTCCTCGAGAAGAACGCCCACAAGAACGTCAAGGCCGCCGCAGAGGAAGAACTGGCAGCCGAAGAAGCCGCCTGACTGACGAAGCCAGAATAAGATTGGGGCCCGGCAGCCTTGGTGCGCCGGGCTCTTTCAATTTGGGTGCATGGGCTGTCCACCCAAATCTGGATTTGCCTCGGCAGCAGCGCGCGCTATAAGCGGGCGCAGGGGTCCCGTAGCTCAGCTGGATAGAGCATCAGTTTCCTAAACTGAGGGTCACAGGTTCGAATCCTGTCGGGGCCGCCACTCAATCATTCCCAAATCACCTCGAATGCAAGATATTCACTCAGAACGCCTCTGACGACAAAATTGTCGGTACCTACAACCATGTATCGATACCGGCCTTCTTGAACGGTCAGCCATCCCTCGTTGTAGGCATCGTCAGCGAGAATGAGACGTTGCATGGCTCGGCTTCCTATCTCAGGACATACATTAAGGTTTCCAGAGAAGGGGTGATCCTCGAACTGCTGGCGCTGATCTTGGTTCATTAAAGCAAGGGGCATGAACATGACGTGCGTTGGTTCGTCCAGTTGCGGCTCATTCAATTCGTATGCAGCGTGGCATCGGGCAAGCTTCACTATTACGTTTCGAACACGAGCTTCCTCAGGCTGCCAAACGACTAGCTTGCCTCCACCAATCGAATTTACCTCCTTTCTGGATCGCTCAATTCTTGGTCGAAGTCCACCTTTCCGGGAGAGCGCTCTTTTGATTTTCTCGCGGCTTACGCGATCCGGCTCGGTCGATCCGCTCAGAACGCAATCAATGAAAGCTGCGAGGTATTCCTCATCGGCAGAGAAGCTCTTATTGCACGCCTCGCAACAGGACAGCGTCAGAAGGTCTGGAGGGTATGGCAAGTCAAGAAACACTTTCGATGGCGCATGGTCATGGGTTTCAGGTAGGCCGCCGCAATGAACGCAGAAACCGGTTTGCCTGTCGTCTCCATAGTTTTGCAGGTTTTCCAACGCTGATGGTGCCCTTTCCTTTGACTTCTACTCGACTTCTGGTCCATTCCGGGCACATAGGTTACACTTCATGCCGGAGACACGGGTTACACTTTTGGCTCTCTTCGGTAATGCTCGCCAAATTCTGGCGCTAATCCCGTTCGCGTGCCGCGACTGCCTGAACTTTCACCTTGCCTCCAAAGGGAAGCTTTGCCGCCTGATAGACGGTGCGCGCCGGGCGCTGACCGGCTGAAAACAGTTCGCCGTAGAGTTCATTCACATCCTTGACGTCGCCGAGATCGATGAAGGCAAGATCGACGTAAACGATATCGGCGCGGCTGAACCCGGCTGCTTCAGCGATACGGAATATGTGTGCGAAAGCCCGGGCCGCTTCCTCGCGGGCCGTGCCCGGCACATAGGCGCCATCTTCGCCAACTGAAAGCTGGCCGCTGATCCAGCATTGGTTTCGCACAACTACCGCATTGCTGATCGGGGATGGTGAGGGCGGTACACCTTCAACTTCGACAATATAGCGCTTCACCATGCGTTCTGCTCCTAACCAACCCATGTGACCCCAGCCTACGCCTGCAACGAAAGAGTGCCAAACCCCGATCGCTCCAGACCAAGGACGGTCGCGCCAGCGTTTCCTGCGTGGAATGGCGACCAAGGGCCGGGCGGCGAGAATCCCTATTGCGGCCCCGGCTTTCTGACACACTCAAGGTGGAGCGGGAATCGGGCGATGGTCAGTGAGAGTGGAAGCGAGGCCGAAGAGCGCGTACCGGCCGCCTGGACCGGTCAGTCAAGGCCTCCAGGCCGTCGTGACGGTAGCGGTTGAACAGCTTGTAGAAGGTCTTGCGGGAAATGCCGAACTCCCGGCACATCTCGCTCATGCCTTCGCCTTCAAGCAAGCGGGCGGCAAAACGCAGAAGCTTTTCCATGGCCGGACACTCTCTCCACGGCATCAACACCTCCCGCCAAATGGCGAGAAGTGTCACCCATGTGTCCGGTACAAATCGTCACCTATGTCTCAGGCCGTTCAAACTATCTGGCCAGTGTAGCCGTCAAAATTTTTGGAGTGTCCGTAAATGGCACGTCATCGCGAAGCGTTTGGCGGAAGCCTGCTACTCCGCCTTCATCCTGAAATTTCGTACCTGAACCTCGATGCCGTCCTTCTGAATCTCTGTGAATTGAGACTTGAGGCCGTACTTCTTCCACTCATGGCCAAAGCCGGCCATGGTCGGGCCAAGGATGAAGGTGATCCTGGACGGGTTCTTGGACTTTCCCGGCTCGCACTGGTTCGTGATGTAGCAATGCGGGGCGACCGCCGTCGCGATGCCTTCCTTCTTGTAGACGACCTTGTCGCTACATTTCACGACAATCCTGCCGTTCTCCTTCAGGGTCCAGCGGACATCCATGGAGAAGCTGAACCACGCGCCAAAGTCCTTCGGCTCCTGGCATTTTGCCCCTAGGAAAGTGATTCCGTTCCGGCTGTCGGCCTTCAGCATGTAGACGAAGTTGTGGAGACGGTTCCCCTCCCAACTCGCGATCCGCAGCCTGCTGTCCCGGGTATCCGGCAGGAAGCCGATCGCGTGGTCGTTGTACCAGCCCTCGTAGGTCAGCCCGGACGAGATTCGCATGTCGAAGGAGTAGACGGCACGCCTGCCTATCGCCACGTCGGGCCTGCCGACCAGGACGGAGCGGACGTTCCCGTTCTTGCAGTCATTCTCACCCCGCCCGTCGCCATAGTCGGTCGTACTGCACCCTCTGTTGAAGATCCTAAAGGAGGTGATCCCATCGACCGTTACAGGCTTGCTTGGCGTCTCGAAGGCGTGCTTCGCGAGCCCTTTTGGATGCGGATCGGCATGGGCGGGCGTCGAAAGGACCGCAGACTCGATGCATATAGAAATGGATATCGCCCGCACAAAAATGCCGAACATCGAGGGGTTCTCCATCGCAATGCTGACCGTCGAGAGTTACGTCCGCCATGAACGCCGGTCAAGTTAGCAGTTTCATGCCGCCGCGGCTTCAATTGGTCCGGAATGTTAAAGGATTGCTCCTGGAAGCAACAGCTTTGGCCGAGCGCGAGGATCGATCTCGCGTTCAACAGCTTGAACCCATCTCCATCGCTCGAGAACAGGGACGGCCGTGCCAGCGTTTCACGTGCGAAATGGCGACCAAGGGCCGGGCGGCGAGAATCCCTGTTGCGGCTCCCGGTTTTCTGACACAATCAATGAGGAGCGGGAATCGATTGATGGTCAGTGAGAGTGCAAGCAAGGCCGAAGGGCGCGTGCCGGCGCCCGTCGTAGCGGTGTTGATCACATCGCTGCTGGCGGTGCTGCTGCTCGTCGTCGTCGGCATGCTGTTCTGGCAAAGCTACAACGACACGGTGGAGAAAACCCAGGCGCGGGCGGCTTCGGCGGCGCAGATTGTTTCCACCCATATCCAGTGGCTGGTGGGGGCCAGCCGCCAGACGCTGCACCAGATGAACCTGCTGGCGGGGGCCGATCTCGCGAATATTTCACCCGATGTACGAAAGGCAATCAGCGACCTGGTGGGCGGGCTTCCCGGAGAAATCAGTGGATCGATCGTCGATGCATCGGGAACACCACTCTACGAGACCGTTGCCGGGGAGGCTCCGCTGGAGGCCCTAACCGGCCAGCCGTTCCAGGCGCTCAAGGCTGGTGAAGCCTGGCGGGTTTCGGCCCTGCAGTTCGATGCAAAAACGGCCAAGCAGTATTTTGTTATCAGCAACCGGATCGAGCGCAACGGGCAGTTTGCCGGCGCGTCGCTGCTCCGCATTCCGGCGCAACTGATGTCCGAGTTCTGGACCTCGCTGGATATCGGGCCGAAATCCACCGTCGGCCTGGTTGGCACGGATGGCTGGCTGGTGGCGCGGTTCCCGCCGCCCGACAAGCCGCTCGATCTCAGCAAATATATTCTGTTCACGGATTATCTCAAGAAAAGCCCTTTCGGCACTTATGAAGCTGTCTCGCCTGCCGACGGGGTGGCGCGCATCGTGGGCTATCGCACCGTGGAAGATGCTCCGCTCATCGCACTTTCCTCCATTTCCACCGACGAGGCGTTCGGACAATTCTGGACGGAAGTGAAGCGCCTCATCCAGGTTTTGCTGCCGATGCTGGCGGCGCTGGCCTTCGCGGCGTTCTGGCTGATCCGGCTGTTGCGGGCCGACGAGGTGCGGCGCCAGCAGCTCACGCACGCGCTGGAACAGAACCAGCTGCTGTTTCGCGAAATTCATCACCGCGTGAAGAACAACCTGCAGGCGGTTTCATCGCTGGTGCAATTGCAGCCGATCCCGGCCGAAGCCAAACTGGAAATGGGCCGGCGCATCGCCGCCATGACGGCGGTTCACGAGCAGGCCTACCGTTCGGATGAATATGCGCATGTGGCGCTGGCCGACTATCTCACCACGCTCATCGAGAACATGCGCAAGAGTCACGGCGACAAAGTGAGGATCGACGCGAAGCTGAAGGCCATGACGATCGACCGCGACCTGGCGCTGCCTCTGGGCCTGATTGTCAACGAAGTCGTGTCGAATGCGATGAAGCATGCTTTCCAGCAGGGCGGCGATGGGCAGATTTCCGTCGATCTCGACCGTCTCGACGACGGGCGGGCGCAGCTCACTATCAAGGACAATGGCGTGGGCTTCGTGCCGTCAGACGAGCAGCGCGGCATGGGATCGCGGCTCATCCGGGGGTTCGCGGCGCAGCTTGGCAACGACTACACTTATGAAAGCGACAACGGAACGGTGTTCACATTGCGCTTTGCGACACGGTCCGGGAATGGTGCAGCGCCAGCCTGACGGGCTCCTGTCTCAGGGGGCAAGCAGCCGCCGCACGGCCTGCTGCCATCCGGCATATTTCTGTTCACGCTGGCTGGCTTTCATTTTGGGCAGAAAGCGCTTCTGGCTTTTCCAGGTTTTGGAGAATGTTGCCGGTGGCGGGCAAAGGCCGGCGCGATAGCCGGCGAGATAGGCAGCACCTATTGCCGTGGTTTCCAGATTTTTCGGGCGATCCACCGGCGCATCCAGGATGTCTGCAAGATACTGCATGGTCCAGTCCGAAGCGGTCATGCCGCCATCGACGCGGAGCACGGTCTTGCCAGCGGCGCCCCAATCGCGCTGCATGGCTTCAAGCAGGTCGCGGGTCTGGTAACAGACCGATTCCAGCGTGGCCCTGGCGATTTCGGCGGGACCCGTGGCGCGGGTGAGGCCGAAGAGGGCGCCACGCGCCTCGGCATTCCAGTAAGGCGCGCCAAGGCCAACAAAGGCCGGGACCAGATAGACCTGCTGATTGGGATCGGCGGTGCGGGCCAGCGGGCCAGTGTCGCCTGCCTTCTTGACGATCTTCAGGCCATCGCGCAGCCATTGAACGGCGGCACCCGCCACGAAGATAGCGCCCTCCAGCGCATAGGTGCGCTTGCCATCAAGTTGATAGGCAACCGTGGTGAGCAGGCGGTTTTGCGAGCGCACCGGTTTGGCGCCGGTGTTGAGAAGCGCGAAGCAGCCGGTGCCGTAGGTCGATTTCATCATGCCGGGCTCAAAGCAGGCCTGGCCGATGGTGGCAGACTGCTGGTCACCAGCAACGCCCAGTATGGGGATTTCGGCTCCGAATATGTGTTTCTCAGTGGTGCCAAAGTCGGCGGCACAGTCCTTCACCTCCGGCAGGAGGCTGCGCGGAATCCTCAGTATACGGAGGAGTTCGTCATCCCAATTGCCGGTGTTGATGTCGTAGAGCAGGGTGCGCGAAGCATTGGTGGCATCGGTCAGATGGGAACGGCCGCCGGTCAGGCGCCAGATGAGAAAGCTGTCAACGGTGCCGAAGGCAAGCTCGCCCTTTTCGGCGCGGGTTCTGGCACCTTTCACATGATCGAGGATCCACGCCACCTTGGTGCCGGAGAAATAGGGATCGAGCAGCAAGCCGGTCCTTGCGGTGAAAAGTGCTTCGTGGCCTTCGGCTTTCAGCTTCGCACACATCTCCGCCGTGCGGCGGTCCTGCCAGACGATGGCGCGGTGGATGGGCTTGCCGGTCTTGCGGTCCCATACGAGGGTTGTCTCGCGCTGGTTGGTGATGCCGATGGCGGCGATATCGGAAGGCTTGCATTTCGCCTTGCGGAGCGCCGCCTTCACCGTGCTCACCACGGTCTTCCAGATTTCTTCGGGGTTGTGTTCCACCCAGCCGGAATTAGGGAAGTGCTGGCGGAACTCAGTCTGGGCGCTGGCCACCGGCTTCAACGACGTATCGAAAACGATGGCGCGGGACGATGTGGTGCCTTGGTCGATGGCAAGGATGCGCTTGGCCATGAAAACTCCCCTTCAGAAGAAGGAGAGTTTTGGCATTCCACCGGCAAAGGTCAATGCGGTGGCAGGCTAATTTCGGTGTGTCAGCCGACTGCGGCGATGAGATTTTCAAGATCAAGGCGTTTGGTGAACATGGCAATGCCGCCATCGGCATTCCGTGGCCATTGCGACTCCGGCCTGTCCCAATAAAGCTCGACACCATTTTCGTCCGGATCGCGAAGATACAGGGCTTCGGAGACACCGTGATCGGAAGCCCCGTCTAGCTGGATGCCATGGGCAGCGAGGCGCTTCAGGGCATCGGCCAGATCGGCGCGTTCCGGATAGAGGATGGCGAGATGGAAAAGTCCGGTGGTTCCGTCTGGCGGCGGCGAGCCGCCTTCACTTTCCCAGGTGTTCAGGCCAATGTGGTGATGATAGCCGCCGGCTGAAATAAATGCCGCCTGGGGGCCGTAGCGCTGCTGCAGTTCAAAACCCAGAACCCCGCAATAAAAGGCAAGCGAGCGCTCGATGTCGGAAACCTTCAAATGCACGTGGCCAATGCGGGTGCCTGCCGCGATCGTGTTTGGGGGAGTGGTCATGGGAATGCCTTTTATGTAACTAATTCAGTTACGATATAGATCGCCAGAGTAGGATATTCAAGACATTTCGGAGGAGCGTTCGCAAGCCTGCCAAGAGGGCAGGCCGTCTTACACCCAGCGGAAGACGATGAAGCCCCAGATGAGGGAGAGGATCAGGCCGCCCCAGAGCGGCACGCCGAAAAAGCCGAGCCAGGCGAGGAAAATGAAACAGGTACCGAGATGGGTGATGAAGAGGCGGTCGCCACGCGTCGTATCGAGGCCAAATATGCCGTGCCTCGGACTGCCGCCTGGCGAAAAATACTCCCAGACGCCCATGGCCGCAATCGAGCCAAAAATATAAAGGAAAAAGGCAATGGAGACGCGGTTCCATGCCATCCAGGTGCCCAGCGGCTGCTGCCACCAGTCAGCCGAAAATATCATTGGCGCTTCCATCAACTTCTTCCTTCAGACGCGGCCCAGGGCAAAGCCCTTGGCGATATAATTGCGCACGAAATAGACAACAACCGCACCCGGGATCAGGGTCAGAACGCCCGCGGCGGCGAGCAGGCCCAATTCATAGCCCGAGGTACTGGCGGTTTTGGTCATCGCCGCCACAATGGGCTTCGCGGCAACCGAGGTGAGGTTCTTGGCGAGAAGCATTTCCACCCAGGAAAACATGAAGCAGAAAAATGCCGCGACACCGATCCCCGCCGAAATGGTCGGGATGAAGATGCGGATGAAGAACCGCGGAAAGGAATAGCCGTCGACATAGGCCGTCTCGTCGAGTTCCTTCGGCACGCCGGACATGAAGCCCTCGAGAATCCACACCGCCCGGGGAATGTTGAAGAGCGTGTGCGACAGTGCCACAGCCCAGGGCGTATCGAACAGGTCGACGGCATAATAGAGGTTCACGAACGGAAGAACGAAAACCGCGGGCGGGGCCATGCGGTTGGTCAGCAGCCAGAAGAAGAGATGCTTGTCGCCAAGAAAGCGGTAGCGGGAAAAGGCGTAGGCCGCGGGCAGCGCCACGGCGATGGAAATCACGGTATTGATAGCGACATAGGTGATGGAGTTCAGGTAGGCGCCGTACCACGTCGGATCGGTGAAAATGGTGCGGTAGCTGTCGAGGGTGAACTCGCGCGGGAAAGCACTGAAGCCGCCAAGGATCTCGTTGGTCGTCTTGAACGACATGTTGAGCAGCCAATAGATCGGCAACATGAGAAAGATGATGTAGAGCGTGAGGACGACGTGGCGTTTGCGCATCAGTTCGCCTCCTCGCGCATCATGAGTGTGTAGAACAGCCAGCTCAGGACCAGGATGATCAGGAAGTAGACGATGGAGAACGCGGCCGCGGGGCCGAGATCGAAACCGCCCAGCGCCTTCTGCATGAGATCGATCGACAGGAACTTCGTGGTGCTGCCGGGGCCGCCGCCCGTCAGAACGATCACCTCGGTATAGATCATGAACGAGTCCATGAAGCGCAACAGGATGGCTATGGTCAGCACATGCTTGAGCTTCGGCAACTGGATGAAGCGGAACACCGCCCAGGGACGTGCGCCATCGATCTTGGCGGCCTGGTAATAGGCATCCGGAATCGACACGAGGCCGGCATAGCACAGCAGCACGACAAGCGAGGTCCAGTGCCAGACATCCATCAGGATGACCGTGAACCAAGCGGCGGCGGGCTGGCGCGTATAGTTATAGTTTATACCGAGCGCGTTGAGACCCTTGCCGAGCAGGCCGATGTCGGGCAACGCCATGATGTTCCACATCGAGCCGACGACATTCCATGGCACCAGAAGCGGCAGCGCCATCAGCACGAGGCAAACCGATACCCATGGACCTGTGCGCGGCATGCACAGGGCAATGGCGAGGCCGAGCGGCATCTCGATCAAAAGCACTGCACCGGTAAAGACGATCTGGCGGCCGAGCGAGGCGTGGAAGTCCGGGTTGCGCAGGAGTTCCTGGAACCAGCGCGCGCCCGCCCAGAAGAATTCGTTGGCGGCGAAGGATTCCTGAATGGAATAGTTCACCACGGTCATCAGCGGCACGAGCGCATTGAACGCCACCATCACGAAGACGGGCAGGACAAACCACCAGGCCTTGTTGTTGTAGGTCTTGTTCATCGCGGGGCTCCCGCAATCCAGCCATCGGCATAGATCTGGGTGTGATGCGGATCGAAGGCGAGGCGCGCCTGCTTTTCCGGGATGGCTTCGCCTTCCGGCACCACAAGCTTGACCGGCAGATCCTTGATGCGGGCCTCGACAACCTTGTAGCGACCGATATCGGAAACGCGGGTGATTTCGGCGGCAAATCCGGTCTTGGCAAAGCTGACAAATTCCGGGCGCACACCGAGTTCAAGTTTGCCGGTCGCACTGGCGGCCAACTTTGCGTTGGCCGCAGCGACGGCGTGGCCAGCGATATACGCCTTGCCGCCCTTAACCTCGCAGGGCAGCAGATTCATGCCCGGTGTGCCGATGAAATGGCCGACAAATGTGTGCATCGGGCGCTCAAACAACTCGATGGGCGTTCCCGTCTGTACCACTTCACCGTTGTTCATGACGACAACCTGATCGGCGAAGGTCAAGGCTTCGGTCTGGTCATGGGTCACGTAGATCATGGTGCGTTTGATGCGCTGCTGCAGTTCCTTCAGCTTGGAGCGCAGCTGCCATTTGAGGTGCGGATCGATAACGGTCAGAGGTTCGTCAAACATGATGACATTGACGTCGGAGCGCACCAGGCCGCGGCCCAGCGAAATCTTCTGCTTGCCATCGGCGGTGAGGCCGGCGGCGCGCCTGGCGAGGGTCGGCGTCAGTTCCAGCATGTCGCCAATGGCCGAGACTCGGCGCTTGATCTCTTCCTCGCCGACACCGCGATTGCGCAGCGGGAAGGCCAGGTTATCGTAGACGGTCATGGTGTCGTAGATCACCGGAAACTGGAAAACCTGCGCAATGTTGCGCTGTTCCGGGGTTTTTCCGGTCACATCCACATCGTCGAAGAGGATGCGGCCTTCGCTTGGCTGCAGGAGGCCCGAAATGAGATTGAGCAGGGTTGTCTTGCCACACCCCGATGGGCCGAGCAGGGCATAGGCGCCACCGTCGTTCCAGTCGAGGTCGACGCGTTTCAGGGCGTAGTCCTCGGGCCGCGCCGGTTGCGGCACATAGGCATGGCGGAGATTGCTGATGGTGATCCGTGCCATTAGGCGACCAGCTTTCCCTGTTGGTTGAAAAACAACGCGTGTGCGACGTCGGCATGGAGTGTTGCCTGTTCACCGACCTTGTGGGGATGAACCCCATGCGACTGCGAGACCCAGGTGCGCCCACCGGTATCGACGTGAATGATGCTTTCGGATCCTGAAATCTCGGTGACCAGTACGCGGCCTTTCACGGCGCCGGTTACGGCGGCTTCCTTCTTCGTCGTGACGTGGTGCGGCCTGATGCCGATATCATATTCGCCATCCGGCAGTTTGGCCTGTTCCGCTGTCAGCGGCCAGGTGGAACCACCCTGCACGCTGATGGATTTGCCCTTCTTGGCGACCCTTGCCGTGTTGATGGGCGGATCGGAGAAGACCCGCGCCGACAGCAGCGAGTTTGGTTCGCGGTAGATTTCCGAAGTCTTGCCGAATTGGGTGATGCGGCCCTCGTGGAGGGTCATGGTGCTGCCGCCAAACAGCAGCGCTTCGTGCGGCTCGGTCGTGGCGTAGAAGACGATGGCATTGCGGCCGGACAACATGCGCGGCAGCTCGTCGCGCAATTCCTCGCGCAGCTTGTAATCGAGGTTGGCGAGGGGCTCGTCGAGGAAAATGATGTCGCTGTCCTTGACGATGGCGCGGGCAATTGCGGTGCGCTGCTGCTGGCCGCCGGAGAGCTCGGACGGCTTGCGGTTGAGCATGGGTGTGAGGCGCAAAATTTCGGCGGCGCGGCCCACCCGCGCCTTGATATCGGCTTCACCCAGCCCCGCGACACGGAGCGGCGAAGCGATGTTCTCATAGACGGAGAGCATGGGGTAGTTGATGAACTGCTGATAGACCATCGATACGTTGCGGGCCTGCACGGGAAGACCGGTGACGTTCTTGCCGTGATGCCAGATTTCGCCGCTGGTCGGCCTCTGGATTCCCGCCATCACCTGCATCAGCGTCGTCTTGCCGGAGCGCGTCGCGCCAAGGAGGATGTTGAACGATCCATCCTCAACCACAAGGCTGGTGGCGTGGATGTGGATTTCCGCGCCAACTCTCTTCGTCACGTTTTTCAGTTCAAGTGCCATACATGGCCGCCATCTGCGGCGTCGCGTTCAAACGGCCGCGTGGTAAGAATTGCACAAAAGGGCCGGGAAACACAACGCGTGTCTCCCGGCCCTGGGAGGTCATCACTCAGACAGGTTATTTCTGCCAGGCTTTGATGATGTCTTCATAGGCGATGGTAACACCCTGCTCTTTTTCATTTTCGATCTTGGCCTTGGGGCCATCGGGCTTGCCGAGCCATTCAGCCGGATCCTTCGGTTCGTTCAGGCGAGGCCCGCCACCACCATAGGTCTGGTTGGCATCGTCTGCAGCCTGCATGCGGGACAGGGTGATATCCAGTTCCTCGGCGAGGCGGTCCATGGCCTGCTGCGGCGTGAACGCTCCAGAGTTCACGTCACCGATCTGCTGCCACCAGATCTGTGCCAGCTTCGGATAGTCAGGCACGTTGATACCGGTCGGCGACCAGCGTGTACGGTCGGGCGAGCGATAGAACTCGACCAGGCCGCCAAGCTTTGGCGCACGTTCGGTAAAGGACTCGTGGTTTGCCGTCGACTTGCGGATGAAGGTGAGGCCGACATGGCTCTTCTTCAC
>JANMMJ010000256.1:0-18134 GCA_031373255.1 Hyphomicrobiales bacterium
GGA
The DNA here is from genome assembly GCA_031373255.1 of Hyphomicrobiales bacterium. GTDB lineage: Bacteria > Pseudomonadota > Alphaproteobacteria > Rhizobiales > Aestuariivirgaceae > JANMMJ01. Next base: position 4 of record JANMMJ010000256.1, read on the forward strand.
CCTCGCCCTGCAGCAGATCGCCGATCCGCCGCATGCGGCTTCCCAGCGTCAGATAACCCCAGCGGCGGACAATATCTTCAACCCTGGGCGGCGCTCTGTTTGCATTATTATTTAACACGTTATATAACAATGCATAGAAATAGTCAATAAGTTTCCCAACGTCTACTCCCCGCGAAGCGGCTGACGAGGGCAATATGAGTCACAACCGGAACACCCCGAAGCGTGTCTCCGGGATCGGCGCGTTGAGGGCGGCGGAGAAGCTGAGGCCCAGCACCGTGCGGGTTTCGTCCGGCGTGATGATGCCATCGTCCCACAGCCGCGCGGTGGCATAGTAGGGATGACCCTCGCGCTCGTATTGCGCCCGGATGTCGGCCCTGAAACTCGCTTCCTCGGCCTCCGGCCAGTCCTTGTTGTTGTCGCGCTTGACCGTCGCCAGGACCGAGGCCGCCTGCTCTCCGCCCATCACCGAGATGCGGCTGTTGGGCCAGGCATAGAGAAATCGGGGCGAATAGGCCCGGCCGCACATGCCGTAATTGCCTGCCCCGAACGAACCGCCGATGATGACTGTGACTTTCGGCACCTGTGCTGAAGCCACAGCCGTGACCAGCTTCGCGCCATCCTTGGCAATACCGCCTGCTTCGTATTTCTGCCCCACCATGAAGCCTGAAATATTCTGCAGGAACAGCAGCGGAATGCGGCGCTGGCAGCACAGTTCGATGAAATGCGCCCCCTTCAGCGCCGACTCCGAATAGAGGATGCCATTGTTGGCGAGGATGCCGACGGGGATGCCGAAGATATGGGCGAAACCGGTGACCAGCGTGGTCCCGTAAAGCTGCTTGAACTCGGCGAGGTCCGATCCATCCACCAGCCTCGCGATGACCTCGCGGACATCATAGCCGGTGGCGAGATTGGCCGGCACGATGCCGTTGAGTTCGCCAGAATCGTATTTCGGCGCGCTGGTGTCCCGCATCGCAACGGTAACGGTCTTCGTCTTGTTCAGTCCACTGACGATCTGCCGCACCATGGCCAGTGCCTGAAGGTCATCGAGCGCGTAATGATCGGCGACCCCCGATTGCCGCGCATGCACATCGGCGCCGCCAAGGTCTTCGGCCGAGACTTCCTCACCCGTTGCCGCCTTGACCAGCGGCGGCCCGCCGAGAAAGATCGTGCCCTGCTTCCAGACAATCACGGTTTCATCCGACATGGCTGGCACATATGCCCCGCCCGCGGTGCACGAACCCAGCACGCAGGCAACCTGCGGGATTCCCGCCGCCGACATCTGCGCCTGGTTGAAGAAGATGCGTCCGAAGTGATCGCGGTCCGGAAACACGTCCGTCTGGTTCGGCAGGTTGGCCCCGCCGGAATCGACAAGATAAATGCAGGGCAGATGATTTTCGCGCGCGATCTCCTGGGCCCGCAGATGCTTTTTGACCGTGAGCGGATAGTAGGTGCCGCCCTTGATCGTCGCATCGTTGCATACGATCACGCACTCGATCCCCGACACCCGGCCGATGCCGGTGATCAATCCGGCAGCATGGATATCGCCGCCATAGAGGCCGTGCGCTGCAAGCGGCGACAGTTCGAGGAAGGAGGTTCCGGGATCGAGCAGCGCGTTCACCCGGTCACGCGGCAGCAGCTTGCCCCGTGCCACATGGCGCTCACGCGATTGCAGTGAGCCGCCGAGAGCAACGGCCTGCCGCTTGGCCACGAGGTCTGCGGTGAGAGCCGCCATCGCCTCCGCGTTCATGATGAAATCTGGCGATTGCCGGCTGATCTGCGACTGGATGATGGCCATGCGCCAAGCTCTAGCGCAGAATCAGCGCTTTGGGAATTTCCCGGAATGGCCCGAAACCGCCTGCCCCGCATCGGGCGGCAACCGCCAGTAGACCAGCGCCGACAGCGCGGTGAGCCCCGCAATGATCATGAAGGCCCAGGAGAAATCCTGCTGCACCAGGTTGATGTCTCCACGCGAGGCCCGCGCCGTTTCCAGCGAAAACGCAGCCAGTGCCACGCCGACCGCGATGGCGGTCTGCTGGATGGCGCTGAACAGCGTCGAGGCCTGGCTGATCCGGTTTTGCGGCATGTCGGCATAGGCAATGGCGCCGAGGCTGGTGAACTGTAGCGAACGGAAGAAGCCGCCCAACAGGATGACCACGATCAGCACCCATACCGGCGTTTGCGCCGAAAACAGGATGTAGATCAGGATGAAAGCGGCGGCGATGAAACTGTTCCACAGCAGCACCGTGCGAAAGCCGAAATAGCGCAGGATGGGTTGCGCCACCAGCTTCATGCTCATGGCGCCGATCGCCGCGACGAAGGTGATCGATCCAGAGGCGAAGGGATCGAAGCCGAACACCAGTTGCAGCAGCAGCGGCAGGAGGAACGGCAGTGCTCCGGCGCCGATGCGAAACAGCACACCGCCCAGCACGCCGGCGCGGTAGGTGCCGATGCCAAGCAAAGTGAGATCGAGAATGGGATGAGGATGGCGCCGTGCGTGAAACAGATAGGCGGTCAGGAGCGCAATACCGAGCATGCCCATGGCCGGCGCCATGCCGGGCGGCAGCAATCGTCCGGTGAAACCGGTGAGCCCGAAAATGAAGGCCGACAGGCCAAGGCCTGAAAGGAAAAATCCGGTCACGTCGAGCGGCACGCGCGTTTCCTCGCGCACATCCGGCATGTAGGCGGTGGCCAGGAACAGGCCAAGCAGGCCGACCGGCACATTCACCCAGAAGATCCAGCGCCAGTCGAAATATTGCGTGATGAAACCGCCGACCGGTGGCCCGATCAGAGGGCCGATGAGGGCCGGCACTGTGAGGTAGACCATGGCATTGACGATATGCTGGCGCGGCACGGCGCGGAGCAGAATGGCCCGGCCCACCGGGATCATCATGGCGCCGCCCAGTCCTTGCATGGCTCGCGCTGCCACCAGATGCTCGAGCGAATAGGAAAATCCGCACCAGATCGAAGCCAGCGTGAACACCACGATCGCCAGCCGGAAGATATTGCGTGCCCCGAACCGGTCGGCCACCCAGCCGGAAACCGGAATGAACACCGCAAGGCTGAGCAGATACGAGGTCAGCGCCAGTTTCAGCGTGACTGGATCTTCGCCAAGGTCGCGGGCGATTTCAGGCAGCGACGTGGCGATCACGCCGGAATCAAGATTCTCCATCAGCAGCGCCGCCGCAACGGTGAGCGGAACAATGCGCGGAAAACCGGCCATCAGCTGCGATCAGTTCTCAACCCGCGGCCGGAGCCTCGCTGGGCGCCTTTCCGTTGCTGGCTTTCGCTTCCGGGGAATTGTAGGCGCCGACACCTTCGCCAAGGAACGCGTTGTTCTGTTCGCGCAGCTTTGCCGCCTCCTCGTCGTAGAGAAACGGCAGGAAGGCATAGCGCTTGCCCTTGGTGACGGCGGTAACCATGTGCAGCAGCGAACACGAGAACACCACCGCTCCGCCCTTCGGCGGTTTGTAGGTGCGCGGTCCATATTCCGGAAAGCCGATCTCGCCGCCCTCGAAATCATCGCTCAGATTGATCGAAACCGCGAAGCGGCGATGCGCCGTGCCCTTGGTTGTGTTGTCGCGATGGGCCGCGAAATGGGCGTTGTCCTCGGCCGCATAGCAGCACACGATGTAGCGTTCCATGCGCGTCACCCTGAACTGGTGCACCTTCTGAATCTCCGGCACGATGCGGCGGCGCACGCGCTCGCGGGTCTGCGCCACGATGTTCTCGTCCGTTATGGTGTAATCCTTCCGCCGCTTGTGGCGGGCATCGTGCACCGGCACGGTCTTGCCGTTGACTTCGCGCATGAAGCCGGACTCCTCGCCGCCGTGCTTCTCGTACATGGCCACCAGAGAGTCGCAAAACTGCGGCTCGAACACATTGGGCAGGAACAGGATTGGCGCCTGCAATTCGAAGCCTGCAAACTTGTTGGGCATCGGCAGCAGCGCCAGATACCTGAAAAGCTGCTCGCGGTCGCTGCCATCGGTGGCGAACGGAATGACCCGGGTGACCCTGAGCGTTGGATCGATCACCACCCACATGCGCCGCACCGGCACATCGCCTTCGCCGGGCTTCGCATCGCGCGGCACCGCGCCATACATGCGCGCCACCGCCGCGTCGAAATCCCAGAAATAGCGAAAGCCCGGCAGCTTGTCCTCCACCCGTTTTTCGCTTTCGTCGGTGGGATCGAGGCACACGCCGAAGAATGAAAACCGCTTGTCGTCAAAAAGCCGCCAATGCGCCTGTGCCGACTTGATGGCAGCCTTGCCCTGCTCGTCACCGCTCGTGACATAGAAACACAGCACGATGTACCGGCCGGCCGTCGATGAAAAATGGTACTGCGGATTGGTACTAGTCCGCTGAATGAACCAGGGCGCCGGATCGCCGGGAAGGATGTTTACATAGGGCCGCTGCTGCATAAAAACCTGCTCCTGAACTTCACTCCGATTGTCGCCTCATCCGGCTTCGCGCGCAAGCCATGCTGGACGCAAATTGCGCAACGCTCTAAATCGCTTGGCGATGACCAGCATGCCCGTAACAGTGACCATCGCCAGTCTCGGCCATACACGTGCGCTCGAGGTTTCCGACGAACTTGACTCATACTACGGCGAAACCTTGGCCGTGTCCGTGAATGAAACCGATGAAACGGCTGGATTTTGGAATGTCGTGGTTTACGCCGCTGCAGCCGCGGACGCCAGCGCCCTTTATCACTATCTTCTTGAAGAAGGCTTCCAGCGCGAACAACTGGAGATCGGAAACGTTCCCGACGTCGATTGGGTGCGCAATTCGCTCGAAGGGCTTCCGCCAGTCATTGTCGGGCGGTTTTTTCTCTACGGCGCACATGACCGCGACAAGCGCCGCAGTGGCGGCATATCGCTTGAAATCGGCGCAGGGACCGCATTCGGCACAGGCCATCATGGCACTACCACCGGGTGCATGTCTGCTCTGGATTCAATTTTGAAGTATCGGCGGCCACGGCGCATTCTGGATGTCGGCTGCGGAACCGGAATTCTGGCCATTGCTGCCGCCAAAACGCTCCGCCACAGCACCGTGGCAAGCGATATTGACCCCGAGGCGCTTGAAGTGACCCGATTCAACGCGAGGTTAAATCACGCCGCTCCGCTCGTAACGGCAGTCTGCGCAGCCGGATTGAAATCTCCGGCGATCACCCGGAAAGCGCCATATGACCTGATCTTCGCCAACATACTGGCAAGGCCGCTGCTGGCCCTCGCGCAGGGCCTGAGCGTCTGTCTCGCAGCAAATGGCAACCTGATTCTCTCCGGAATCACGCTCGACCAGGTTCGCATGGTCCGGGCCGCCTATCGCAACCGCAGGCTCCTGCCGCTGAGAACCATCCAGGTCGGCAACTGGGCCACGCTGGTGTTCAGAAAGCCAGCGCGGGCAATCCGCAAAATATAAGGCCAGCAGTGCTGCATGCACTGCTGGCCTTAATTCAGTTCCGATCAGTGCCGGAAAATTTAGCCGCCCCAGACCATCTTGTGGATGTCGGAACGCTTCATGCCGATGTCGGCCAGAAGCCGGTCGTCAAGCTGCTCAAGTTGGCGTTCGGCGCGCGAACGGGCAAAAGCCATGTTCATCCGGCTCGAAAGGCCGTTGAGGAAGCCCGGAACAAAACGCATTCCGGTGCGGCGGTTGGCTTCGCGGCCATATGTAATCGTGCTCATTTTCGTCTCCGTTCATCTCGCCGGTTCTGTCCGTCATTGGCCAGGCCCTTGCGAGGGTGTTGTCTATTTGTTGTGCAATGCACAATCTGCGTGTCTTATATGAGGGCAAAGCGGCTTTGCACCAGTGCCAGCTTGCCAAGTTTGATATGCGTCTTATGCATATCTATATTCATCATTCATTAAGGGGAAGAATCACCGAAGTTTGCGTCATGATCTTGTCATGAATGGAATTTTTTCAAAGCCTTACCGTTCACGTGTGATCACGATACCGTGTGTTTTTCGCTCTACATTAAAGAGCAAAACTACTACTTTAAATAGATTAACATGGTAAATGCCATGTTAAAATGACATGCACGAAAATTACAGCTCGCTGCAGCGCACCATTACGATCTCACGTGCTTTGCGGCAGTGGATTCGCCTTTCGAAGGCGTTGCAACAGAGCGCGCAACATTGTCCTATGGCGCCATCATTGGGAGACTGGACATGCATAAGTTTCAGGGATTTCTGCAGGCTGTGATCGCGGCAGTCGTGCTGCTGGCGCTACCCGCCGCGGCTGAACCGGTCACAATCACCTTCATCCTCGCCAATGACACCTACAAGATCGACGGTGATCAGGTTCGTGGCGGATTTGCCAGGCTCAATGCCGTGGTCAAGGCCGAGCGCGCCAAGGGCGGCCATGTCGTCTATGCCCATGCCGGCGATTTGATTTCCCCATCCCTCCTCTCAAGCTTCGACCAGGGGGCCCATACCATCGCCCTCCTGAACCTCGAACCGCCCACTATTTTCGTGCCCGGCAATCACGAATATGATTTCGGTCCGGAGGTATTCACCAAGCGCATGAAGGAAGCCAACTTCGCCACCGTGGCAGCCAATCTCCGCAAGCCGGACGGACGCATGTATCCCGGCATGATCGACAAGATGACCACCTCGATCAATGGCGCTAACATCGCCATGATTGGCCTCACCGCCGACGACAGCCCGGTCAAATCCAGCCCGGGCAATCTGAAGTTCCTGCCCACGGTTGAAACCGGCATCGAAATGGCCAAAGCGATCCGCAAGGTCGGCGCTGACTTTGTGGTGGGCGTCGTTCATGCCAACCGGGCCCAGGACCGCGCGCTTTTCGACAGCCGCGCCTTTGACCTGATTCTCAGTGGCGACGATCATGACCTGATGGTGTTTTACGATGGCAAAACGGCCATGGCCGAAAGCCGCGAAGAGGCTGAATATGTCGTCATTGTCGAGGCCACCATTGATGTGACCGAGAAGGATGGCAAGCGGAGCGTCAGCTGGCATCCGAATTTCCGCATCATCGACACGGCCACGGTGACGCCCGATCCTGTGACGCAAAAGAAGATCGACGAATTCAACGGTCAGCTCTCCAAGGAGCTCGATATAGAAATTGGCGCGACCTCGGAGCCGCTCGACAGCCGCAAGGCGACGGTGCGTACCATGGAAGCGGCCATCGGAAATCTGGTGGCCGATGCGGCGCGTGAAGCCGTGGGCGCCGACATTGCCATCACCAACGGCGGCGGCATACGCGGCAATAAGGAATATCCTGCCGGCAGCAAAATCACCCGCCGCGACGTGTTGAGTGAACTGCCCTTTGGCAACCGGACAGTGAAGCTCGAGGTGACCGGCGAGGCTGTTCTGGCGGCTCTCGAGAATGGCTTCAGCGACGTGGAAAATTCTGCCGGCCGCTATCCGCAGGTTTCGGGCCTAACGGTGGAGGTCGATCTCAAAAAGCCGAAGGGTGAGCGCGTGATTTCGGTCGTGATTGGCGGCAAGCCGCTCGACAAGGCGGCAAAATATACGCTGGCCACCAATGACTACATGTATGGTGGAGGCGACGGCTACACCTCGCTGAAGGACGCCAAGCCGCTCTTTGGCGTGCGCGACGCAAAGCTCATGGCCAACGATGTCATGGCTTATATCACGGCACGGAATACCGTGGCGCCAAAGCCCGAAGGCCGCATCAAGGTGAAGATGTAACAAGCCGGAGGTCCTCGGCAATTGTTGCCGGGGCACCTTCAAGGCGAATGAGACGCTGCGCCGCCATGCGATCGGCGGCGACGGCATGCGTGACGAGCACGCAGGTGAACCGGTGCTTGTGCCAAAGTCCGGCCACGAGCTTTCGCATTTCATTCGCCGTCGCTTCGTCGAGCGATACGAATGGCTCGTCAAGCAGCAGGGTTTCCGGGCCGATTGAAAGCGCCCGCGCCAGCGCGGCGCGGCGCGCCATTCCGAGCGAAAGCGCCCGGGGGAAAGTGTTGATATCGTCCTCAAGACCCACAGCAGTCAGGGCGTCTCTGATTGCTGTTCCGCCGACGATCTCGATGTTTCCGCCGACCGTCATCCACGGAAGCAATCGCGGCTCCTGAAACACCACGCCAAGACGGCCAACACCCGAAACCGACCCGGCATAATCATCATCCAGCCCGGCGATGATCCGGAGCAGCGTCGTCTTGCCAGACCCCGATGGGCCGGTGATGACTGTAAAACTACCTGGATCGAGATCGAACGTCACATCGCGCAAAACGTGCCTTTGACCAAACGACTTGCGCTGAATCTCAATATGCATGCGAAGCCTCAAGCCGCCAGCGCCGCGCATGCCGCTCCCACGGCCGGATCAGCAGCCACTCGATCAGTTGCACGACGATCACGAAGGCCAGCGCATAGGCAAGGATGCGGGCAATATCGAAATTCTGGAAATAAAGCTGGATCTGGAAGCCGACGCCATTGCTCCGCCCGAGAAGCTCGACCACCAATACGATCTTCCAGATCAGCGCCAGTCCCGATCTCACAGCCGCGGCGATATAGGGCTCAAGCTGCGGGTAGACGATGGCCGTCAGCCGCTTGAGTGGTGCAATGCGAAAGACTTGCGCAACCTCATCGAAACCCGGATCAAGTGCGCGCGTTCCCTCCCTGATGGTGACTGCAACATTGGGGATCTTGTTGATCGCAACCGCAAGGACCGCCGCCGCTTCGGTCAGCCCGAACCACACATAGCAAAGCACGATGGTGACCAGTGCCGGCATGTTGAGCGCGAAAATCAGCCAGGAGTCGAAGAACCGGTTGGCCGTGGCACTTCGTCCAAGAAATATGCCGATGGCCGTCCCGATTCCCATGGCGAGCACAAAGGCCGCCACGACGCGCGCCAGCGTTGCGGCAATATGCCGGAACAGTTCACCCGATTGCGCCTCTTCGATCATGACCGCAAAGACCTGTTCGGGCGGCGGCAGATTGCGCACCGGGGCGAAATGGGCCGCCAGCCACCAGATACCGGCTAGGACCGCAAGCGATCCGATGGGCCAAAGCCAGCGGCTCACCTCAATCGAGCTTCATGAATGTGCCAGGCGACAACGTTCCCTGCTCGCCGGTCAGCTCCTTGCCGCCATATTCCGCCAGAGCCGCGAAAAGCAGCGCAGCCTTGGCTTCGTCCATGCCGGGACTATCGGGAATCCCCGCACGGAAGCCCTCGCGCAAAGCCGCAAGCTGGGCATCGTCGGCAGGCTTGATCAGCTCCCGCAAGCGCTCCCATTCTGCGTCGGAGGTCTTGAGAATGTCCTTGGCCTTGCGAGAGGCTTGCGCCAGACCCTTGACTGCTGCCGGGTGGGACTTTGCCCAGGACTCCGAGAACACATATCCCAGAAGCGGAACGGAAGGATCAAGGCCCAGTTCATTTGCTGCATCCGCGACCGAGGCAATCTCTTTCATGCCCTTGGCTTTCAGCTTAGCTGCGAGGTGCCAGAAATTGATCGCCGCATCGAGTTCGCCCGACTCAAGCTTTTCGTTGATCAGTGGCGGCGCCGCGAACACCGGCTCGGCGTCGCGCGCCAGATCGAGCCCGTATTTCTTTTTGGCAAAGGCCTGCAGCAACACCCAGCTCTTGTCGGTCGGACCACCCCCGACGCCGATCTTCTTGCCCTTGAGGTCTCCGATATTTGCAACCGGCGAGTCCTTCGGAACGATCACGCCGCCAACTTGCCGCGAATAGGGAATGAAAGTGAAATCCTTGCCGGCAGCGCGCTGTTGTGAAACCCAGATCCAGTCCGTCAGGATGACGTCGGCTTCCCCGCCCATCATCATGATGTCGGCACTCTGCTTGCCGGCGACGGGAACGATCTGCACATCGATGCCATGCTTGGTATCGAGTCCATGCGTTTTGATGACATCAAGCTCCCAGTTGAGCGTGCCGCTCTTGAGTGAGGCAATCCTCACCAAATCTGCCGCAGAAACCGGCTGAATCGCGGCGATTGCCATGAAAAACAGAAGGAAGCCAAGCAGTTTGCGCATGTTCGTATTCCATTGAATCGAGCTATATATCTTAGCTCCAGACCCTACTTCGGACTCCACCGATTCAAACCTTAAGAAAAGTTCATGTTCCAGTCATTTCAGGATACCAGCGAAAAGCACCTCAGCGCAGCCCGGGTTTCGTTGCTGCGCGGCGAATTGCAGCGGCGCGGGCTCGATGGTTTCATCGTACCGCGGCAGGATGAATTCCAGGGCGAATACGTGGCACCCTATGCCGAGCGCCTGCGCTGGCTGACGGGCTTTGCCGGGTCCTGGGGAACCGCGATCCTGATGCAGGACCGGGGCGCCATCTTCGTCGATGGCCGCTACACCATCCAGGTCCAGCAGCAGGTCGATCTGTCGATTTTCACGCCAAAGCACCTGACCGATGAACCCCCCGCCAAATGGCTCGAAGCCGAACTGAAGGCGGGTGAGAAAGTCGGCTACGATCCGTGGCTCATGACGGCGGACCAGGTCACCCGCCTGTCCGCCGCCTGCGAGAAAGCAGGCGCCAGTCTGGTTGCGGTCGAAGGCAACCCCATTGACGAGGTCTGGCAGGGCCAGCCCGAGCGGCCTCAGGGACTCGTCAGCGTTCAGCCCACCCAGTTTGCCGGGTGCAGCAGCACGGAAAAGCTCAAGGACGTTTCGGCGGCCCTGGCTAAGGCAGGTGCCGATGCACTGGTGCTTACGCAGCCTGATTCCACCGCCTGGGTATTCAATATCCGCGGCTCAGATGTGTCGTACACACCCGTCGTGTTGGCTTATGCTATCCTGCATCGCGAGCGGCCCGCCGAATATTTCGTCGACCCGTCCAAAATGCCGGAGGATGTGCTTGCTCATTTGCAGGGCGTCGCCCGGATCAGGCCGGTTTCAGAGCTTGAAACTGCTCTCAAGGAGCTGGGGGCTCACAAACGCAGCGTCCAGATTGATCTCGAATCGGCACCCGAGCGCATCCGCGCCCTCCTTCAGGACGGTGGCGCAAGCATCGTCAATGGCCGCGATCCCTGCACCTTGCCCAAGGCCCGCAAGAATGCCACGGAGCAGGAAGGCGCGCGCGCCGCCCACCGCCGCGATGGCCAGGCAATGTGCCGTTTTCTGGCCTGGCTTTCGGAAACAGCACCCAAGGGTGCGGAGACTGAAATATCGGTTGCCATAAAGCTGGCTGAAATCCGGGCCGCCACGGGAATGCTGAAGGATCTTTCCTTCGATACGATTTCTGCCGCGGGGCCCCATGCCGCCATCCCGCATTATCGCGTCAGCGAGGCGACGTCGCTTCCATTGCAAATGAACCGGATTTTCTTGATCGACTCCGGTGGCCAGTATCAGGACGGCACCACCGACATCACCCGAACGGTGATTGTGGGCGAGGCAACCGGCGAGATGAAGGATCGTTTCACCCGCGTGCAGAAGGGCATGATCGGCATTTCCCGTGCCCGCTTTCCCAAAGGCACCTGTGGCTCGCAACTTGACATCCTCGCCCGTCAACATCTCTGGAGTGCAGGCCTCGATTACGATCACGGTACAGGACACGGCGTTGGCGCATTCCTGTCGGTCCATGAAGGCCCGGCCCGCATCAACAAGACCGATCGTACGCCACTCGAAGCTGGAATGATTCTCTCCAATGAACCCGGCTACTACAAGGCCGACGGCTACGGCATCAGGATCGAGAACCTGCTGCTTGTGCGCGAACTGGAGCCAGTTGAAAGTGGAGATCGCCCCATGTACTGGTTCGAAACGCTGACCCTCTGCCCCATTGACCGCAACCTGATAGCTCCCGCCCTGCTCTCCAGCGAAGAACTGGACTGGCTGAATGCCTATCACGCCCGTGTTTTAAAGGAGATCGGCCCGTTCCTTGAGGGTGCCGACTTGAAATGGCTTATTGCGGCCAGCGCACCGATTTGACGAGTATCAGGCGGGATTGACCCGCCTGAACCATTCGTCTTCGTCTATCACTTCGACGCCGAACTTCTGCGCGTCTTTCAGCTTTGAACCAGCACCAGGACCCGCAACCAGAAGATCGGTTTTCTTCGACACCGAGCCCGCAACTTTCGCGCCCAGACGTTCCGCCATCGCCTTGGCTTCTTCACGTGTCATTTTCTCAAGTGCGCCAGTGAACACCACAGTCTTGCCCGCCACCGGCGACGTGGTGCTGACCGGCGCAAGCGGCTCAGGCTTCACTTGCGCCAGCAGGTCATTCACCACTTGCACATTGTGCGGCTCGCCGAAGAACTGCGCGATAGACTCCGCCACGATATCGCCGATGCCATCGAGTGCGTTGAGTTCCATCATTGATTCAGCGCTTGCATCGGCATAGGCGGCGGTCATTTGATCGCGAAACAGCTCTGCGGAAGGATAGGCACGAGCCAGCGCTCGGGCCGTTGTTTCGCCGACATGCCGGATGCCAAGCGAAAAAATGAAGCGGTCGAGTGCAACGTTCCGCCGCGCGTCAATGGCGTTGAAAAGTTTAATTGCACTGGCCTCTCCCCAGCCCTCGCGATCCTTAAGCTTTTTGAGCGCACGCTTGTCGCGTGCTTCAAGCGTAAAGATATCGGGCGGCGATTGGATGAGTCCGTCGTCGTAAAATTCCTGGATTACCTTGTCGCCCATGCCTTCGATGTCAAAGGCATTGCGTGAGACGAAGTGTTTGAGCCGTTCGACGCGTTGCGCCGGACAAATCAGGCCGCCAGTGCAGCGCCGGATTGCATCGAGCTTGCCGCCTTCGCGCTGTTCGCGTTCGGCGTGACTGCCACACACCGGGCAGGTCTGTGGAAATTCGTACGGCATGGCGTCAGTGGGACGCTTCTCGGCGACAAATCCCAGGATTTGTGGAATGACATCGCCGGCGCGCTGGATGAGTACGGTATCGCCAATGCGAATATCCTTGCGTGCAATCTCGTCTTCGTTATGCAGCGTTGCATTGGAGACGACGACACCCCCGACGGTGACGGGCTTGAGACGCGCTACCGGAGTCAGGGCACCGGTGCGGCCAATCTGGATGTCGATAGCTTCGAGGACCGTTGTCGCCTTCTCAGCGGAGAATTTATGCGCCAGGCCCCAGCGCGGCGAGCGCGACACAAAGCCCAGCCGCTGCTGCCAGTCCAGCCGGTTCACCTTGTAGACAACGCCGTCGATATCATAACCAAGTTCAGCGCGCTGGCTCTCGATAAGCCGGTATTGCGCCAGCAACTCGTCGGCAGAGGCGCATAGGACAGTGAGCGGATTGACTGGAAAACCCCAGCGCTTGAAGGCCTGGACCACATCCCACTGGCTGGCACCCGGCAATCCGCTGTGATCGCCCCAGCTATAGGCAAAGAAACGCAACGGGCGGCTGGCCGTAATCGTGGAATCGAGTTGCCGGAGGCTACCCGCAGCGGCATTTCGCGGATTGGCAAAAACTTTCTCCCCGGCTTGATTCTGTTTCTCATTCAATGCCCGAAAGTCCTTGTGGGACATGTATATTTCACCACGCACTTCAAACACGGAAGGGAAGTCCCCTGCACTGACCCGTTGGGGCACGTCCTTCACGGCCCTGACATTGACCGTTACATTCTCTCCCTCTTGGCCGTCGCCCCGCGTCGCCGCCTCCACCAACCGGCCATTTTCATAGCGGATCGACAGCGAGAGTCCGTCGATCTTTGGCTCGGCCGTAACCTCCACTTCCGCCTCGTCACCGAGACTCAGAAACCGCCGCACTCTCGCGACGAAATCGCGGACCTCTTCTTCAGCGAAGGCATTCGCAAGCGAAAGCATGGGCACACGATGGCGGATCTTGCCAAATTTCTCCTGCGGGCTCGCGCCAACGGCGCGCGACGGAGAGTCGTCCCGCACCAGTTCGGGAAAACGCTCCTCAATTGCTGCATTACGCAGCCTCAACGCGTCGTAAGCGGCATCCGATATCGACGGGGCATCATCCTGATAATACGCGCGGTCATGCGCGGCGATTTCCGTAGCCAGTCGCGCAAGCTCTGCCTCCGCCTCTTCGACCGTGAGAACTTCTACCGCCCGCTCCTTCGGCGCCATCAGCCGGTGCCTTCCAGCAGCCGGTTGGCCTGCGCCCGCGCTTCATCCGTCACCTTGGCGCCCGACAGCATGCGGGCAATTTCCTCGCGCCGGCTTTGCGCCGAAAGCTCCTGGACGCGCGTCACCATGCGGTGGCTGCCCACTTCCTCCATTTTCGAGATGAGGAAATGCCGTTCGGCCCGCGCCGCGACTTGCGGCGAATGCGTGACAGCAAGAACCTGCAAGCCATTCGCCAGCCGCGCCAGCCGCGTTCCGATGGCATCTGCCACTGCGCCACCGACACCGGTATCGATCTCGTCAAAGATCAATGTCGGTGCCGAACCCTTCGCCGCCAGCACCACCTTGAGCGCCAGCATGAACCGCGCCAGTTCGCCGCCCGACGCAACCTTCATCAGCGGCGACAACGGCGTTCCGGGATTGGCCGCGACCAGAAACTCGACACGATCAAAGCCATTGGGTCCGGGCCTTGTCTCGTCACTGTCGATCTCGGTGGAAAACCGCGCCTTCTCGAGTTTAAGTGGCGGGAGTTCGGCCATCACCGCCTTGTCAAGTTTGACCGCTGCTTTCTTGCGCTTCTCCGACAGCGCCCGCGCCACCTTTGTAAAGGCCGCATTGGCCTCTGCCAGAGCGGTTTCCAGCCTTGCCAGTTCCTTGCCGCCATCGGTGAGCGCCTGCAGTTCCTGCTCCATGCGCGCGTGAACATCCGCGAGCTGGTTCACCTGGCATTTGTATTTTCGCGCAGCACCACGTAACGCAAACAGCCGTTCGTCGGACCGTTCAAGATCGCGCGGATCGAAGCGGAAAGCTTTCTGTGCGTCGCCAATCGCCAGTTTGGCGTCGCTCATCTCGGCCAGAAGCCGGTCAAGCGCTGCACATACGTCCTCAAGCCGTCCACCTGCTGCTTCGCGCCGCCGCTCCAGCTTGCGCAGAGCCGTGCTGATCCGGGCTTCGCCTGTGCCTTCGCTTGAAATTGCGTCTTCAGCTTCGGAAAGGGCACTGGCAAATTGCTCGGCATTCATCATTAACTGCCGCGCTTCTGCGAGTTGAGTTTCCTCCTGCGGCTGGGGATCGAGCTTGCGCAGTTCTTCGATGGAATGCTCAAGATAATCTCGCTCGGTCTCGGCCTTCGCCATCAGATCGCGCTGAGCCGCAAGCTTCGCATTTGCTTCGCTGAACACGGCCCACAGGCGCGAAACCTCGGCAGCCTCGCTGTCGAGTCCGGCATGGGCATCGAGAAGCTGGCGATGGATGGCCACATCGACGAGCGCCCGGTCATCGTGCTGGCCATGAATCTCGGCCAGGGTTCCGGCAATCTGCCGCAGCAGGTTGAGCGACACCGGCTGATCGTTGATCGATGCGCGGCTGGGGCCATCGGCATTCTGAATGCGGCGAATGACCAGCTCGCCATCGCCATCGATCCCCTGCTCCCTGAGCAACGCGAACACATCGTGAGACTTGGGCAGCGCGAATGCTGCGGTCACCACGCCGCGTTCGGCCCCGGTCCGCACCAGGCTGGAGTCGCCACGCGCCCCCAGCGCCAGCCCGAGGCTGTCAAGCAGGATTGATTTGCCCGCCCCGGTTTCGCCGGTGAGCACTGTGAGGCCCTTCTCGAGGCTGATATCAAGCTTCTCGATCAGGACGATGTCGCGAATGGAAAGTGCGGTCAGCATGGCCAGCACTATAGCGAACAAAACCAGAATCAAGCCAGAGGCTAGATTACAGCGGTTCCAGGGGATTGAGCGAGCGGAAGGCCCGGCTGATCCAGCTCGACTGGTTCTCCAGCGGCGCCTGGCCATCGCTGGCCACCAGCGTGTAGGCGTCCTTGTACCACTGGCTGTCCGGGAAATTGTGCCCCAGAACCGCCGCAGCGGTTTGCGCCTCCGAGGTGACGCCAAGCGCCATGTAGCCTTCGGCAAGGCGGTACAGCGCCTCGGGAACCTGCGCCGTGGTTTGATAGTCGGTCACCACCGTCTTGAAGCGGTTAATGCCGGAAAGATAGGAGCCGTGGTTCAGGTAGTAGCGGCCCACATCCATTTCCTTGGCGGCAAGATGGTCACGCGCCAGCTGGGCACGCTGGCCGGCATCGACGGCATAGGGGCTCTCGGGAAAGCGCCGCTGCACTTCCTCGAGGCTTTCGAGAGCCTGCCGGGTGCGCGTCTGATCGCGTTGCACGTCCTTGATCTGCTCGTAGTTGGCCAATGCCACCAGATAATACGCGTACGGAGCATCCTTGCCGGCGGGGTGCAGCGTGATGTAGCGGTTCGCGGCATTGATCGAGTCGTCGTAGTCATTGCGCTGGTAATAGGCGTAGGCCTGCATGACGATCGATTTCGTCGCCCACTTCGAATAGGGATACTGACGCTCCACTTCGGAGAAATTCTTGGCCGCCGCTTTGTAAGAACCCGATTGCAGATCGGCGAGGCCGCGATTGTAAAGTGTTGCCACCGGATCTGTCTGGTTGGCGGCAATCATCTCCGGCGTCAGGGCATTGCCCTGGGAATCGGTTGTGGCAGTGGCCGCCGAGGTTGAGGTATCGCTGCCGCCATCGAGCAGGTCGGACATCTTCGAACAGCCGCCAAGCACCAGGCAAAGACACGCCGCCACGCCTAAGCCGCGCAGTTTTCTAACCTGCATTGCGAGTGCCGTCGTCAACACCAAACTATCCAAATCCCACGCCCCACGGGCTCACCACGTCATAACAACAAGGGCGCTAAACCGCCAGCACCCGGATTTGTGCCGTTAAAGGCGCGAAACCCGGCGGAAGTGTGACCGCCGGGTTTCGAGTTTACTTTGCATTTTCAATCAGTTGGCTTGGCGCCGCAGGAACGCGGGGATCTCCAGCTGGTCATCGTCGTAGGCCGATTCCGGAGCCGATTGTAGCGGCGGCTGCATGCGCGGCTGATGCGCCGGGGCCTGACGCGGCGGTGGGGCCATTTGGGGCTCGCGTTGCGGTGGTGCCATGGGTTCTTCCTTGCGGCCAAGACCAACCGAGGCAAGACGTTCGAACAGGCCCTTTTTTTTGCGCGCGGCGTGTTCGGCAATGTTTTCAATTCGCGTCTGCTGCTCGGCGATCTGGCGCTGGGCAATCGGCGGAAATTCATCGATGGACGGTATGCGCGTTGCGGTCCGCTGGGCGGCCGGACGCTGCTGCACCTGAGCAGCCACGGCAGTCCGCTCTTCTTCGATTACGTCTTCTTCGGAGGAAATGTAGTGCTGCGCCGGCGGCGGCTGCACAATGGCCCTGGCGGCCATTGGTGCCGGGTGCACCGGCTTTTTCACCGGAATTGTCTGCTTGCCGGTGAATCCAAATACTGGCCGGTTGGGCGCTTGCGCCACCTCTCCGGAAACTTCAGCCTCATCCGGCTTCGCGCCCTTGAAAGCTTCAAGCGACAATCCCGTGGCAACGACCGATACGCGCATGGTGCCTTCCAGCGCATCGTCGAAAGTCGCTCCGAGAATGATGTTAGCCTCCGGATCCACCTCCTCGCGGATGCGGGTGGCAGCTTCGTCAACTTCATAGAGGGTCAGGTCCGGACCGCCGGTAATCGAAATCAGCAGTCCGCGGGCGCCGCGCATCGAAACATCATCAAGAAGCGGGTTCGAGATGGCAGCCTCTGCCGCCTCGATGGCCCGCTTTTCACCGGAGGCCTCTCCGGTGCCCATCATCGCCTTGCCCATTTCGCTCATAATGGCGCGGACATCGGCGAAGTCGAGATTGATCAATCCTTCCTTGGTCATCAGTTCGGTAATCGAAGCGACACCGGAATACAGCACCTGGTCGGCCATCGCGAAGGCCGCCGCGAAGGTCGTCTTTTCATTGGCGACGCGGAACAGGTTCTGGTTGGGAATGACGATAAGGGTATCGACGTGCTTGGCGAGCAGCTCGATGCCGCGCTCCGCCGTTTGCATGCGCCTGACGCCTTCGAAATGGAATGGCTTGGTGACCACGCCGAACGTGAGGATGCCCTGCTCCTTGGCGGCCCGTGCAATGACCGGCGCCGCCCCCGTGCCTGTGCCACCACCCATGCCGGCGGTAATGAATGCCATGTGCGCACCAGCCAGATGGTCGAGAATTTCCGGAAGCGCTTCCTCGGCAGCGGCAGCGCCGATTTGCGGCTGCGATCCCGCACCCAGACC
>JANMMJ010000264.1:0-2479 GCA_031373255.1 Hyphomicrobiales bacterium
CCCGAGATGCGCAAGAAACCCTATTGGGAACGCCGTGGCGTGGTGGAAAAACTCAAGGCGATGAAGAATGTGACGTGGGAGTAGGGAGCCACTTTATTCGTGAAGCACCGCTCAGGTTGAAAAAATTACAATCGTCATTCTCCGATTTAATCGGTGAATCCAGCTTTTTTGTTTCTTTCTGGGTGAGTACGCCTAGATATCTCGGGCCATGCATCAAGGCGAGAAATTACGCCAGAGTTCATGTCTTGAGATGGACGAAGAAGCAGAACTTCTGTCTTCAGGGGGCGCGGTGGATGCTGGAATGGCCATCCGAGCCTGCGAGGCGGTAGGTTGCGGGACACAGGTAAAGTGTCGATTGGCGCGCTCGACTGCATTACTATCAAGATCAAGGCGGCTATCGTTCAGAAACTGGCAGAGATAGTCAGTTCCCCGTGAATTATTCCCAACCCCTAGATTTTTGAGTTTGGCTGGGGGCTTCGGAGATTTCGATTTTGCAGGATTGCATCGGGAGGACGTTGGTTTCCTTGCAAATTCATTTTGCGATTCACTGCGGTCACGGGGCGTGATTCACTCTGCCAGGTGAGCGGCGGAGGATTCGGGCATGAAGCCACGTGAGCGGCGCGAGACGGGCGAGATGGATCTGTTTCGGTCACGCCTCGACCAGATCATCAACATGAACCATGAGCTCGTTCGGCTGGCGAAGACGGTGTCGTGGGAGACGATCGAGGCCCGCTGCGGCGAGGTCTACAGCGATGGCCCCGGCATGCCACCCTTGCCCACGCGGCTGATGGCGGGGCTGTCGATCCTCAAGCACACGTTTGATCTCTCCGACGAGGAGCTGTGTGCCCGCTGGGTGGAGAACCCATACTTCCAGTTCTTCTGCGGCGAGACCTTCTTCCGGCATGATCTCCCCTTCGATCGATCGTCATTGACACGCTGGCGGCAGCGCATGGGCGAGGAACGGATCGTTGTCCTGTTGCAGGAGAGCTTGGCCGTCGCGGTGAAGACCGGGGCTATGGCGCTACAGGATACGCGCCGGGTGATTGTCGATACGACCGTGCAGCCGAAGAACGTGATGTTCCCCACCGACGCCAAGCTGCTGCATCGGGCACGCGAGAAGCTGGTGGCATTGGCAAAGAAGACAGGACTCGACCTGCGCCAGTCCTATGTGCGGGTCGGCAAGTTCGCCCTGATCCTGCACCAGCGCTATGCTCACGCAAAGCAGTTCAAGCGCGCCAACAAGGCATTGCGCACGCTCAAGACCTATCTCGGCCGCACCATCCGGGACATCGCCCGGCAGATTGCCGGTGAGGACGATCTCCAGGACATCTTCCGCATACCCCTCCACCTCGCCAGCAGGGTGCTGGAGCAGCGGCAGAACCAAAGGGGAAAGAAGGTCTATAGCCTGCATGCCCCAGAGGTCGAATGCATCGGCAAGGGAAAGGCCCATGCGCCCTACGAGTTCGGCGTAAAGGTCTCAATTGCCACCACGCTGCAGCGCTCGAAGGGCGGGCAGTTCGCTATCCATGCCAAAGCACTCCCTGGCAGTCCCTATGACGGCCATACCCTGGCAACCATCATCCCCGACGTAGAGCGGACCATCGGAAACGGAATCACCCGCATTCTCGCCGATGCCGGCTACCGCGGTCACAATGCCCCGCACTCCCACACCGTTGTCGCCAGCTTAGCTCGAACGTTAGCCGTCACACCAAACCTTCCTCTTGGCCACGTCGAAACTGCGCTGTTCAAACAGTGCGTCGACAGCGATAATTCACCCCGGACAGCGCGATCTACCTCAGGGAGTACGAAGATGCCGCAGGCCGAAATTTCACAAGTCAAATCAACGGTATCCGAGTTGCCGAGCACGCTCAAAGGTCCAACGACTGATGATGATGCACTGAGAGCGGCTGTGGAAGGACTCGGCCGAGAGGTGGCACTTGAGGGAACGCACCCTAGAGCAGAAGTCCTTATGCCGCCTGAAGATCAACTGCAAGTCAGGTTGGTCAAGCTGGACACTGTGCTCAGGCTCCAAGAGGCGGCCTCCGATGAAGGTCTGGCAGCAGGACTATTCTGGGCTTTCTTGGGAGCATTCCTCGGCATTGGAGTGAACATCGTTACAGGGGACGCGGCATCAATATCCAAGGCCTCTTGGGTTGCGGTCGGCGCGACACTCTCCTGCCTCGCCGGCACCAGCCTTCTATGGCTTCGATTCAGCCTTCGATCAAGAGAGGTCAAACGTCAGCTCAGTAAAGACCTTATGCAGGGCTAGACCATGACAGCAAACCCATCAACGCTCACTCCAGTTGCTCGCAACCAAGCTGCGATTGAAGCCATCGTTAAGACTGGCGCCGCATTGGTGGCCTGCGAAGGAGAAAGTCCGGATGATTGGACTGCTTCGCTTGCACAGCTAATGCAGCCTATTGCAAGGCAAATTCGGGTTTTTGGAAATATTCCAGACTGGAGGACGATTGGTGTCAAC
>JANMMJ010000269.1:0-2403 GCA_031373255.1 Hyphomicrobiales bacterium
CCCATGCTGCCGAAGGAACCCGCCGGTAGGGACGACTGGCACAACAACATGGACTGCAGGCGCAAGGATCAGCGCGCGTTGCCAGGCTCGCTTCAGTCGCCAACACAATGGCACTGCAAAACGGCAATCCAATCGGCCGCGATCCGCTTTGCGCGCTGCAGTGGGCGGTAGGAGATAATTCTAGCCCAGGCGCGGCGCGGGTAAAACGGGTTCCGCGCCGCTCCCACACGATGGCTAACTCAAATCACCACTTCGGCGTGGGACGGAAACGCTGAGAGCGCCTTGCCAAGATTGCCCCCGATGCTCAGGCTGGGAACAGGTCGATGACCCGCATGACCGCGGGGATGCTGCCTTCGTTCTTGTCCGATCCGACCATACCGGTCGCGCAGGAATAGACCATACCGGCCTTGGCAATGAACGCGACGCCGTCCTGCATGGACGCGGTCTCGCCTTCCAGCATATGGCAAAGCATGTCGTTCTTCATCGTCTCTTCCGGGAAAGCCGACCCCGGGCTCATGACATAATCATTCGCGACGGCCCGCTTGTATCCACCGAATTTCACCGGCCACACGCCAAGTTCAACCTGCATGATGCCCGGCATGATCTCTTAGCCGGCGTCGGCGGCATACATTTCCGATGCAGCCGGCCCGGCAATCAAGGCAAGCGGCGTTGCGGTGACAACTGACAACCCGAGCGTCATTGCCGACCTGCGATTCAAGCCATTCATAACATCCTCCCGAGATAGCGCGTGCCTGTGCACCCGCACCGGGGATTTTGCGCCTTTTGCGCCCTCAATTAAAGGAAAAACGCCGGGTTTCTCTGCTCCGGCCACCTCTTGTGGTGCAATGCCCGGTGCCCACCAGCGGTGGCATCTGCTGTTCCGTTGCCTGTCCTAGGGCCGAAAAGTCTGCGCCGGGCGATTCACTCGATCCGTCACCAGCCATACCGCCTCGAGCTTGATCTCGCGGCTGAACTTCCGTCTTGTCATGAACGATCACCCGTTCCTTAGTCACGTTTTAACCTTCTTCGGTCGTGCATGGTAACGTAGCCGCCCTGGAGGTCGCGGCCAGAACCGCCTCGCTGGCGATAGTCGACGTCCGATCCGAACATGGGCAGTGAACCCAGCACGAAGCAGGTGCCCAAGCCCGCAACAGGCATTCGCGCCCGCAGGCCGATACTCCGGCGGCCGCGCAAATCGGTCTGGCCGAAAAAGATGGACGTTTAGCTTGGCACCAGCGACAGCACGCTTGCAAGAACGAGATGGCACCCGCGAGAAGCGCGGCGAAGACCCCAACATGTGAGATCGTCAGCATGTTACTCCACCCCGATCCTGTTTCAAAACCATCCACGAACCCTGTCCCAGAACCCCGGTTGCTCCGGCTTGTGATAGTCATTGCTCAGGGCGTTGACGAACATCAGCATGTTCACCGCCTGAAACTCCAACCCGTAGAAATTCCCCTGCCAGCGCCCGAACTTGCCGGCGATATGGGTGACGATTCCGTGGGTCAGCGTGCCATCGCTCGCGACGGTGAACTTGTGGCCGAAGGCTTGGGCGAGTGTTCTTGTATAATCCGCGGGCTGGCCGGGCGCGATGGTCAGAAACTGCCAGTTCACCGGGTCCAGCCCGTGCTGCGGGCCATAGTCTTTCAGCACTTCCACCGTGTCGTTCCGGGGGTCGGTGGTGATCGAGACGAACCGGACCAGATCCTTCATCGGGGTCTGGTTGATCATCGGCTGCACTTCCGCGAGCTTTTCGGCATGCAGCGGGCAGACATCGGTGCAGGCGGAATAGATGAAATGCAGGACGACGACCTTGGCGAAACTCCGAAGACCTCGGCCAGCTTTGGTGTAAACACCGAAGGGAGCTGCGACCAGAATGGATGGAATGCAATCATGGCGCTTGGCTTTCGCCAGTCGGAAATTCTTGAAATTGCCCGGTCCGATGGCAGAGTTGTCGTTGAGATGCTTGCAGAAAAGTTCCAAGTCACCCTGCAAACCATTCGCCGTGATCTGACCGAGCTTGCCGACGCCGGGCTTCTGGACCGGGTCCATGGCGGCGCGGTGCTGCGCACCGGGGTCTCCAACTTCGGCTATGAAGAACGCCGGCGGATGAATGACGTGGCCAAGGCCGCAATCGGGCGTCGCTGCGCGCAAGCCATCCCCAACAACAGCTCGATGATCCTGAATCTCGGAACCACGACCGAGGCGGTGGCGCGCGAGCTGCTCAACCATACGAATATCACCGTGGTAACCAATAACATCAATGTCGCCAATATTTTGCTGGCCAATGAGTCCTGCGAAATCATGGTTGCCGGGGGGGCGCTTCGCCGATCTGACGGCGGTCTTGTCGGCGATTTGACCACCGATTTCATCGAGCAATTCAAAGTTGACTACGCCGTGATC
>JANMMJ010000299.1:0-16281 GCA_031373255.1 Hyphomicrobiales bacterium
TGATGCCGCTCGAACATGCCGAAGACATCTATGCGCAGCACCGCTGCGTAGCTCTGTTCGCGACGCTGGGCCTCAACGAGATGGTGTATTGGGCGCAGGTGCATCTCGATATCATCGCAAAATTCGGACGGTTCCCGCACCGCAACCGGGTGCTGGGGCGGACATCGACACCCGCCGAATTGGCCTTCCTGCAAGCGGGCGGTTTTTCCGGGTGAGTGCTGGACATTTCAATTTGCGCCGTGCGGGTGCTGGCGATGCCGCCGCGGTGCGCGATCTGACCCGCGACGTCTATGCCAAGTGGATCGCGGTGATCGGACGCGAGCCCCTGCCGATGACCGCCGATTATGAAAAGGCGGTGCGCGAACACTGGATCGATTTGCTCGAGGAAGATGCGCAACCGATGGCGCTGATCGAAATGATTCCGCATGCGGATTTTCTGCTGATCGAGAATGTCGCCGTGGCGGAGGCACAGCAGGGCCGGGGCCATGGCAAGGCCCTGCTCGCCCATGCCGCGCAAACCGCAAAGACACATGGCCTGCCGGAGCTGCCGCTGTTCACCAATGCGGCATTCACGGAAAATCTGGCCTTCTATGCAAGTCAGGGTTTTCACGAGACCGGCCGCTCGCCCCTGGCCGATGGCGGCACCATGGTGCATTTCGCCAAGCCTGTGTCGTAATCGGGATGGTCCCGGTCGTTCTGCCGTAACACCGGTTGAACCGGGCTTACTAATGTGCGCTCAATTCCAAATTCCGGTTCAGAGGGTCTTGCCATGAAATCAACGGCGCGCGTGGTGGTGATCGGTGGCGGCGTGGTGGGCGTATCGACGCTCTATCACCTGGCCAAGAAGGGCTGGAGCGACGCCATGCTGATCGAACGCAAGGAACTGACGTCCGGCTCCACCTGGCATGCCGCGGGGCTGCTGCCGCTGTTCAATCTGTCCTATTCAGTCGGCCAAATTCACAAATATTCGGTCAAGCTCTATGGCGAGCTTGAAGCCGAGACCGGACAAAATGTCGGTTTCACCAAGTGCTCCAACATCCGCCTCGCCCGGCAGCCCGACCGCTGGGATGAATTCACGTATTACGCCGGGGTGGCCGAAACCATCGGCATCAAAGTCAACAAGCTGACACCTTCGCAACTGAAGGAGATATGGCCGCTCTGCGAGACGGATGGCATCATCGGGGCGATCCAGCACCCCGACGATGGCTATATCCAGCCTGCCGACCTGACCCAGGCGCTCGCCAAGGGTGCGCGGGCGCGGGGCGCGGAAATCCATCGCAATACGGTTGTCACCGGCATCGACCAGAAGCCCAATGGCGAATGGGTGGTGAAAACCGACAAGGGCGACATCACCTGCGAGCATGTGGTCTCATGCTCCGGCAATTTTGCCCGCAAGACGGGGGCGATGGTGGGTCTCGACATTCCGGTGATCCCGGTCGAGCACCAGTACATCGTCACCGAACCGCATCCGCTGATCAGGGAACGCCAGGCCAAGGGACTGCCGGAAATGGGCGTGCTGCGCGAAGCCGATTCCTCGTGGTACATGCGCGAGGAAAATGGCGGGCTGCTGCTCGGGCCCTACGAGAAAGGTGCGCCGTGCTGCTCTGTCGATGGGCCGTCCGACGGCAGCGAGTATGAGCTGTTTCAGGAAGACCTCGACCGGCTGGCGCCCCATATAGAAGCGGCCATTGCACGGGTGCCGGCTTTCGGCGAGGTCGGCATCAAGAAGGTCTATAATGGCGCCATTGCCTATACGCCCGACGGTTCGCCGATCATCGGGCCTGCCTGGGACAAGCGCAATTTCTGGCTCAATGAAGGCCATTCCTTCGGGGTGACGGCGGCGGGCGGTGCCGGCTGGCAGCTTGCCGAATGGATAGTCGATGGCGAACCCACCATCGACATGATGGGTGTCGATCCGCGGCGCTTCGGACCTTACGCCACGCGCGGCTATCTCAAGACCAAGAACGAAGAAGCCTATGCCAATGTGTTCACGCCACATTATCCGGATGAAGAGCGGATCGCGGCACGGCCCCTGAAGCGTACGCCCTGCTATGACCGCATGAAGGACCTCGGCGCGGTTTTCGGATCGGTCTATGGCTGGGAGCGGCCGGGCTGGTTCGCGCCCAAGGGATACTCCCTTGACAAGAAGGATCTAAATACGGCGGACGTTATCACCAATCACAACCACGCGCCGGCGACCGACGATGGCCGCATCGTCGAGAAGTGGTCGTTCCGGCGCTCCAACTATTTCCGTTTCGTCGGCGAAGAATGCCGGAACGTGATGGACAATGTGGCGCTGCAAGACATGTCGGCGTTCGCCAAGTGCATGATCACGGGGCCGGGTGCCGAAGCCTGGCTTGACGGGCTGCTCGCCAACCGCATCCCGAAGAAGATCGGCCGCGTGGCGCTCTGCCATATGCTGACCCCCAGGGGCGGGGTGCGCGCCGAGTTCACCGTCTACAAGGTGCGCGAGGGCGGCTATTACCTGGTCTCGGCCGGCGCCTTCGAGCGGCATGACCATGATTACCTGCGCAAGGCGCTCCCCGCCAATGGCTCGGTCCAGATGAACGCCATGACCAACAGCTGGGGCGTGCTGGTGCTGGCCGGCCCCAACTCACGCAAGGTCCTGCAGAAGCTGACCGACGCCGATCTTTCCAACGAGGCTTTCCCGTGGCTGTCCGGCAAGCAGATCAGCGTGGGCACCATCACGGCGCATGCGCTTCGGGTCAATTTCGTGGGCGAGCTTGGCTGGGAATTCCATCACCCGGTCGAGCAGCAAGTGGCGCTGTTCGATCATCTGATGCAGGCGGGCAAGGACTTCGGCATCCGCCCCTATGGCATCAAGGCGATGTCGGCGCTGTCGATCGAGAAGAGCTACCGGCTGATCCCGCGCGAACTCTCGATCGAGTATTCGGCCTACGAGTCGGGCCTCGACCGCTTCGTCCATCCCAACAAGGGCGCGTTCATCGGGCGCGACCAACTGGTGAAATCACGCGAGGCGGGGCTCAACTGGAATTTCGTCACCATGGAGGTTCACGGGGTGACGGATGCCGATTCCGATGTGCGCGGGTCCGAGCCGATCTATGCGCAGGGCAAGCTCATCGGCCGCGCCACCAACGGCGGCTTCGGCTGGCGGGTGAACAAGTCGCTGGCACTCGCCATGGTGAAGCCGGAACATGCGGCGCCGGGTACGGAGCTTGAGATCAAGATCCTCGACAAGCTGTTCAAGACGACAATCATCGGCGAAAGCCCCTACGATCCGGAAAATGTGAAGCTCCGGGCCTGATGGCTCATGCCAATTCCGGGTGGAGCCCATGTTATGGAAGCCCATCGTATGGGCACTTGCTTATGATAGCCTGAACAGGATGGGCGCGGCATGAAACACGAGCAGAGTTATGGCCAGGGCGTCGTGTTTGTGCTGCTTGCCACGCTCGGCTGGAGCCTGTCCGGCATCTTCGTGCGGCTGCTGCCGGGGCTTGATGGCTGGCAGATCAATACATGGCGCGGCTTCTGGATGTCGGTTGCGCTGCTTTGCTACCTGGTCAGTGTCTATGGCGCTGGAACGGTGCAGAAATTCCGCGAGATTCCGCTCTGGGCCCTGGTCATCTCTGGCGGGTTCTTCACGCTGGGCTCGACCTTGTATGTCACGTCGCTGACCATGGTGAGCACCGCGGCGATTTCGGTGATAGGGGCATCGTCGCCGATCTTTACCGGGCTGCTCAGCCCGTGGGTCACCGGCGAAAAACCCAGCGCCATTGCCTGGATGGCGGCCGGGCTCGCCTTCGCGGGTGTCGGCATCATCGCCTGGGACGGGCTTGAAGGCGGCAGGATCATCGGCATCCTGGTGTCGGTCTGCGTTCCCATGTCGTTTGCCGGGCAGACGCTGATGCTGCGGCGCTACCGCAGCTTCGACATGGTGCCGGCGATTTGTGCCGGCGGATTCGCCACGTTCTTCATTGCCGGCTTCATGGGTTTTCTCGCCGGACATACGGGCGGCGGCTTCGACGTCGACCCGCAGCAGATTCTGCTTTTGGCGGTGATGGGCGCGCTGCAACTTGCCATTCCATTGATCTTCTATGCCAAGGGCGCCAAATCGGTGCCGGCCATCACGCTGTCGCTGATCGTGATGCTGGATGCCGTGGTCAATCCGCTGTGGCCG
This sequence comes from Hyphomicrobiales bacterium, assembly GCA_031373255.1. GTDB lineage: Bacteria > Pseudomonadota > Alphaproteobacteria > Rhizobiales > Aestuariivirgaceae > JANMMJ01. Next base: position 4,160 of record JANMMJ010000299.1, read on the forward strand.
TGGCTGTTCGTCGGCGAAGTTCCAGAACCGTCGGCATTCGTGGGCGGCGGCATCATCATCGGGGCGGTGCTGATCAGCATCTTCGGCGGCAACTACATGGAGCGGCGGCGGCGCCGCGCGGCTGGGACACAGAGCGCTCCTGCCTGAGTCAGCGCAGTTTCGCCAGGCGCTTTTCGAAACCATCGACGCCAAGCGCATCGCGGCCCTGGCTCCTGACGATGTGGCCCTCGGCCTCGAGCCGCCTTGCGTGCTCGGCCAGTCCGCCAGGCATTTTCGCGTTCAAGGTGCCATCGGGACGGATAACGCGCCACCAGGGCGTTACGCGTTTGGCGCCCATCTCCTCCATCTCGGCTGCGGCCCTGGCGACAATGCCAAACAAGATGCCGGTGGTGACCGGGCAGGCCAGTGTAGTGCCGTGCATGCGGGCCAGCGCCTCGCACAGGGTCTTGCTGGTGGCGAGCTTGCCTTTGGGAATGGTGGCGACGATGCCATCGACGTCCATGGGCGAGGGGGGATCACCATCGATGCGCCGGGCGGTCCCCAATGGCTGACATGTTTCGGCAATGGCTGAAGGATTTTCGCCTCCTGAGGGTTGCGCAGCCTCTCTATTGCGGTTTTCGCCATGGTGAACTCCTGCCTTCGCGGTACGCCATCCTGCTGACAAATCCTGACACTTGACAGAAGGGCAACGATTCATAGCCACAGGCTATTGTGCCCGCGAAATGCGATAAATTGAACCGGTACTGTCATCGGTGACGAACAAGGTGCCGTCCCCTGCCTCGAGGATGTCGACCGGCCGGCATATCACTTCGCCGTCCACCTCGCAGCCTGACATGAATGTTTCTTCGCTGATCGTTTCACCCGAGAAGGTCAGCCGCACGATCCGGTAGCCGGATTTGACCGAGCGGTTCCAGGAGCCGTGCTCGGCTACAAGGGCCGTGCCGTTCAGCGCCGCATCGGCCTGGTGCTTCAGGAAGCGGATCGACAATGGCGCCACGTGACCCCCCAGCCCATGGGCCTGCGGCACCGGCTCAAGGTTTTCAGGCATGCGCGCGGCGAGGCTTGGATCGGGCACGCCCTTGCCGTGCATGAACGGCCAGCCATAGTGCCTGCCCTGCTCGATCCGATTCAGTTCGTCGTCGGGCACATCGTCGCCCAGATTGTCGCGGCCGTTTTCGACGCCATAGAGATTGCCAGTCGATGGCTGCCAGTCGAAGCCCACGGTGTTGCGCAGGCCCGATGCGAAGATCTCCGGCTTGCCGCCCTCCCTGAAGCGGAGCATGGCGGCGCGCCAGGGGTGTTCCTCGATGCAGGAATTGCAGCTCGAACCGACCGTCAGATAGAGATAGCCGTCCGGCCCCCGCTTCAGGGTGCGCGACGAGTGCCCGCCATCGTCAGGGAGACCCGCGACAAGTACTTGCGCATTGGACAGGGCCTTGCCGTCGAAATCATATTTCACTACGCGTGACTGCTCGGCCACAAAGAGGCTGTTTCCTTCGAGGAGCAGGCCGTGCGGCAGGTCAAGATCACTCGCCAGAACGGTATGGCTGCCATCAGGCTTGAAAAGATAGATGACGCCGGACCGATAGCCCGAAACGACGAGATCGCCCGATTCCGTCATCTGCATGAGGCGGACATCGCCTATGTTCCGAGCAAAAATACTGAACTCATAGCCTTCCGGAAGCTTGATCCGCTCACGGAGCAATTGTTCCAATTCGGCGCCAGAGGCGGCCATCACCGGCGGATTGACGGTTCCACGAATCCACCAGACGAAGCCCACGAAAATGATCGCGACAATTACGAGGTAGGGCAGGATCTTGCGCAGCATTGTGAAGCCATCACCACCCCGCTTGTACTGGGTGACAAGCGAACATACTTGGACGTCGGTTGACCGCGAACCTGCACTTCCAGTTAGACTTTATCTGCATCAGTTTTGTCTTGGTTGCCCTCTATCCTTAAATCGAATTTTTTTCTTGCTACTTCCAATAATCGGTTGATTCCATTGTCATGCGCTCCGTAGGAGTAATCATCTGAAAGGTGCTGCCGCAAATGCTCCTTAAGTAATTCCATCTTAGTTTGAGTTTGGAGGTGATAAGCCGTTTCTTTGTCAATCGACAATCCCTGAAGAGAGGTAAATGACACATCTGTCGCAATAATGCTCACCTTGTGAAGGTCCTGCTTTTTTCTGTTAATGGCAATAATCTCGATTAATAATAATCTTAGTATAGTATAGCAAACAGTTAATATAACCGCATTAACGGCAACATAAGGTGCTCGTGACAATAAATACTCTACAATTGAAGGATGATTTGCCTGTAAGAAAAACTTCAACAAAAGCTCTGAGTTACTAAATAATTTATATGTAACGGCAATCATAATACCAAGTGGTACTATGCAAAGCAATGCATAAAGATAGGAATTTCTACTTCCTTGTTTAATGTATCCCGCTATTTCACTGGGAAATAAATGTATATCTCTTCTAAGTTCGTCGAGCTTATTTTCAGCATTTGTAATATCGTCGTTAATTAATTTTCGCTCTCCAGTTTTTTTCTCCATTTGATCCTCAATTGTCGCTAGAGAGTTTTGTTTCTCCACGATCGAGGAGTTAATTGTGTCAAGTTTTTTTGTTGATTGACGGAATCTTCGCGTGTTGTTTCTAATTTACTGTTCTCGTTGCTAATCTCTTGGGCAATCGATACAATATTTTCATTTAGTGTTGCCAATTCGGTTTCTGCAGTCTGCTTCTTTATGGTGGCGTCATTTGCGGCCTTTAGTTCAGTTTGCGCGTCTAAATTTAGCTTTTCCCGAGCGTTTGAAATAATCGCAAACTGCCCAACAAGCGCTTCAAGCTCAGATGAAGGCAAACCGTAAGCTGTTACAGAAACAAGCTTTGGAGAAGCAAAATACTTTGTGGGAGGCTTTATGCCAAAACCCCGGATAAATCGATTAACGTAAAATATTACTTTGTCATTTTCTGGCAATTATCGGCTTGACGTACCATGAGCGATTCGATAGGAAAAAGTAGACAGGCCGACGCTATTTTAACAGATGCGATGATTGCGGCTGGCGCGGAATGCTTGCGCCAGTTTGGCGAGATTGGTTGGAACACTTCGACCCGAACTCTCCGCATGATTACGGAGAGTATTTTGCAGGCGGCCGAGGCGGAACGATCTGGCCCATCTGAGATTGAGCCGCGAACAGGTCATCAGCCAATTGCTTGAACTCCTGTTTGGCTCGATTGAGGTCTTGCAGATAGAAGCGGCTATTGCCCCGCGCCTTTCTTTCGTCTTCGGCAGTTTTGAAAAACAGCCCTAGGGGATTGTCAGGTGAATAGTCGCGATGTAATTCCGTGTGAGTGTACTGCCCATTTGTAATGCATTCCGTCTCCTTCCAACGACCATGAATTAAGGCATTCCTCTTTGTGTTGTTGCTGCGCGCTCGTCCTGTGAGATTCAAGACGGGCTGCAACGCGGCTGGATGATTTCTGAGGGATACATTGGCTGCCGCTTCAATCATATCTACTTGATTGCGAAATCCGGTCACTGAATGAAGTACGCTTGCGGCAAGGGTCAAATCTTCTGGCGTTGTAAGGCTTCGAAATAGCATCGCCATCTGCCATTCAACAGAGGACCAGGCATCGACTGCATTGGCAAACGCGAGTAGAACGTCATTTTTAGGTGGTTTATAGATTTTGATTGGTGACGCCATGGCGAAGTCTCTGAAGGAAGAAGATTTGAAACGCGATGATCTCGCACTGAAAGTGCTGCGGACGCCACCACAACCCCACAAGCCGCGTTCAAACGGCATTGTGAGAAGTGGGGCAGACGAAACAGAAATTGTGTTTTCAGTGCTTGCGCTTGAAAGCTTTGCGAGCGATCCCGAGAGCAAGCTTTCTCGTGGCCTCACGAGCGAGCGTCTTGAAGTCTCTGTAAGGCCCTATCTCGGTCCCGCAGTCCCCGCATTTGATGATGGTGTCGTTGGTTACGTCATCAGGAAAAACAATGGGCGCACTACATTCTTTGCACTTAAATGAGGCTGCGACAGTATCTTTGGACATTGGTAGTCATCCTCTCATACAGGTTGATTACAGATTCGGGAGACGCGCAAACGTCTCCCGAATCGCTTGGGACAGTTTAGCATTTTGGAGATTTCTCAGCGCGCTTGCGCCTGTGGATAAGTCGCCTAGCCCACTGCTTAGGCGTAGCGGGTTTCGTCAGTCCGCCGATAGGTGAGGCGCTTGCCAACTAGACCAGCGATGGCTTTTTCTGCGCGCAATTCATCGTTGACACCTAATCCGGCACGATTGCTGTACCTGAAATCGAACTCGGCAAGATAACGGCTCAAGTGCGCTTCGCTGACATGGTGATAGACGCCATATATGCCACGCTTGAGGATGCTGAAATAGTTTTCGCTCGTGTTGGTATGCCAGAATGTGCCACGTGCATATTCGTCGGCAGAGTGGTTCACGGTGCCGTGGCCTGAGAACTCTTTGCCGATCTTTGTGTACTGTGTGCCTTCGTCCGTCATGAGATAGGACTTGCGGCTGGCGGTTGTGACAATAAGCGGGCGAAGGGTTTTGGCGGTAACATTCGCCACATGGTAGGAGCGCACTTCCCCGTCACGTTCCACAAGAGCCATGACGGCCTTCTTGGGCGCGGGCTCGCTAAACGCACGGTTCTTGGCCTTGCCGCCGATGAATGTCTCGTCAACCTCGACAACCTTGTTATCCCCGCCCATTCCGTTAGGCGGAACCGGGGTACGCATAGCCTCGCGAAGTCTATGGCAAAGGAACCAGCCGCTTTCGTAGGACAAGCCAAGCATACGTGCCATCTGGTGGGCAGACATGCCTTTCTTGCTGGCGGTCATCAGATGCATCGCGGCAAGCCAGACATTGATCTTGATATGGCTGCGCTCCATGAGAGTGCCGACTGTCACGGAAAACGGCTTGCGGCAGTCCTTGCACTTGTAGACGCCAGGACGGGTTGATTTGCCCTGTAACTTCGTGGCGCGGTCAAGAACACCACAGCGAGGGCAAACGGGACCGTTCGGCCAATGCAGGCTTTCCAAGTGCTCGCGAGCCTTGTTTTCGTCGGTGTAGATCGGATCGGTAAGTTTCATGGCTAGTCCCTCGAATAGGACTATTGATACATCATGCGGCGTGGTACGTCAAGCCGATAATTGCCCATTTTCTGGTGAAATATAATAATTTCGAACTTCTCCGCTAAAAGAGTCAGTAAAGCTTAATTCAAAGTTATCATATGATTCAAAACTCTGAACAATTAGTTCAATGCGGGCAACAAACAAGATTTCGTTTAGATCGAAACTAAGCCACTCTGATCGAGACTGAATAGAATGCTGTGTATCCTTATTAGCAAGAAGTGTTAAACTTCGTTTCCCACGACTACTATATGATGCCAAGCTAATTTCCTTGAACTCGGCTGGGAATAAAGCTTCAAGCTTGGCCTGCAAGTCTGCATGACTGTCGATGAAATGACTTTCTTTTGCTTCGGCTTGAGAATTCGGCAGAATGCTGTCCATAACCCACCTCGCTAAAATTCAGTCTTGGGTGCAACTAATTAGTGGTGCCAACGAGACGCACAAGTACAGAGCGTCGAGAAGGGTGAAATGTTGTTCGATTGTTCAAATTATACAATGCTTGACATTGTTTATGACGTTAAGGCAAGCTCTATTTTTTGGCCTCAGCATGCCGCCGCAGGCAGCAAGAAGAAGTCGAACACCTCGCAAAGCCCAAGCGAATTGCCCCGTTGTCGGGGTGGAAGACTTCAGCAACTACGGAATCTCTCAATCTTAAAACAGCCCGGCGATCTGGCCTTTTTCGTCGAGGCCGATGACTTCGGCGGAGGGCACCTTGGGCAGGCCCGGCATGGTCATGATCTCACCGCAGATGACGACGATGAATTCCGCACCCGCCGAGAGCCTCACTTCGCGGATCGGCACGACGTGGCCGGTGGGCGCGCCTTTCATGTTGGGATCGGTGGTAAAGGAATACTGCGTCTTGGCCATGCAGATGGGGAACTTGCCGTAGCCCAGCGCCTCATAGCCCTTCAACTGGTCTCGCACCGACTTGTCGGCCACGATGTCATCGGCGCGGTAAATCTCGCGGGCGATGGTCTTGATCTTGTCCCACAGGGGTGTCGCGTCATCATAGATCGGCTTGAACTGTGCCGAGCCCTTGTCGGCAAGTTCGGCGACGTGCCTGGCCAGCGCCTCGGTGCCCTTGCCGCCCTCGGCCCAGTGGGTGCACTTGAAGGCCTCGACGCCGTGGCCCTTGCAGTATTCGCGCACCGCGTCCACTTCGGCCTCGGTGTCGGTGATGAAATGATTGACGGCGACGGCAATGGGCACGCCGAACTTCTTCACGTTCTCGATGTGGCGGCCCAGATTGGCCAGGCCTTTCTTCAAGGCTTCGACGTTCTCCTTCTTGAGATCGTCCTTGGCGACGCCGCCATGCATCTTCAGGGCCCGAACGGTCGCAACGATGACGGTTGCGGCAGGCGACAGCCCGGCCTTGCGGCACTTGATGTCAAAGAACTTCTCGGCGCCAAGATCGGCGCCAAAGCCCGCTTCGGTCACCACATAGTCGGCAAGCTTCAGGGCCGATTGGGTCGCCATCACCGAGTTGCAGCCATGGGCAATATTGGCGAAGGGGCCGCCATGCACGAAGGCCGGGTTGTTTTCGAGGGTCTGCACCAGATTGGGCATCAGCGCATCCTTGAGGAGAACGGTCATGGCGCCGGGCGCCTTGAGGTCCCTGGCCAGCACCTGGCCCTTGTCGCGCTTGGCGGCCACGACGATCTGGCCCATGCGGCGCTCGAGATCGGCAATCGAGGTCGAGAGGCAAAGTATGGCCATGATCTCCGAAGCGACAGTGATGTCAAACCCGGCCTCACGTGGAAAACCATTGGCAACGCCGCCCAGCGAGCAGACGACCTCGCGAAGCGCCCGGTCGTTCATGTCCATGACGCGGCGCCAGGCGACGCGGCGGGTGTCGATCCCCAGTTCATTGCCCCAATAGATGTGGTTGTCGATCATCGCCGAGAGCAGGTTGTGGGCCGAAGTGATGGCGTGGAAATCGCCGGTAAAGTGGAGGTTGATGTCCTCCATGGGAACGATCTGGGCATAGCCGCCACCTGCCGCCCCGCCCTTCATGCCGAAACAGGGGCCGAGCGAGGGTTCACGCAACGCCACCATGGCTTTCTTGCCGATGCGGTTCAGGCCATCGCCGAGGCCCACCGTGGTGGTGGTCTTGCCTTCGCCCGCAGGTGTCGGATTGATGGCGGTGACGAGGATCAGCTTGCCATCCTTCTTCGACGCCAGGCTGTCGATATAGGAGAGCGCCACCTTGGCCTTGGTGTGGCCATAGGGGATCAGATCGCTTTCAGGAATGCCCAGTTTCCTGCCGATCTCCATGATCGGTTTCATCCTGGCTTCGCGGGCGATCTCGATGTCGCTCTTCACGGTCATGTGGCAGTCCTCCCGAAGTTCCATATTGGTGGCGGGACAATATCGGGATCGACGGGAACGGCAATGATCGTTACGACGCAGGTGCGTCGATTGCGACACCGTAAACGCGCGGCCTTGCGGGCAGGCTGGGCCGCCATCGAGTCCGGGGAGGTTCGGCATCGAAACCGGTGTTGCTGCGAAAATGGTGCATACCGCCAGCCGATATGATGTGAAAACCGTCGATTCCGATGCCTGTGCCGGAGGAAATTCAAATGGCGGCGGGGTTGCGGTTTTGCCGCAATGGCGGCAGAAGCCATGGTCCAACACAGGACGTCATCATGCGCAATTTTGAATATCCCGGCCGGTCGGCAGCCTATGCGCGGCACGGCATGGCCGCGACATCCTCGCCGCTTGCCACACTCGCGGCCATCGACGTGCTGCGGGGCGGCGGCAATGCAGTGGACGCGGCCGTCACAGCCTCGGCCGTGCTGTGCGTGACCGAACCGGCCATGACCGGCATTGGCGGCGATTGCTTTGCCCTGGTCGGCAAACCAGATGGTACCGTGCTGGGATTGAACGGATCGGGACGATCCGGGATTGCGGCGGATGCCGACTGGCTCAAGCGATCCGGCCTGACCAGGATCGCGGAAAACAGCGTGCATTCCGTGACTGTTCCCGGCGCAATCGATGCCTGGGACAAGCTGCTCGCCGCACAGGGCACGATGGATCTGAAGGAAGCGTTGCAGCCCGCCATCCGGCTGGCGGAGGAAGGTGTGCCGGTGACGCCACGGGTTGCCGCCGACTGGCCGAAAGTGGTGGAGGCGCTGCGCGGCGATGAGGGCGGCCAGCACTTCCTCAAGGATGGCCGGGCCCCACGGGTTGGTGAAGTGATGCGCTATCCGGCCTTTGCCCGCAGCCTGCGGCTGATTGCCAGCGAGGGCCGTGACGTGTTCTACCGGGGCGCCATCGCAGAGGAGATCGTGGGGCATCTGGCGAAGCGCGGCAGCTTGCTGAGTCTTGCTGATTTTGCTGCCACGGAGGCAAACTGGGTCAAACCCGTCGCTACCCGCTTTGCCGGACATGATATTCTGGAGATCCCGCCCAATGGCCAGGGGCTGACGGTGCTGATCGCCCTCAACATCCTCAGCCATACCGGTTTGCGCCGCCATGACGCCGGGAGTGCCGGGCACTACCACCTGATGCTCGAAGCCCTGAAGCTCGCCTGGATCTTCCGCAACCGGCATATCGGCGATCCGGATTTTTCCGACATTCCTGTCGCGGAACTGCTGAACGATGAAAAAGCCGCAAAGCTGGCGGCGATGATTGACCTGAACAAGGCCATCGACGTGGACGTGGCCCTGCCGCAGTCAGACACGGTCTATCTCTCGGTGATCGACCGGAACCGGCTGGGGGTCTCATTCATCAATTCCGTGTTTGATTCCTTCGGCTCGGGGATCATCCTGCCGGAGGGTGGATTTGCGCTGCAGAACCGCGGGGCTGGATTTGTCACCACGCCAGGCCATCCCAACTGCATCGGTCCCGGCAAACGGCCACTCCACACCATCATTCCCGCCATGGCGAAAAAGGACGGCAAGATTGACATGGCTTTCGGGGTGATGGGCGGCGACTTCCAGCCCATGGGGCACATGATGGTGGCGGTGAACCGGTATGTCTACGGCATGGACCCGCAGGAGGCCATCGACATGGCGCGGGTGTTCCCCGCGAATGGCGAAGTCATGTTTGAGGCGGCGCTTCCTGCGAGCGTCCAGGCGGGCCTTGCTGAACGGGGGCACCGGCTGAAGCCTTCGGGCGGCCCGATGGGTGGCGGACAGGCCATCGCCATCGATTGGGAAAACGGCATTCTGATTGGCGGTTCAGAACCCCGCAAGGACGGGCTGGCGCTCGGCTATTAGTGCAATATTTGCCATTGTTTCGCGTTTCTTAAGGAATCGGGGCATAGTTTGGCCGAGGGCGTGATTCGGAGCGGGCTATTGGCCCGATTCGATGCACAAAACGATAATACGGCAGTGTTCATGGAGGCCTCTTGAGCCAAGCCGAGTCTGTCAAAGCTTTCTCGTTCGTGGATCAGGCGCGGGAAAGACAAATCCCCGCACCTGTTTCCCGTCCGGTAGCGCCGGAGCGGCGGGCTGATCGCGTGGCCGATGCCTCCGAGCTTGAGCGCATTCGCCGGGCCATGCATGCGGTCGATGAAGTGGCCTATCACTGGACCATCGAGACCGATGAGGTGCAGTGGAGTTCCAATGCCGACGAGGTGCTCGGCTGTGCGGCTTCCGAGATCGCTTCGGGCCGCAACTTCGCGGCACTTCTTGACGCCGAGAATTTTACCAGCCGGTATGACACGATCATGCGCACGTCGGCAACCGATGACGGCGATGGCGTACCCTATCAGATCGAATACCTGTTCCGGCCGGATGGACGGATGGGCAAGCGGGCGTTGTGGCTGGAGGACAGCGGCCGCTGGTTTGCCGGAGCCGACGGGCGGCCGGCAGAAGCTTTTGGCGTGGTGCGCCGCGTCGATGACAGGCACAAGCGCGACCAGCATCTGAGCTTCCTTGGCAACTGCGATCCGCTGACGGGCATGATGAATCGCGGCCGTATGGCCGAAGCCCTGGGCGAGGCCATATCGGTGGCCGAGCGGACCGGCGGCTCCTGTGCCTTCGTGGTGGCCGGCATCAACAACCTTGCCGTGGTCAACGATGCCTATGGATTTGAAGTCGCCGACGAAGTGATCATCGCGGTGGGCCGCCGCCTGCGCCTCGTTGTGCGGGCAGGAGATGCGCTGGCGCGCTATTCGGGCAGCAAATTCGGCATTATCCTGAACAATTGTTCGGAAGAGGAACTGCAGATCGCGGCGGAGCGCTTTCTCAGCGTGGCGCGGGAAAGCGTCATCGAGACCGAGCGCGGCCCGGTGTGGTCGATGCTGTCGATCGGCGGGCTGGTCCTGCCGAAGAATGCCCAGGACGCCAATACGGCGATGGCGCGTGCCGAGGAAGCCCTGACCGAAGCCAAGCGCCTGCCGTCGGACGGTTTTATCATGTACCAGCCGTCGCAGCGGCGGCTGTCGGAGCGCGGGCTCAACGCGCGCTGCGCAACCGAGATCGTGGCCTGCCTCAAGGAAGACCGGTTTCGGCTGGCCTTTCAGCCAATCGTCAGTGCGGCGACCGGCGAAGAGGTCATGCATGAAGGGCTCCTGCGCATGGCCGACTCGGCTGGCGAAGTCATCGCCGCCGCGCATCTCATTCCCATTGCCGAGAAGCTTGGCCTGGTCCGGTTGATCGACAGGACCGTGGTGCAACTGGCGGTCAAGACGCTGCTCGACTATCCGGAAGCGCGCATTACATTCAACGTGTCCGGTACGACCGCGACTGATCCGCGCTGGTTCAGCCAGCTCACCGATATTCTCGCTGCCCACAAGGATATCACCAACCGCCTGACGGTCGAGATTACGGAGACGGTGGCGCTGAGCGATCTCGACGAGACAGCCCGCTTCACCTCGACCCTGCGCGAACTTGGCTGTGCCGTTGCCATCGATGATTTCGGAGCCGGTTATACTTCGTTCCGCAACCTCAAATCGCTCAATGTCGATATTCTCAAGATCGACGGCACGTTCTGCCAGAAACTCAAGCAAAACCCCGACAACCAGTACTTCGTGCAGTCGCTGATCGACCTTGCCAAGAAATTCGACCTCAAGACAGTGGCCGAATGGATGGAAAGCCCGGAAGATGCGGAACTGCTGACAAGCTGGGGTGTCGACTACCTGCAGGGAAATCTTTTCGGCCAGGCGACCCTCGATCCGCCCTGGGCCACATTGGGCACGGGTAATCCGGGCTTCGCCATACCGGGTGCGGATTACGCTTTGGGTGAAGAACAGGTGATCCGTGCCGCCGTGCCGTTCTCAATCAGCGAGTTTGCACCGGCTGCAGTTTCCGCTCCTATTGTTCTGCAACAGGATACCGCTGTAGTGCCTGCCGATATCTGGGCCGATCCGGTTGAAGAGGGTGAGCCGCCGCAGGAGATCCATGCCGCAATTGAGCCGCAGGTGGAGCAAGAGCTGCTTGCCGAACCGCCCCCGGTCGAGATAGCCCAAGACCTACCGGCTTTCGAAACACTTCAAGCGGTGGAACCGGGCGAAGGCCTGGCCGAAACGCCGGAAGAGCCCGAAAGTGTCGAGTTCGATCTTTCACGCCTGCGGGAAGCGATCAAGGCTCTCAACAAGAGTTTCGGGCAGGGTGCCGGACCTGCGCCGTCACTGCGCGGAAGCGAGGAGCCCGACGCGGTCGAATACCCCGAAGAGGTGCTGGACAAGCCAAGCTTCGCCGACATCCTTGGACAATCATTCGGAACGCGGCGCGCCTGAGGTGGCCGGCCTAAAACGTCAGGGTTTCCTGCCGAGCGCGTCGATCTTGCGCTGCATGTCAGTCAACTGGTCCTTCAGGGCCTGAAGATCGCTCTTCTGGGCGTCCCCCGATGCCGCCTGCTGTAGAGCGGGTGATCCTGGAGGGCCAGCACCCGGCACAATGGCGGCGAAGGGATTGAAGACGCGCATGGCCTCGCTGAACATCGCCATATTGCGCTTGGTCTGTTCCTCGACGGCCTTGATTGGATCGGTCCCCCAGGATTCCATGATCTGCTGGCGC
>JANMMJ010000303.1:0-6107 GCA_031373255.1 Hyphomicrobiales bacterium
AACGGCGGTCAGAAACCGCCTGAAAACATAGCGCAGCATTGCGCACCCCACAGCAAGGACTGCTGCCGCCCGCCACAACCGGCGAGCGGCGGCTCATCCGTGAACAGATTATTCCTTGCTGATGAAACGGGTGGGATGACGGTCCATGACATTGTCTTCCCAGCCCTTGAGCTTGCTCGACACCACAGTATGGAAACCATAATAGAGCAGCGGCACGACACAAAGATCGCGGGCAACGCCCACGCCCTCCGCTTCGGACAGTTTCTTCATGCGTTCTTCCGGCGACGGGGCCGCCGCGGCTGCCGCCAGCAAGTCATCGACTTCCTTGTTGCTGTATTCCGCATAGTTATTGCCGGTGCCGGTCTTGCAAAGCGCCAGGAAGTTTTCCGGGTCCTTGTAGTCGGCGATCCATCCGACACGCGCGACGTCAAAATCGCCGTGCTGCTCGAGCAGGCCAAAATGCGTCTTGGTGTCGGTATTGGTCAGGGTGACCTCGATGCCGAGCGGTTTCAACTGCTCCTGGATGGCGACAGCGGTGTTCTTGTGGTTCTCCGAGGTATTGTAGTGAATATCCATCTTGAGGGGCTTGTCCGGACCATAGCCCAATTCGGTCAGGATTTTCCTGGCTTCATCCTCGCGGTCGAGTTGATCCTTTTCGGCGTAATCGACCGTCCTGGTTTCATATCCGCCAATGCCCGGCGGCACAAAGGAATAGGCCGGGATCATGGTGTTCTGCCAGACCTTCTCGGCCAGATGATTGCGGTCGATAGCCATGGAAATGGCATGGCGGAGCTTGACGTTGTCCCACGGCGCCTTGGTCGTTTTGAACACATAGTAATAGGTGCCGAGAAACGGGCCAAGGCGGACCTGATCGCCGAACTTGGCTTTCAAATCGGCAAGCTGCTCGGTTGGAATATCGTCGTTCGAGTCAAGTTCGCCCGCTTCAAACCGTTTCATGGCGGTTGAGCGGTCTTCGGTCGGAATATAGTTGACGGTGTCTATCTTGACGTTCGCGGCATCGAAGAAATTCGGGTTCTTGACCGCCTTGACATGGTCGTTGGGTACGAACTCCGCGAGTTTGTAGGCGCCGTTCGATATCAGATTGCCCGGCTTGATGAAGTCGACGCCGAACTTCTCGACGTTGGCCTTGCTTATTGCGTAGGTCGCCGAGTGAGTGAGCATTTCAAGGAAATAAGGCGTTGGCGCATTGAGCTGCACTTCGAAAGTCAGGTCATCGACAGCCTTTACGCCAAGCTCTTCCGGCTTCTTCTTTCCGGCCGTAACATCCTCGGCATTGACCACGGGCGCCAGCATATAGGCGTATTCGGCAGCGGTTTCAGGGTTGACAACGCGTTGCCACGAAAACACGAAATCGCCCGCGGTTACTGGCGTACCATCCGACCATTTGCCGTCGGCGCGCAGTTTGAATGTATAGGTCTTGCCGTCCGGCGACATGGTCCAGCTTTCGGCGGCGCCCGGGATCACTTCCGATTTTGAATTCTCGGTGGTCAGGCCGATGAAAAGATCGCGCAGGATGTGGGCTTCGTAGACGGTGGAGGTCTTGTGCGGGTCGAGGGACTCCGGATCAGCGGAATTCCCGCGGTTGAAAACGACTTCCGCAAAGGCGCCTGAGGCGGTCATCATCAGCATTGTCGTGCCGACCAGCCAGGATTTCAGATTTGGTCTCATTAATTGCTCCCTGATTTTGCGCTCCCTGGTCCAGCCCACCGGCCAAAGAGCAGTTGAAACGCTGGCACAGTAGCACAGGGCCCAAGTTTGTCCCATGCGCCTTATGGCGCAATGAAGCGTCCCGGAATCAACTGCGAACCTGCTTCCTGGATGGCAGGATGTGATCAGGATGTGTCTTCATAGAGCGCGTCGCGGGCCAGCCCATGGCACTCACGCAGCACAAAGTCGATTTCCTCAATCGCCTCCTTGCGATGCCCGGGCGGCGGACCGGGGCGGAACGGCGACAGGAACGTCGGTTTTTGCATCTGGTTGCGCCGGGCTTTCCAGCGCGCCAGACGCCGGGCTTGTTGCGGCAGGTTCTCCAGCGCCATCCTGACTGCGGCGAGACGGCGGCAGAGGCGCGTCGCATTGATCACATCGACCGTCTCATCCGGCTCCGGGAGGATAGGGCTCTCAATCGGCCGGGGCTGGAACAAGGGGATGAGCGGACTGTCTGCAAAGACGTGGATGCGAGGATTTGCGGCGGCACGCCTTTGGCTGTTGCGGCTGAACCGCTGGCGCGTGTCGAACAGTTGAAACGCGATCTGTCCGCCACCCTTTCCCACGAAAGCAAGCCCTTGGGGCATTGGACGCGCCGGAACGGGTTTCACCTTGAGCCCGCGCGCCGCAATGGCAATCAGGCGGCGCACCGCCGATTCCGTGGGGAGCAACATCCGCGACACCGCATGGTAAAGCGACGGCGGAAGCAACGCCACCATGGCGCCACTTCCCATTTCCACCATGGCGATGAGCATCGCCACGATGCGGATGAGTGCTGCCTGATTGCGCTCGATAACCCTGTCCCAGTCCATGTGTTCGTTAAAGTCCTCCTATAGGACAAATAGAACAACATAGGAACATTTGTCAAGCGCCGCGCCAGCGCCGAAATGCAGGGGATGAACATCCAGGGCGGTGGAAAACGGCCTTGTCCAGTTTCTTTCCGTTAGGGAACTCGTCAATTCATGTTAACTATGAGATTGCCTCATTCAATTTTTTGTGCGATGCAATATAGTTCTTGACTATGTATCGGATCGATATATGTTGTCGCTTCATATATCGGATTGCCATACAAAGGTTATGTGTTCCATGAATGTCAGAACGTTGTGTCTCGGCATGATTTCGCGTTTCGAGTGCTCGGGTTACGAAATCAAGAAGGCCATCGAGGAAGGCATGTTCAGCCACTTCATCGATGCCAGCTTCGGTTCGATTTACCCTGCCCTGACCCAGATGACGGCTGAAGGCCTGCTGACGGTGCGCGCCGAGGAACAGACCGGACGGCCTGACAAGAAGGTTTATGCCATCACGCCAGAAGGGCGGGTGGCGCTCTCCAGGGCGCTTCTGGTGAAGCCTTCAAAGGACAAGTTCAAATCCGAGTTCCTGTTTCACATGCTGCTGCAGGAATTCGTTTCGAAGGACGTGATGCTCGCTGCGATCGACAAGCAGCTTGCTGACCTGAACGAGGATCTGGATCGTATAAGGGAATGCCAGTCCAGGGAAGATATCGATTATGGCAAGCGCTTTGTGGGCGGATACGGGTATGCGGTGCTGAGTGCCAGCGTTGCCTATCTCGAACAGCGCAAAGCCGAGCTTTTGAGAGAACCAGCTGCCCAGGCAGCAGAATAAGACAAGCGGAGTTCGAGGACCATGTTTCGGCGTATATTCTATTTTCTGATCGTAACCGTGCTGCTTGGCGGCCTTGGTGGCGGCATTGCGTACTACGCATTCGATTTCAAGCCAAAGTTCCTGGCGGAAGTGATCGGCAATTCGCCACGTCCGGTAGCAACCATATCGGCGGAAGCGGCACGCGAAGATGCGTGGGCACCGGCCATTGAGGCAATCGGTACATTGACAGCTGTCGATGGCATCCAGGTGACGCCACAGGTGGGCGGCATCCTCCAGCAAGTGCAATTCGAGTCCGGCCAAACCGTGAAAAAAGGCGACCGCATCGCGGTGCTCGATACCGCGACCGAGGAAGCGGAATTGCGCAGCGTCATGGTGCAGCTTGCCAATGCCGAGGAAGAGCTGACGCGCCGGACTGCCGTGTTCAACAAAGGATATGCGGCCAAGGCCGATATCGATACGCTGCGCACCCAGCGCGACACGTTCCAGGCGAATGTCGAGCGGCTGAGGGCCGTCATCGCGCAAAAATACATTTACGCGCCATGGGACGGACGGCTGGGCCTCCGCAATGTTTCTCCGGGGCAGTATGTGGCCCAGGGACAGGCGATTGTCTGGTTGCAGCGCGTCGACCCGATCTATGCGGATTTCCCGGTGACGGAAGCCGAGTTCTCCCGGATCAAGGCGGGGCAGCCAGTGATGGCCAAGTTCGAAGGCTATCCGGACAAGACGTTCCCCGGAAAGGTGGTGTTCACTGACGCCACAATGACGGAGACGAGCCGCACCATCAAGATCCGCGCGAGCATCGTGAACGAAGACGGCAAGCTGCTTCCGGGCATGTATGCCAATGTCAATGTCACGGTTGGCGAGCCGGAGACAGTCACGACGGTTCCGCAGACGGCGGTGACCTACAGTCTTTATGGCGACAATGTCCTCGTGGTGGTGCCTGCGAAGAAGCCAGATCCCAATGCCAAGACGCCCGAACTGGAAGTCGAACGCCGGTTTGTGAAGACCGGTGGCGTGAAGAACGGACGCGTGCAGATCCTGAGCGGTGTCAAAGCCGGCGATCAGATCGTCATCGCGGGCCAGAACAAGATCGACCAGGGTTCCAAGGTGGTGATCGATAATTCGATCGCGCTCAACCGTGTCGATGGCCCGGTTATTCAGTAGGTGATGCCATGAGTTTTACCGATATTTTCGTCAGACGGCCGGTCCTCTCGACAGTCGTAAGCCTTTTGATCCTGTTGCTCGGCCTGTGGGCGGTGTTCAAGCTGCCTATCCGCCAGTTTCCGGAAGTGGCCGATACCAAGATCACCATCACAACGGTTTATCCCGGCGCCAATGCCGACCAGATCAAGGGCTTCATCACGACGCCCTTGCAGCAGGCGGTCGCTTCAACTGAAGGCGTGGACATCCTTGAGTCGAATTCCACCCAGAACGTTTCGACGATCACACTGAAGCTGCGGCTCGATGCCGACGGCGACAGAGCGCTTGCCGACGTTCTTTCCAAAGTCAACGAAGTCAAGGGCATCCTGCCGGAAGAAGCCAATGACCCGACGGTCCAACGGGTGACCGGGGCTGGCTTTGCTCTCATGTATATTTCGTTCAAGAGCGAGCAAATGTCGCCGCCGCAGATCAGCGATTATCTCGATCGCGTGGTCAAACCGCAAATTCAGGCGATTACCGGTGTTGCCTCGGCTGAAATCCTTGGCGGATCGACTTTCGCCATGCGGGTCTGGCTCGATCCGGACAAGATGGCGGCGCGCGGAATTACGCCGCTCGACGTCAGCGCGGCGCTGCAGAACAACAACTTCACCACCGCAGCCGGCGAAGTAAAGGCGGACTTCACCCAGAAGAACATCAACGCGCAAACCTCGCTCGAGACGCCGGAGGCTTTCGCCAATCTGGTCGTCGCCGTGCGCGGCGACACCATCATCCGTCTTGGCGAAGTGGCCAAGATCGATCTCGGGCCGCAAAACTTTGACTCGTCATCCTCGTTCGATGGCGTGAAAGCGGTGTTCATGGGCATTCAGGTGACGCCCGACGCCAACCCGCTGACCGTGATCAGCAACGTGCGCAAAGCGGTTCCCGATATTGCGTCGCGACTGCCCCAGGGCCTCGAAGTCAATATCGCCTATGACGCCACTGAATTCATCAACGCCTCGATCTGGGAAGTCGGCAAGACCCTGGCCGAGGCGGCGCTGATCGTCGTGGTCATCATCTTCCTGTTCCTCGGAAACATCCGCTCGACGATCATTCCTGTCGTTACCATTCCCCTGTCGCTTGTCGGCGTGGCAGTGGTTCTCGTCGCGCTTGGCTATTCGATCAACCTGCTGACGCTGCTCGCCTTCGTGCTGGCCATCGGCCTGGTGGTCGACGACGCGATCGTGGTGGTGGAAAACATCCACCGTCATATCGAGGAAGGCATGACGCCTTTCGACGCGGCGCTGAAGGGCGCCCGCGAAATAACCACGCCTGTCATTACCATGACGATGACACTCGCGGCGGTTTACGCGCCGATCGGCTTCACTTCAGGACTGACAGGCGCGCTGTTCCGCGAGTTTGCATTTACGCTGGCTGGCGCTGTCATTGTGTCGGGAATCATCGCGCTGACACTTTCGCCGATGATGACTTCGAAGCTCTTGAAACCACACGCGCAGCAAAGCTGGTTCGGCCGACTGGTCGACCGTGTATTTGGTGCGCTTCAACGCTTCTACCGCCGCCGTCTCGACGGCACGATCAAGCAGCGCTCGGTATTTTTG